>CAZFPM010000102.1:0-19041 GCA_964520965.1 uncultured Myxococcales bacterium
ACCGATCCGCAGGCCAGGCCGTCGTCGGCGCAGTTCGTCCGAATCTCGGCATAGGTGCAGACGTCTCCTTCGGCGCACACTCCGGAACCCTCGGAGACGACCAACTCGTCATCGTCACATCGGGCACGCGGCGGATCGTCACAGAACACACCCCCACAGGTCGAGAGGCACTCGCCGGCGAAGCAGACGTCGCCGGCAGACCCGCAATCTCGGAGGAAGGCTTCCGGATACTCGCAGTCGTCGCCGGCCCCGCAGAAACCGGGTCCATCGAAGCCCCAGAGGCTGTTGCCCACGCACCAGGCCTCCTCCGGCGGCGTCGTGCACGCCTCGTCGACGCAACGGCGCACGCAGGCACCGGCGCTGCAGTAGGTTCCGGCCGCGTCGCAATCCTCTCGGAACGACTCGTACTCGCAGGCGTCGTCGACGCAGGCCCCGACGGCGCTGTGGATGACCGAGACATGACCGTCGCAGTAATCGTCGGGCGGATCGATACAAGCGGCGACGTCACAGAAGTCATCGCAGTCGCCCGCGTAGCAGACCTGACCGCCGAGCGCGCAGTCGCGACGGCTCTCGGCGTAATCGCAATGGCCCTCCCCGAAACACGTGCCGTCGTCGGCATAGGTCACCGCGACCTCGCCGTCGCAGTCGGCGGTGGGCGGCGCATCGCAGACGATGCTCTCGCAGGCTGGGTTGTCGACACACTCACCCTCGACGCACACGAGGCCGAGGGGACCACATGCGGTCCGAATCTCGGGATAGACGCAGGTGTCGCCCTCGCCGCAATCGCCGTCGTCGCCGAACACAATGGCGTCGTTACCGTCGCACGTCGGATCGGGGGCGGAGACGCAGCTCGCCGGGTCGCAGAGGGGTACGCAGGCGCCGTCGACGCACTGCATGTCCGCCGCCACGCAGTCGACCTCGGCGGACCCGTAGGTGCACTCGCCGAACTCGCAGGTCCCCGTCGCGTCCCAGGTCGTCGCGACTCCGGACTCGCAGGTCGGCTCGGGGGGCTCCTCGCACACGACACCGGTGCACGGGCCGGTGACGCACTCGCCGCCATCGCAGGTCAGACCGGACTCGGCACAATCCTCGGTCTGCGGCGAGTAGTCGCACTCGATGTCCTCTTCGTCGCAGGTCCCGAGGCGAGGGTGGCGAATGGCGACGGTCCCGTCACAGAAGTCGTCCGGGGGCGAATCGCAGGTCAGGAACGTG
Organism: uncultured Myxococcales bacterium; assembly: GCA_964520965.1. GTDB lineage: Bacteria > Myxococcota_A > Bradymonadia > REDH01 > REDH01 > CAZFPM01. The sequence continues at coordinate 1,213 of CAZFPM010000102.1, forward strand.
CAGGACACCGGCTGACACGCGCCCTCGAAGCAGATGTCGTCTCGACAGTTCCTCGACTCCCGGTCGTAATCGCACTCCGCCTGGTCGTCTTCGACGACGCAGGTCCCGGGCAGCTCGTACCACCGGGCGGTGTTGCCATCGCACCAAGGTGCCGACGGCGGCTCGCCGCAGACCACGTCGGCGCAGGGCGAGACGGGCTCGATGCAATCTCCGTTCTCGCACCCGAGCGGGCACTGTTCGGTCGTGTATTCGTACTGACACTCCCCTGCCTCGTCACAGCCGGTGAAGGCGACGGCGCTGCGCAAGGACTGGCCGTCGTCGGAGCACGTCGACGGTGGCGGGACGGCGCAGGCCGCGCGGTCGGTGCAGCCGGCGTCCGACGTTCCGGGGTCCGGGTCGCCGCATCCGCCAAGCAGGAGCAGTGCGAGGGACGCGACCAGGCAGATTACAGAGGAGTTGGAGCGCATGGTCCGCAGGGTGTCCGAGGTCACGGAGGTGGACGCGTCACAGTCTCTCCGCTTCCTCGGTCGGAGTCGAGCGAGTGTCGTTCGTCGGTTTCGAGCGGGGCTCGCCCCACGGCCCGGCGGCCGCGCTGCGAGGTCGCCCCCGACGCGGCCGCTGGCTACGGCCCTCTTCCCCACGAGGCCGGTCACCGGCGACGCCTCGACCAGAAGAGGATGCCCACCAGGAGCAATGCCGCGGTGGGACGACCACGGGGTGCGACCCCACAACCCATCCAGCCGTCGTCCGACCTGTAGTCGCCGTCGCCGGTGCCTTCGAATGCTGCGCCGGCATCGTCGTCGCCGGCATCGGCGGCGGCCGACGACCAGACGAGGTCGACGCAGGCTCCGTCGACGCAGGCGGCTCCGGACCCGCACCCCTCGTCGCCGGAGCAGCCCTCGACGCAGAGGCCATCGACGCATTGCTCCCCGGTCGGACACGCTCCATCCGCGCACGCCCCGTCGTCGCCGAGCATACGGGCGCAGGCGTACTCGTCGGTCCCGGGGTTGTAGAGGCACTCCATCGTCGGGTCGCCGCCGCAAGCGTCCGGCAACTCGTCGATATTGCCGTCCAAGTTGTTGTCACCACCGTCACACACTTCGGTGCCACAGACGAAGAGATCGTACGCGCCGCTCGCCGAGCCCGTGATCGCGGTGCACAGGTCGCTCACGCTGACCGAGACCATGGCGGCGTCGATCTCGGTGTCGTTCTCCCAGCAGAACGCGAACGTGTCGCTTCCGCCGGCAGGCACTGAACGGACCAGGGTGCCGGTCCCGGCGATTTCGGGCGTGCCGGCGTCCACCGTTACGGTCACCGTGTCGCCGGCCGCGATCTCGACATCGCCCGAGTTGACGACGGTGAACACGACGGCGGTGCATCGCGGAGGGTCGCCCGAGACGGTGTCACAGGAGCTGTAGTCGAAGGTCGGATCCCCGGAAGCCACGCGGTCGACCGTGAGCCCGCCGAAAACGTCGAGCTCGTCGACCTCGCCGTCGCAATCGTCGTCGAGGCCATTGGCGCAGAGCTCCCCCGCCGGATCGGGCAGCCCGGGGATGGCATCGCAGACCATCGTGAGCAGGTCGGGCGAGCATTGGTAGGTGCCGGATCGCTCGCAGATGCCGAAACTGACGGTGCACGGGCCGTCGAGCTCCTCGAATCCATTCCAGGCCTCCCCGTCGCAATCATGATCGATTCCGTCGCAGTGCTCGGCCGGTTCTGGGGTGCCGGGAATGCAGGGGTTGTCGACCCCACCGACACAAGCGGTCACGGTGTTGGCGCAGATGCCGAAGCCGCACGTGACGTCCGGCGGGTCGTCGGGGGTGCCGGTGCAGTCATCGTCGAGACCGTTACAGGCGTCGATGATCGACGCCGCATCGTCGTCGCAGACCATCGCGACCCCGTCGCACACCATGTTTCCGTCGGTGCAGAGGTCCGCGTCGGCGGGATTGTCGCAGGGGTCGCCGAAGTTCGGCTCATCGGCGCCGTCCGTCGTGGCCGGATCGCAGTCGTTGTCCAGCCCGTCGCAGAGTTCGGGGTCGGGCTCGAACCCGCCCGCGCTGCACCTTGTCTCGCTCGGCAGTGCCGCATTGCAGATGAAGGTGCCCGTCTCGTAGCATTCGCCGACGCCCACGCTGCAGAAGCCACCGATCTCGGGGTAGAGCTCGTCGACGACTGTGGGCGAGTCGCAGTCGTTGTCCACCCCGTCGCAGAACTCGTAGTTGATCTGCGTATCGGGCAGCCCGAGCGAGTGGAGATCCTGAACCTCGGGCGTGGACATTGCGTAGTCGAGCCAGACAAAGTCATCGAGGCGCCCCTCGAACGATCGGCTGGCGAAGAACACGCCCTCGTTGGTCGTGCCGCTCTGGCCGAGCCAGATCTTGTGCGAGGACGACGAAGGCCAGACGATCGGGGCGAACACGTTCGACGGGAGCGTCGGGTAGGTTCCCCACGATCCGGTGTGCTCCGACCGCAGCGGACGTGCAGCGCCGTCGACGTAAGCGCGGATCGTCGTCCCGTCGTGGGTCAGCGCCAGGTGCACCCAGGTATCCCCCGCGCCGAGCACCGAGGTGAACGCCGGGATCTGGAGCTCGGCGCAGTTCCAATACACCCGACCGAGCGCCGTGACCTCGAATCCGCGGTCGCTCCCCGCGCACGGGGTGGCCGTGCCCGAGAGCAGGTTCGACAACACGGTCCTCCGGCTCACGATGGTCCGATTCGGTCCACCGGGAGTGGTGAGTGCCGGCGGAATCGACGCCCAGAACGCAACGGTGAAGGTCCGGCGCCACACGCCGGCTGCGTCGATGCCCACGTACGATGGCTGCACGCCGCCGAAGTCGGCAGCGACGTGTCCGCCGAGGTCCACCGTCGAGACTTCGTTCGGGTCGTGCAGGCCGTGATGGCCGCTTCCGGAGGAATCGAGGAAGTGCGTGGAGTCGGCCATGTAGTCGAACTCGAGGGCGGTCCAGGCCCCCCAATCGCACTCGGACGATCGTCCATCTTGCGCACACGAAGTGGTGGCGTCGGCGTCACAGAGATCGGGGTCGGCACCATCACACGCCGCGCCGAGCGTGTAGGGCTCGTCGACGACGCCGTTGCAGTCATTGTCGAGCCAGTCGCAGAACTCGTGGTTCACGTCGACGTACGGGACGGTTCCGGCGGCGCCGTCGAGCCCGGCCAGCGCTTCGATCTCGGCGACGGAGAGCTTGTGTCGATAGCGGACGACGTCGTCGATCCAGCCGATCCAGGCCTGTTGCCAATCGGTCGAGCACACCATGTTGCAGCCCGGACGAGACGGCGGCCCGGCACTCCCGTCCAGCTCTTGACCGACGAAGACGTCGCTGCCCCAGCTACTGATCGGCGAGACAGAATGGGGGCCCGAGACCAGGGCGCCGTTCATGAAGAAGGCGAGGGTCTGGGCGTTGTACACCAGCGCCACGTGGGTCCACGTGTCCGCCGGGATATTCGGCGACGGGAAGAGCTGGACGTCGTTCCAGAACAGCCAGCCATGGCCCAACAGGAGCCCGTTTCCGGCACTCGGACTGAGCTGCGAGAAGATCGCGCCCGGACGCGCCATCGCGCTGTCCCGATAGACCCACGCGCTGAGCGTGAAGTCCTGGCTGCTGCTGGCCGCGGCCGGGAACCGAAGTGCCGAGGTGCTGTCTGCCCCGATGCCGGGGAAGTGCAGTGAGTTCCGTCCGTTACGCGAGAACGACGATGCGATCGCGACGGGGTAGTCGAGGGCCCCGTGCCACGCGTTTCCGGAGGCGTCGAATGCCTGTCCGGTCGTCGACGGGGTCGGAGCGGTGTCGCCTTCGAAGGTGTAGATGGCCGCCGCGCCGCCCGAGCAGATGGTGGAGAACGTCGCGAGGTCGCACATCACATGCCCGTCCTCGCAGGCATCGCCGTCGCCTCCGGCGCACGGATCGCCCAGGCCCAGGCCCTCGTCTGCGCCGCCGACGCAGTTGTTGTCAGCGTGGTCGCAGCTCTCCGCCTGACCGAGGAAGGTATCGATGTCCCCGTCGTCGCAGTCGCCGAGACACTCGCTCTGGCCGTCGCCGTCGTCATCGCTCTCGCGCGGGTGCACCGCGCCGTCGCAATCGTCATCGAATCCGCTGCATTCGACCTCGACGCAGCCGCCCGGGCCTGCGCCGTCGGGGTCGTAGCACGGTCCCGCGTGGCAGAGGTTGACGCCGCCTTCCGGCTCGAGACCGAACCACAAATCGCGGACCGGACATTGGTTCCACGGGGACTGCCCCGCACACACCGGGTCCCCGGCGCCATGCTGCGACAGGAACCGCATCACGAAGCCGTGCTCTCCGGTGTAGTTCGCCGTCTGGACGATGATCGTGTTCTTGCCCAGCAAGAGGGGCACGTCGTCGATCTTGTACTGGTCGGCGGCGTAGCAGTGGCAGCCGATGCGTCCCAACGTACCGCCGCCGCCGTCGCCGCCGTACTCCACCCCGTTGACCCAGATCCGATAGAAGTCGGCCATGCCGATCGAGAGGTCGACCAGACGTGCCGACGGGGAGTGGGCGTAGGTGACTGCGTAGGCGTAGCGCCAGCTGTCGGTCGAGTGCCGCATGCCGAAGCCGCTGTTGCACGGTCCCCCCTGGTGCAGGCCGCGGACCTCGCTCCACGTTTGCCCGGCAAAGGTATCGCCGACGCGTGGCTGGGCGCCCGGATCGAGCGGCGCCGGAGGTCTGCTGTTGCACGCCGTGTAGCCGGGCAGGAACCAGTACCAGTCGCGCGCGACCAGCCAGTCGACCACCCAACCGTCACCGAAGTCCGGGGCGGCGAGACCGAAGTCCACCGTCATGTCCTGCGGCGGCGCGTTGCACGTCAGGCCCGCGATCCCACCCCAGTTGGAGGTGCCGACGCATGGGCGAACCGCCCACTGTGCCCCGGTGGCGGAGCACGAGCAGCTCGAGATCGCACCGGATGAGACCAACAACTCGACACGCCCGCTTCCCCCACCACAAATCGAACAGCCAGGAACGACCGCCCAGTTGTAGCCGTCGCAGGTCCACGAACCGTTGGTACGCGTTCGCAACGCGTCCGCGATCGCTTGAACGGTCGCCGGATCGGAGCACGTGCGGCCTCCGGGTTCCATCGAACCGGAGACCGTGACCTGGCGCAGCCCGACCGCAGGCAGGGTGTCGGCGTAACTCGCCCACCGGGAGCAACGACCGTCGCCGCAGGGGACGTTCCACGCCATCGACTCCGACCACCGATACGGAATGAGCGCGGTGCTGGTGTCCAGCGGGGTCGTGAAGGTACCCGGCAGGCACTCGTCCGTACCGTTCTGGCAGACGCCGTAGACCCCGTCGTCGTCGGTCAGCGTGCACGGTCCATCCGGAGGCACGTTGTCGATCGTCCCCGAGCAGTTGTTGTCCACTCCGTCGCACACCTCGGTGGCCCCGGGATGGACGCCGCCCGCGGAGTCGGAGCAGTCGGCGCGGTCTCCCTCGATCCAACCGGGAATCGAGCCGCTGCAGAATTGCCGAGTCCGGTTCGCATCCCCGAAACCGTCGCCGTCGCGGTCGCGGTAGTGATCGACGAGCGGGAGCCCCTCGTCGATAGCCCCATCACAGTCGTTGTCCAACGCATCGCAGCGTTCGCCATCGTGGTCGTTCGGGTCGTCCGTGCACACCGCTATGACCGGCGTCAGGCACGCGACCGTGCCCCCTTCGTCGACATCGCCGGGGTCGAAGCTGTTGTCCCGGCAGAAGTCGACGTCGGGACCGTCGCACGTCGCGCCGATTGGACGCACCGCCCCACCCTGGGGCTCGGTGTACATGAAGCCGTTGGCGACCTCCCCGTCGCAGTCCTGGTCCACGGCATCGCAGAGCTCCTGGTTGCCACCAAGGTCGGCCATGCCCGCGAACATGGTGCCGATGCCGCCCGCTGCGAGCGCGTTCAGCTTCGCGGAGTCCATCGCGATCTCCCAGACCCCGGCGTCGTCGATCGCGCAACCGACGCAATACGATCCGCTGTCCCGACGGCCGAGCCACAGGTTCGAACTGCGGTTGACGATCGTTCCGGGCGTGTAGGTCGACGTCAGCTCCAGGTTGCCGTCGACGTAGGTCCGGATACGCCCGTCTGGCGAGTACGTGCAGGCGACGTGGTACCAGGTCCCCGGGGTGAGCACCGAGCTCGTCCCGGTGGAGCTGCCGCTGATCCAATACCAGCCCCGACCGGTCGTCCAGACCGCGCAATCGAGCTGGTTGTTTCGGACGGCAAACTCGTACGAGCTCTCCTTGTTCAGGATCAACCGATCACCGCTGCTCGACGAAGCAAGCCGGACCCAGGCGGCCATCGTGATCTGATCGCCGAGGACGTCGACCGTGGCGTGGTCGGCCGTCCACCCGTAGTCGCTGGAGCTGAATCCCGTGAAGGCCAGGCGCGGGCCGCCACCCGGCGTGGACATCGTCACGCCGGTGTTCGTCATGTCGGAGTTGCCGGACCCCACCCCGCCGGCGAGGTTGTACAGGTAGCTCGCGTCGGCGATGTCGGCGTCATAGAACGCGCGCGGCCCGTTCGTAAGGCACTGCACGTCGGTGTCGTCGTTCGTGCACTCGTACACGCCGTCGTCGCACACGTCCGAGTCCTCGTCGTCGCAGGCAGCGCCCGCGGTCGCCGAGAGATTGTCCGCGCCGCCGGTGCAGTCGTTGTCCAAACCGTCGCAGAACTCCTCGGTTCGCGTAGGCGGCGGCAGGACTCCGGAGGCGTGGAGCGCGGCGATCTGCGTGTCGCTCAACTGCGCCGGGATCACGACCAACTCGTCGATCCCGCCGCGGAAGTACTGGCTGCCGTAGCGCCACCAACCGACATCGAGAGTGCCGGGAATCGCGCTGATTCCCGGGATGCGCTTCGTCGCTAGCGAACCGCTGTCGCGCACGCCGTTGAGATAGAGGCGAGCTTGACCGTTTGCCCGCACGGTCGCCGCGACGTGCGACCACGTGTTCAGCGGCAGCGACGCCGCCGAGCGCACCCAGTAGTAGGTGCCGGTCGTGGTCCGGATGTAGAAGTGCGTGAGGTTGTCCGAGTTCCTCCGCAGGAACCACTGCCACGTCGAGTTGGCGGTCGATGCGACGACGTACTGATCCGCCCCATTCGTGGTCGGGTACACCCAGGCCGCGACGGTCATTTCGTAGCCCGGGTAGTCCCAGTCCTCGGTGCCGACCCAGTGCGCGTAGTCGTTCCCGTCGAACCAGAGTGCGTCGCCCGACGCACCGGCGACGGCCGGCTGGGCCGACGACGCGGGCATCGCACCGACGACGGTCAGGTCGTGGTCCTGGCTCGAGCGGTCGTACGCGACGGTGGTGCGGAGCTCGTCGAACGTGAACGACGCGAGAGCGTCTACACATACGGAGCCGGTACCGGCGCTGTCGCACGCGCTGTAGCCGTCGTCCGTGCACGCGCTCGCGTCCGCGTCGCAGGAGACGCCGACGCCGTAACCGGTATCGACCGTGCCGTCGCAGTCGTCGTCGATGCCATTGCAGACATCGGTCCTGCCCGGATTGACCAGGTCGTCCTGGTCGCAGGCGCCGAGATCACCGCCCGGATCCGTCGCGAGGTTGTGGTTCGGGTCGGTGCAGGCGGTGTCACCGGTCTCGTCGAGCACGTTGTCGTGGTAGCCGTCCTGGTCGGCGTCGAGGTAGCAGTGCTCGGCGCCGTCGCAGTCGTTGTCGACGCCGTTGGCGGCGTCGGGCGCCACCGCGTCGTTGGCACCCGGGTTGATGGCGTCGTCTCCGTCGTCGCAATCTCCGCCGCGGGTCGCGACGTAGGGCGCTGAGCTGGCGCAGGCGCAGATCGTATCCCAGTCGACGCCGTAGGTGTCCCCGTCGACATCGCGATACCAGGTCGTGCAGCCCCCGGCGCCGTGCTCGTCGATGGTGCCGTTGCAGTTGTTGTCGAACCCGTCGCAGGTCTCCTCACGCGCGTTGGAGGTCCGGTAGCGGCGGACCTGGTTGGACCAGGTCGACGGCTCGTAGACCCATCCGTCGAACTCGAAGACGTTCAGCGTGCGAGCCCACGTGGTCCCGGACGCGACCAGCCATCCGTAGTTCGCCCCGAGCGTCGTGCCGGCGACGCCGGTACCGAGCCGGATCAGCCCTGTGTCGGTGGTCGACCAACGAGCGCCGAACGCGTAGACCCCATCGGTGGCTACGAGGCTCATGTAGTTCGTGAACGGCGTGTTCCGGGTGTCGATCACGCCGGCTGGCGGCGAGAACGGGCTGGCGAAATACGACCGGATCTGCGTGGTCCCGGACTGGTGGGTCCCGAGGTATGCGCGGCCGCTGGTGTCGTCGAGCTGGCCGCCGAGGTACGGCGACGGGTGAGTGCCGTAGCCGAGGTCGGTGAGCCCGTCGCTGATGCGAATGCGAGCGACCCGCCAGGCGCCGCCCCACTCGAGCACGTAGAGATACGTGCCGTCGGCAAGCACCGCGTGGGGAAGAAACGGAGCCGCGACACGGGAGCCGCCGGAGTCGACCGCATATCGGTCGAAGGCCTCGCTCCAGCCGTTGCGCGGGTCGAAGGCCTGATAGTGCCACCAGGTCTGCGACGAGATCGCGTACGCATAGTGCTCGTCGGCCCCCATCATCTTCCAGCGGCCGTCGGCGCGGTCGTCGACGTCCCACGAGAGGATCCCGGAGGGAACGGGGACCAGCTCGGAGTCGGCATACGCGACGCTGCCCGTATCGCTCGGCTCGCAGGCCTCGACGCCGTTGCGGCAGAACATCAAGCCGTCGTCGCAGTACGCGGAGCTCGCGCTGGCCACCGGATAGAGGGTGTCGCAGGCGATACGGCTACCGCCCGGGGAGGTGTAGATGTCGAGGTCTCCCCATCCGTCGAAGGTCGTCTGGGCGAGGCCGTCGCTTCGCCGGTCGCAGTCGTTGTCGACCCCGTCGCACACCTCGGGGGCGGCAGGCTTGATCGCTGGATCGGCGTCGTTGCAGTCCCAGTTGTTGAGGGACACGAAGTCGTCGACGGTGGGATCGCAGATGTTGGACCACGGTTGAGGCGCGGACGGATCGCCGAACCCGTCCTGGTCGCCATCGAAGTACACGGTGATTGTCGAGCCACGCTCGTCGAAGGCACCGTCGCAATCGTCGTCGACGGGGGGACCGGGTCGGTTGCAGATCTCCGGGTGACTCACCCCGTCGTCGATGCAGGCGATCCCGCCGACCGAGCACTGGAACGAATCGTCCGTGCAGGCGTCGATATCTGCGGGGCTGTCACAGCTCAGGTCGGTGCCGGGGTCGAGCCGCGGATCGTCTTCACCGTCGTCGGAGACCCCCGCGTTGCAGTCGTTGTCGAGGCCGTCGCAATACTCGAGGTTCTGGCCTCCCGGATCGGCCCCGGAGCCAGCACCGTGCGTGATGCGTCCCGCGGAGTGGAGTGCCGCGGCCTCGGCGGCGGACACCGAGAACCCGTAGAGCGCCACGTCGTCCAGGATGCCGTAGAAGGGTTGTCCGCGCCCCTGCCCGATCCGAGCGGTAGACGGCATGCCGGTAGACGGCCACGTCGTCCGATTCCTGGACGCCACCAGCGAGCCGTTCCGGTAGACCTCCATGCGGCCGCGGGTGCGGCTCCAGGTGAAGGCCCAGTGGTCCCACACACCGCTGCGCCAGAGATCGTCGGCCGTCGTCCCGTTGCGTACGTCGAAGACGAGGTCGACGAACTGGTTGGTGCCGTTCATGAGCCGGAAGTACGTTCGATCCCACCACTTGAAGATCGAGACCCACCCGGCGGTGTTGATACCGACGGTGGTCTCGAACACGCCGTACGGGGCGTTGGTCTCGGTCCAGAACGAGGGCCGCGCCCAGAACGCGACGGTCCCCTCGACATTCGTCATTCCCGACGTACTCGTCGTCAGGTATCCGTTGTCCGGGAAGTAGTAGCCGCCGCCGGACTGGCCGCCGGAGTTCCACGCGACCGTCCCGGATCGGTCGCCGTGATGGTTGTTCCCGGAGGCGTCGCGTACCTCGTAGGTCGTGGCGCCGACGACGAAGCCAGCGTCCTCGTTGACCATGAAGTCGAAGGCCGTGACCGGCCCGGACTGGACGCACGTGTCGGCGCCAGCGACGCAGGAGACTCGTCCATCGGCGCACGAGTCGACGTCGCCGACATCGCCACACCGGTCACCGATGTTTCCGTCCTGCGCGCCGTCGTAGGTGTTGGAGTTGCAGTCGTTGTCGACGCCGTCGCAGACCTCGGGCCGCGCCGCACCGCGATCGGTGCAGACGAGGGGCCGGATCCCGGTGCACGTGTACCAATCGTCGGTGCACCAATCGGCGTCGCCGCTATCGCACGAGTCGTGGTAGTTCGACTCGCCGGATCCGTCGACGAAGGACGCCGGGTCGCAGTCATTGTCGAGCCCGTCGCAGATCTCCTGCGCCCCGGGGTACACCGTGGGCTGCGTGTCATCGCAGTCGGTTCCGGTCGATCGCCAGCGCCCGGTGGGGCTGCACACGTTGGCCGGGCGCTCCCCCGTCGTGCGGCCGTAGGTGTCGTTGTCGGCATCCCAATAGAGCGTCGGCCCCACCTCGTCGTCGACGCCGTCGCAATCGTTGTCGGCGTTCCAGGTCTCACAGACCTCGACTTGTGTGCCGTTCTCGTCGAGACAGATCGCGTTCCCACTGCCGTCACACCGGACGTGGTCGTCCCAGGTACAGAGGTCGGCATCGGTGCTGTCGCAGTTGCCGCCGAGCGGGATGCCGCTCCAGTTCACCCCCTCGTCGATCGAGCCGTCGCAGTTGTCGTCGATCCCGTTGCAGCGCTCCGACTCCCCCTGATTGATCGTAGGATCGAGATCGTTGCAGTCGACGCAGGTTCCGAAGCGCGCGTGGGGCACGAAGAAGTCCCAATACGTCGGGTTCCTGTAGCTGCCGATCCACAGGAACGACCGGTACCGGGCGATGTGGTAGTGGGCCTCCCCGCCGACGAAGCCCGCATACCCGTCTGCGTCGGTGTCGAAGCAGAACTCGTACCACTCCTCGTAGAGCTGGCAAACCCACGAACAGCTCCAAGATCCGCACACCAGGTCAAAGTTCACGCAGTCGCCCTGGCGGACATAGCTGCCGCCATTCCCGACCACGGTCGCACTGACCGCCGAACCCTCTCCGATCGGCTCCTCGGACACGGAGTCGCCGAACGCACCGATATCGACCTCGCGCGACTCCTCTTCCGCGCGCCGGGCGGCGACAGTACCGAGGATCGCGACACCCCCACCGCGGAGCACGTTACGGAGCCGTTCCAGGGGCGGGATCGCGTCCGGATCCGCCGTCGAATCCACGACATCCGTCGACCACGCCGCATCCGCGGCCACCGAGTCCGGCTCCAGTGAGCTCGGACCCGGATCCGGCACCTCGGCCGCCACGGGCTCCGGCATCGACCGATCGGCCGGCGAAAGTTCCTCACCGCACGCGGCCAGCAGGCCTACACCGAGGGCGAGAAGAAGAACGACGGGGTTTCGATGTCTCATGACGTATCCTGTTCGGATCGCGCTCATCCACAGTCCTCTTGGCACCAGATCGTGCCGTCCGGGTTGCACTCCGCGACGCCGCAGCTCGGGGGAGGACACGGGTCGCCCGGCTCCAGCTCCAGGGTCGTGCATCCGCCGCACGTGTTGACCCCGGGCGCGTCACAGATCGCGCCGGCGGTCTCTTCGCACACTACCTCGCCCTCCTCCCCGCAACGGACGCACGGATCGCCCGCTTCGACATCGACGCGGCCGCTGCAGATCCCGCAGGCGTCCACCGGCTCGTCAGGGCAGACCACTTCTTCGGTGCCGGCGCAGACCCAGACACCGCAACCGAGGCTACCGCACGGGGTGCCCGGAACGGCCGGCAACGCGGTACAGCCCCCACAGCGGTTGGACAGGGCGCTGTCGCAGTACGGGTTGCCCGTTTCGTCGCATTGGACCGTGCCGGGCTCCACGTCGTCTTCGCACTCGCACGGCGATCCGGCGATCAGCGAGCGCGGCTCGCACCCGCCGCAGGAGTTTGCACCTCGATCGGCACAGACCAGCTCGCCCTCGCCGCACACCCACACGCCGCAATCCGAATCACCGCAGAGGTCGCCGGGATCCGTGCTCAGCGGCGTGCAGCCGCCACAGGCGTTCACCGACGGCACGTCGCAACGGGGATGCAGCGAGACGCACCGGACGACGCCGGTCTCGCCGCACAAGCTGCAGGCGTCACCCGGGACGAGGTCCGCCGGCGAGCAGCCGCCGCACGCGTTCGGCGCCACGTCGTCGCAGGTGAGTGCGTCGGCACCGTCGCACGCCCACGTTCCGCATCCGCCATCGCCGCAAGGCTCGCCCGGAGCCGCTTCGAGCGGCGCGCAACCGCCGCACCCGTTTCCGGCATCGAAGACGCTGCACATCGGGAATCCGAACTCCGAGCAGACGTAGTTGCCGACGACTCCGCAGACCTCGCACGGGTCGCCGATGCTCACTTCGAGCGTCGGCCCACAGACCCCGCACTCGTTCAGGCCCGGGTCCACGCAGCTGGTCCCACCCGATGCGTCGCACTGATACGAGCCGCACTCGCCACAGGGGTCGGTCGGCTGCTCGCCCTCGAGGATCTCGGCGCACGTTCCGCACGCATTGAGCACGGGATCCTCGCACCAGGCGCCGCTCGGCAACGTCGGCTCCACGCCACCCGGCGCGCACGCCCAGACCACGTCAGGGCAGGTCGCCGGATCGTAGCAGGGGTCGCCGAGCACGACGTCGAGGGGGCCGCAGCCGCCACAATCGTTCAGGGGAATCGTCTCGCAGACGAGAGACTCGCCGTCGTCGGCACAGCCGAGCGCGCCGCACTCACCGCACGAGTCGCCGATCGAGCCGTCGAGCGGGGCGCAGCCGCCGCACTCGTTGCGGTCGTCGAACGTGTCGCGCGACGAGCAATGCACGTCGACCAGGTCGATGTCGCAGACCCAGACTCCGTCGCCACAGATGTCAGAGCACGGGTCGCCGGGCACGCCGGACGTCGGCGGTCCGTCGCAGAGCCCACACGCGTTCGGCACCTCGCCGACGCAATCGACGGCCGACCCGTCGGCGTTGCACACGAAGATCTGGGGGCCACACACCGGAGCTCCGCAGGGCTCGCCGGGCTCGCCGACCAACTCTCCGCAACCGCCGCAACTGTTCGGCGCCGGGCTCACGCACTCGACTCCGCCAACCACCCCGTCGGCGCACATCCACATCGCGCCGTCGCACTCACCCTCGCAGGGCGAGAAGAGCTCCACACCGAGCGGATCGCAGCCGCCGCAGGGGTTCTCGGTGGGCGCGTTGCAGACGGTGACGTTCTCGTCCAGGCACTCCCACTCGCCCGCGCCGCACAGGTTCGTGCATGGCGCGCCGGGGGCGAACTCCGCGGCGATCGGCAAGCATCCTCCGCAGGCGTTCGGCGCCACACCGCTGCACCGCGAGCCGCCGGCGAAACACTCCCAGACCCCGCCTTCGCTGCAGCCGCACGGCTCGCCGATGACGCCCGGGAGCACGTCGCAGCCCCCGCACTCGTTCCGCGCCGGAGCGTCGCAAACCGTCGTGCTGTCGTCTTCGGCACACACGTACTCGCCCTCGCCACACGTGGTCGCGCACGCCGTCCCGGGAGCGAATCGTATCGAGCCGCAGCCGCCACAGACGTTGGCCTCGGCGCCGAGACAGTCGATGCCGCCATCGTCGTTGCACATGCCGAGCCCGGTGCCGCACGCCGCGTCGCACTCCTCGGTCGGTTCGAACGGAAGCGGCTCGCAACCCCCGCACGTATTCGGTGTGGCCGCGTCGCACAATGTCGCCGTCCCGCCTTCGATGCAGGCGTACTCGCCATCGCCGCACGCGCTCTCGCAAGCACCACCCGGCGGGTTCGCCAGAACCCCGATCCCACCGCACTCGTTCCGACAGGCCACCGTATCCAGCCCATCGCAGCTCCAGGTGCCAGCGCCCCAATCGTCACGGCAGAACGTGCCGAGCTCGGCGCTCAGCTCGCCGCAACCGCCGCAAGCGTTCGGCTCCGGGGCAACGCATGCGGTCGACTCGCCGCCGGCTTCGCACTCGTACGCACCGGCGCCGCACCCGAGGTCACAGGGAGTGCCGGGAGCGATGTCGAGCACAGCGCAGGCGTCACACGCGTTGACCGGCTCGGCCGTGCAGAAGAGCGCATTGCCATCATCCTCGCACACGTATTCGCCAGCGCCGCAGACGTTGCCGCAGTCGCCTCCGGGAGCGTTGTCGAGCGCCTCGCATCCGCCGCAGGAGTTCATCGGGCGTCCCGAACAGATCGCGCTGCCCGCATCGCAGGTCCAGCTCCCCTCCCCACAACCGCAGATCGTGCCGGGAACGCCGGGCAGCTCGTCGCAACCGCCGCACGCGTTGCGCACGCCGGAGCTACAGCGGAGGAACTCGCCGGTACGCGAGCACTCGAACACTCCGGTCCCGCAATCGTTCGCGCACTCTTCGCCGATGCGGTCTCCGTCGATGGGGGAACAGCCGCCGCAGACATTGAAGGCGGGACCTTCGCAGCCGATCGCTTCGGTCCCGTCGCACGACCAAACGCCGGCGCCGCACGCGGCTTCGCAGGCCGCACCGACCAGCGCCGGCAGCTCGACACACCCGCCGCACGCGTTGGTGCTCGCGGCGTCGCAGACGGTCAGGTTGCCGTCGTCGACACAGACGAATTCCCCGGCACCACAACCGAGATCGCACGCCGTTCCCGGTTCGATGGCCAGCGTCTCGCACCCGCCGCACGCGTTGTCCGTGCGCCCGGCGCACACCACGTCGCCTTCGGCGCACTCCCAGGTCGCTTCGCCGCAGCCGCACGACTCACCGGGAGCCGCAGCCAGGGGGCCACACCCGTCGCAGTCGTTGGGCAACGGTGCGTCGCACGACACGGATTCGCCATCTTCGGAGCAGACGTACTCGCCGGCGCCGCACGCGTTCTCGCACCGGGCGCCGGGCCCGATTCCGAGCTCGCCACACCCGCCGCAGGCGTTGAACCCGGATGCGCCGCAGATCACGTCGTCGAGGGATCCCGTGCAGACCCACGTGCCGAGGCCACACTCCGACTCGCAGGAGTCCCCGGGCCGTTGGGGAAGCTCGGCGCACCCGCCGCATCGGTTCTCCGGGGGAGCGTCACACGCCGTCACGTTCCCGGACTCGTCGCAGACGTACTCGCCGTCTCCGCATGCGGTCTCGCACGGAGTGCCCGGGGGCGAGACGAGCTCGGCGCAACCGCCGCACTCGTTTCCGCCAGGTGCGGTGCACGAGACGCTCAGACCGTCGTCCGTGCACAGCCAGAAGCCGTCGCCGCAAGGCCCGGGGCACGGCTCGCCGGGAGTCCCTTCGAGCTCCGCGCACGTACCGCAGCCGTTGAGACCGACGGCGGCACAGACGACCCGCTCTCCACCGTCGGCGCACACGTAGTTGCCCTCGGTGCACTCCGCCGTGCACGCGTCGCCGGGAGCCGCGTCGAGCTCCGCGCACCCCCCGCAGGCGTTGACGACGGCGGCGTCGCAGCTGATGCCCCCGTCGTCGTCGCAGACCCACTCCCCATCGCAACCGCAGGCGTTGCCGGGCGCGTGCTCCAGGTGGCCGCACCCGTCGCAGGCGTTGAGCGCGGTGGCGCCGACGCACCGCACGGCTTCGGGGCCGTCGCACTCGTAGGCACCGTCACTGCACTCGCCACACGCCGCCCCCGGGGATGCATCGCCGAGGTCGGCGCGCCCGCCGCAGGCGTTGGTCGTCGGATCGCAATCGCAGACGACCTGGCCAGCGTCGAAATCGCAGCTCCACTGGCAGTCGTTGCCCTCCCCGTCGCACGCGTCGCCGGGCTCGGCCTCGAGCGCCGTGCATCCACCGCACTGGTTCGCGCCGTCGTCGTTGCAGACGAGCCGGTCGTCCTCGCAGGCAAGGGTGCCGCACGTGCCACACGCCTCCCCGACCCGGTCGGGCTCGCAGATCGGCGCCGCGTCCACGTCGACGACGTCGGCGGTGACGTCGGCCCCGGCGTCGGCCCCGACGTCGGTCGCCCCGGTGTCGGTCTGCAGGTCGAGCGTCCCGCTGTCCGAGGGCGTAGTGCCGCCGCCGCCGTTGCACGCGTGGACGCACGCGAACGCACAACAGAGGAACAGCCGAATCGTGACCCGCACGGAGGGGCCCGAGCGGCCCGCGGTGTCGCGGGCGGAGGGGATTGTCATATCAGCTTCTGATTCCGACAGCTCGTGGCCCAGGGAGGCATTGCAACTCGCGTTCCAATCCCTCGGAGCGCCGTCGTGAGTGTTCGTGGGCGGGGGGCGCCCACCCTCTCGCCGGACAAGATAGAGGGTTGTCCCCCGCGGAGACAGTGGTCTTCAGCGGGTTTCTCCCGCGCAACACCATACCCGACACGACACGAACGCGATCCGGAAAAGATTTCGCCCTCGACGCGCCGCGCACGAAATCGTTGCGCACCTTCACCCCCAGCGGAGCCATGCGGCGCCGGTTGCCCGCAGCTCTCGCACCCGCCCTCACCCCGAACGGGACGTCGCCGCCGCGCCGCGATCAATCCTGCGGAACGTCGGCTGGCGCGTCGTCCTCCGGGGCGGAGGGCCCGATCACCGCGAGGATCTCGCGCTCCGGCGCGAAGTACGCGGCCGCTGCCGCCTGAACGCTGGCGGCCGTCACCCGGCCGATCCGCGTGTCGTACTCGTATCCGTACTCGTACCCGGCGCCGTAGATCTCGTCGAACGTGAAGTACCCGGCACGGGCGCTCTGGCGCTGCAGCGCGATGTCCCGGCGACCGATCAGGTAGCGCTGCGCACGCTCGACCTCTTCGTCCGTGACGCCCTCGCCCACGACCCGCTCCACCTCTGCCCGGATCCCGTCGAGGGCGGCCGCCACCTTCGCCGGACTCGTCGCGATGTAGAACGAGAACGTCCCCGCATCGAGTCCACAGTTCGAATAGGCGTTGACCGTATAGGCGAGGCTCTGGCGATCGCGCAGCTCGAGGAAGAGCCGACCGCCCTGCCCTCCGAGGATCACCCCCAGCACGTCGAGCGCGTGCCGATGCGTGCCGAACATCGACTCGGTCTGGTACCCGAGAACCACGTGCGTCTGCTGGCGATCTCGCACTTCGAACACCACGGCCGGTTCGTCGATCTGCGTCGGTTCGGGCCGAGCCGCCGGCCGGCGCGGCTCACTGCTCGCGTCGCCACCGAACAGGGCGCCGAGGGTCCTGATCACCCGTGACGGCTCGACATCGCCGACCACGGAGACGACCATGCGGCCCGGCTCGACCAGACGATGGTAGAACTCCAGGATCTCCTCGCGGTCGACCCCGCCGACGCTCTCGGCCGTACCGATCACCGAGAGCGCATACGGGTGCCCGGAGTACGCCCGCTCGTTGAACAGGCGGAAGGTGCTGCCGGCGATGTTGTCCTGTTGGGCGGCGATGTCGGCCAAGGCCTCGTGGCGCACGCGCTCCAGCTCGTCGGCCGGCAGCTGCGAGTCGAGCAGCGCGCTCGAGAAGAGGCCCAGCGCAGATTCGAAATCGCGCGAGAGCGCCGTCATCCTCAGCCCGACCGTGTTGCGCCCGCTGAACCCGCTGAGGCTCGCCGCGAGACTGTCGACCTCGAGGGCGAGCGCCGACGCGGTCAGCGTCGACGTGCCCGACGTCAGCAGATGAGCCAGCAGGTTGCTGATGCCGGCGTTGGTCTGATCCTCGGCCAGCAGCCCCCCCATCACCGCTGCGCGGACCGAGAACATCGGCGCTGTGGTGTCGGGTTGGATGATGGCGACCAGTCCGTTGTCGAACTGGTGCCGGATCGTGCCGCGCTCGTCACCGT
>CAZFPM010000103.1:0-18327 GCA_964520965.1 uncultured Myxococcales bacterium
GAACCGGCGCCGTCGAGATGCTCCTCGCGGCCGGCACCGACTTCTTCGGCGACGCCGTCGAGGTCCGCGACGCACGTTTCCTCAGTCCCATCCCCGTTCCCTCGGACGAGCCCCGCCGCGTGCAGGTCATCCTGACGCCGGAGGGCCCCGGCCGGGCCCGCGCCGTGATCGCCGGGCGCGACGGCGACGCCTGGAACCGTCATGTGACGGCCACCGTCGCGTTGGTCTCGAGGCCGAGCGAATCCTCGGACTCCGAGCCGCCGGTCTCGGCCCCGCCGGCCTCGGCCGGACCGGGCGAAGCCGGCGCCGATTTCTACGCCCGGCTCGCGGCCGCCGGGAACACCTGGGGGCCCTCGTTCCACGGTGTTCAGAGGCTCTGGGCGGGTGCCGACGAGGCGATCGCGGAGATCAGCGTCCCCGACGCGATAGCCGGCGAGCTGCACCGATACACGTTCCATCCGGCCGTGCTCGACGCGTGCGGGCAGGCCCTGAGCTCGGCGGTGTCGACAGCGCTCCCGGCGGACGGCCCCTTCGTCATGGCCAGCCTCGACTGCGCGCGCACGCATACAGCGCTCGCCGGAGAGGGCTCCGTCGCCCTGCGCGCGCACGTTCGCGTGGTCGACTCCGGACACCCCGCAGAGATCGCCGGTGACGTCGACGTGTTCGACACGTCGGGAGCCCTCGTGGCGGAGCTCCGCGGCCTGCGTATCCGGTTTCTCGAGGCCTGCGGCGCTCGTGGCGCCCGCGACCTGCGCGACTGGCTGCATCGTGTCGAGTGGCGGCCGGTCGCCGTCCCCAACGAGCACACCGCCGAGATCCGTGCGTGGACGGTGCGGAGCGACGACGCGCCGCTCGCCCAGGCGTTGGCCGGCGAGCTGCGGGCCGCCGGTGCGGATTGCGTCGTGGAGTCTCTCGCCGGGCCGGCAGCGAACGACACAGGCGGGGGCGGTGTCGTCATCTTGGCTGTGGGACCGCCCGACTCCGGCGGAGGTGCCGCCGAGGGCAACCTCGTGTCGTTGGCCGGCGTGGACACGAAGGGAGCGGAATCCGCGGCCATCGCCGCTTGCTCGGCGGCGCTCGACGCGTTCGGTCGGGCGAAGTCCGGGACCCGCGTCTGGCTCGTGACGCGCGGCGCCGCTCCGGTGCTTTCGCGCTGCATCGACCCCGCGCGCAGCGCGCTCTGGGGCCTCGGCCGCGCCCTCGAAGCGGAGCGGCCTGCCGCGTTCGGCGCCCTCGTGGACCTCGATCCGGATCAATCCACCGCGGCCGCCGCGTCGACGTTGGCCGATCTGCTCCGAAGACAGCGCGGGCCGGAGCCGCAGTTCGCTTCGCGCGACGGCGTCTGGGTGGCCCCGCGACTGGTTCGGCTCCGTAATCCTTCGGACTCGGCAGGGGGCTGGCGGCCGGATCCGAGCACGGCGGTACTGGTGACCGGGGGACTCGGCGCGCTGGGTCTCGCGGTCGCGCGTCGCCTGGTCGACCGCGGCGCGCGTCACCTGGTGCTGGCAGGCCGCACACCCCCGCCCGATCGTGCCGAGTGGGCGGACCTGGCCGGCGGTCACCCCGTGGTCGATGCCATCGTCGCGCTCGAGGCGCTCGGCGCGCACGTCTACTTCGCCTCGCTCGACATCGGTGACCCGGCCGCCGTCGACGCGTTTGCGGCGCGATGGCGCAAGGAGCACCGGCCGCCCGTACGGAGCGTCGTGCACGCGGCCGGAGTGCAGGCACCGGCCCCGGCCGACGAGACCAGCGTCGCCGACTTGCGCCGCGACCTGCGGCCGAAGCTGGCCGGGGCGTGGAACATCGCCGCGGCGTGGCCGGACATCGAGCGGTGGGTGTTCTACTCGTCGGCCGCTTCGGTGCTGGGCTCGCCGCTGTTGACGGCCTACGCGGCCGCCAACGCCGTGCTCGACGGCCTGGCTGGGCACCTGCGTGAGCAGGGTGTCGCGGCGACGGCGATCAGTTGGGGCGCTTGGGGAGCCGGGGGCATGGCCACGCGCTACGAGGCCGAACGCCGCAGCTTCACCGACACCGGCCTCGGCACGATGGCCCCCGGCGCCGCTCTCGACGCCCTCGAGCTGTCGCTCGCGTCCGGCCTGCCCCACGCCGTTGTCATGTCGATCGACTGGTCGGTGTGGGCCGAGCGCCACCCCGAGTCTGCCCGAGTGCCGCTGCTGACCGATCTCGTCACAGATGCCGCAGCAGATGCTTCGAGCGCTCCCGCCGACGGCGAAGCCACCGAAATCGCCGCTCTCGAGCCCGCCGCACGCCGCGCAGCGCTCGAGACGTGGTTCCGGAGAGCGCTCGGCGCTGTGCTACGCCTTTCGCCGACCGCGGTCGACCTCGACGTCGCCGCGACGCGTCTCGGCCTCGACTCCCTGATGGCGGTCGAGCTTCGAAACCGCATCGCGTCGCAGCTCGACCTGACGATTCCACTGGTCGAGATCTTGCGAGCCGACGACGGGAACACGCTCGTCGACCGACTCGACAGCACGTTGGCCGAGCGGGAGGACGAGGCAGCGGAAGAGGAGATGGAGGTCTTCCGGATCTGATCCGGCCGGTCACCGCGTCAGGTCAGTCCCGACGAAGGCCCGCGTCACTCGTCGTCGCGCCTCTCCTTCCGAAAGAGAATCCCGAACATGCCGAGCCACGGCAAGACGAGGACCGCGATCACCAGCGCCCGGTTCGGAGCCTTCCGTTGTGCGGACTCGCGGTGTGGCTCCGCCGACCCGGCGATCTCGACCCAAGGATCCTCGGCGACGTGTTCGTCGAGCAGTCGTGCGAGCACGGGCACGACCCCGTCGCACCGCCGGTCGTCGCAGCGGATCTCGTACCAGGGTCCGACCCCGGGTTCGTCCGGGGCGGCCAGGACGGCCTGGAATCCGTCTTCGCCGCCGGTGAATCCGAGCTCCACGGTGTCCACCTGGACGTCGATCGTGTGCAGCGACCAGCCGGTCTCCGCGCCATCGAAGGCAGTGCGCACCTGCTCGAGCGGAGCGAGGGCTTCCGGCGGCAACACCAACGTTCCGAGCACGACGACGGCGACCGGCAGGAGGTCGGACATGGATTCTCCGGTGAGAGCCGCTGAGTTGCGGGGCATCATATCCGAGGGGATGACACCACCCAAGCGGCTGACATCAAGGGCGCGTGGACCCGTATCCGCCGCCGGGCGGCCCACCTGCTCGTCAATCCCGATCCACGGCGTTAGCCTGCCCGGATGACGGATTGGTCGAATCAGCTCACGTTCGCCTACGTGAACTACCTGCTGCCGATCATCTGGGCGGCGCTCTACTTCTCGGCGCCGCTCTCGATCGGCCGGAGCCTCCGAGCGCTGCGGGGCCGGCCCGGGATGATCCTCGGCGCGATCGTCGTCGTCGGTGCGGGGCTGCGTTGGTTCCTGCCGGACCATGGGCCCGGCGACCTGCAGAACACCGTGACATCGGCGTACGGCATCTTCGACCCGACATTGCACGGCTTCGGCTGGTATGGACGCGGTCCGGACGTGCTGCTGCGACAGCTCTTCCACACGCTGCAGCTCGTGCCCGCGTCGGACGGGCCGTTCGTCGCGCTCGATTTCGTGGCTGGCGTCGCGTCGGTGGCGCTGGTCGCGGGCTTGATGCGCCGCCTCGGATTCGGCGTCTGGGCGTGTCTGGCGACGGCCGCGATCCTGGCGGCCACGCCGATGCACGTTCGCCTCAGCCCGACGTACAACCGGCTCGTGCTCGCGATGGCGCTGTGCTTTTTCGGCTGGCACGCGATCCTGCGCTTCCTGGACGAGCGGCGGCCCTACGACCTGGTGGTCGCGACGTCGGCCCTGGTGCTCGCGCCGCAGTTCCGGCCCGAGTTCGTGTGGATGCCGTGCCTCACGATCGCCCTCGTCGTCGCCTGGCGGATGACCCCGGCCCCCGATGGCAGCGAGCGAGCGCTGCCCCGTTGGTGGTGGGTGTGGCTCCTGTCGTACGTCGCCCTGGTCGGCTACCCCGCTTATTGGGTCACGATCGACCGTGTCCTCCACGAGCCCGGGATCTTCTCGGTCAACGTCGAGGGGATGGGTCCCGCGCAACTCGTACATCCGCACCACAACCCGTTCCTCAACCCGCGGTACACGCCGCCGGTCTGGATGCTGCTCGGGGTCGTCGGCGCAGTGCGGGGCCTGCGGAACAACCGGTGGTCGATGCTCTGGATCCTGTGCGCGTTCCTGTCGGCGTTCGGCGTGGTCATGAACGCCGACGTGCACGACAGCATCTGCTTCGCCCGCTACCACCTGTGCGCCCTGGCGGTGAGTGCGCTCCTGGTCGGGGTCGGCGTGGAGGGGTTCCAACGGTGGGTGCGCCACCCGGCGAAGCAGGCGGCGGCGACGGTGCTGGTCGCCGCCTGCGCGGCCTTTTGCATGCCCTGGGTCCTGGCCCCGCGGACGGTCAACGGCGAGTACGAGTTCCTCGTGGAGCACCTGGCCGAGGTGCCGGATGGCTGCGTGATCCTCGACTACCCCGAACCTCGCGACACCGTGCTCAAGCCCTTCCACTACATCTCGAACACCGCCGGTCGCCAGCACGCGTGGGCTTTCGCGTGGCCCATCGAGCCCGAGCCGGAGTGCGTGGTCTACTACTACGGGGCCAACTGCAGCCTCGATGTCCAGGACACCGAAGTGGCCGAGACACGGGCGCTATACTGCGAGCAGCTCGTCGAGCTCGGCGGCGAGCCTTTCGCCCGGGGACAGGCCGCGGCGCTGACGTCATTGGGCGCTCGGGCGATCCGCGACCCGGTGCCACTGGGGCTCTACTGGCTGGTCGAGCCCGACTCGGAGTGACGCGTCGCCGCGCGGCACCCGGGAGTTCGGTCGACGTCGAGGTCGACACTGTGCGGACCCGAGCGGCGGCGATAATGTACCGCGGACCACCGAGCGAAGGACTATGGGCAACGACATCAGCGAGTTCCCGGCGACCGTGACCATCCCTGTGCGATGGGGTGACATGGACGCCTTCGGGCACGTGAACAACACGCAGTACTTCCGCTACTTCGAGAGCGCGCGCATCGCGTACTTCGAGCAGATGGGCATCTATGGGGAGACCCTCGGCGGTGTGGGGCCGATCCTGGCGCGCACGTCGTGCCGATTCCGCGTTCCGGTCACCTATCCCGACACCCTGACGGCGGGGGCGCGCGTGCCCGACGTCGGCGAGGACCGATTTACGATGGAGTACGCCGTTTGGAGCGAGTCGTCGGGCACGATGGTCGCGACCGGCGACGGGGTGATCGTGTCGTTCGACTACGCCAACGGGCGCAAGGCTCCCCTGCCGGACTCGTGGAAGGAGATGATCGCGAAGCTGGGCTGAGCGGCGAGTCGTCGCCCTCGCTCAATTTGGCACGTGCGGCGCCGCCCACGGGACCGCCTCGCCCACGTCGACCAGGTGGACCGCGTCGCCGTACGCATCCTGGAGCGCGGGCGCGTGCAGCACCTCGGCCGGCGGGCCGTCGGCTGCGATGCGGCCGGCGTGCAGGAGGACGATGCGATCGAACCACCGGGCGGCGATGTTCAGGTCGTGTACCGCCGCGGCGACGGTTCGTCCGGCCGTGGCGAGACGGCGAAGCTCGCGGACGATCAGGCCGACGCCGCGGAAGTCCTGGGCGCTGGTCGGTTCGTCGAATAGGGCGATGTCGGCGTCCTGGACCAGCATCATCGCGCAGTGGACGCGTTGGCGCTCGCCGCCGGAGAGGTGGTTGACGGCTTCGTCGGCGAGGGCGGAGACCTCGAGACGCTCGAAGGCGTCGCGGACGCGGGTGGCGTCGTCGTCGCCGGGCAGGCCCAGCAGCCCGAGGTGGGGAGCGCGGCCGAGCATCGCGACGTCGCGGGCCGAGAGGGCAAAGGGCACGTCGAGATGCTGCGTCATCAGCGAGATCGCTCGTGCGTTGGCCCGTGTGTCGCGCGTGGCGAGGCTCTCGTCGTCGAGTGTGACGAGACCGTCGTCCGGGGTCTGCACGCCGGCGAGGATGCGCAGCAAGGTCGACTTGCCCGCTCCGTTCGGGCCGACGAGCGCGGTCGACTCCCCGGGGCGGAGGTCGAGGTCGAGATCGTCGAGGATCCGGCGCGGTTCGTAGCGGACGCCGATTCCGGCGGCTCGGAGGGTCACGACACACCCCCGCGGGCGAGGCTGCGGCGGAGCAATACGAAGAAGAGCGGCGCCCCGACGACGGCTGTCACGGCGCCGACCGGGAGTGCAGTGCCGGCCAGGGGGAAGAGGCTGCGCGCGAGGGCGTCCGCGGCGACCAGGAAGGCGGCACCGAACGCGGCCGAGAGCGGGAGCACGGTTCGGTGGTCGGCGCCGAAGCCCAGGCGCACCATGTGCGGGACCAGCAGCCCCACGAATCCGATCATGCCGGAGAAAGCGACCGCGCAGCCGACGACGAGGGAGGCGACGAGGAAGAAGAAGGTGCGGGTGCCCCGGGGGTCGACCCCCAGCGCCTGGGATTGCGTGTCACCGAGGGACAGGACGTTCAGGCGGTGGGCACGCGCCCACATGGCGACGATTCCGGCGAGTCCGGCGATGAAGGCGGGCCAGACCGAGGCGTCGGCGCGCCCGGGGACCAGCGCTCCCATCAGCCAGAGCAGGAGCTCCTGCGACTTCATCGGCGTCAGCACGGCGTGGACGACGAGGATGATCGCAGAGGCGAGGGCGTTGAAGACGACTCCGGTCAACAGCAGGGTGTAGGTCGCGCCAGGCCCGCGCAGGCCGCCGGGCATCGCCGAGGACACGCCCTGGATCACGAGCACGGCCAATGCTGCACCGGCGAACGCGGCCAGGGGCACGAGGGACAGGGGCCCGATGCCGGTGGCACCGGTGACCAGCACGGCGGTCACGCCGAGGGCCGCGCCGCCGCTCACCCCGAGCAGATAGGGATCGGCGAGGGGGTTTCGGAGCAGCCCCTGCATCGCGGCGCCGCTGGCGCCGAGAAAGGCGCCGACCATCAGCGCCAGGGCGACGGTGGGCAATCGGACGCTGCGGACGATTTCGACGATGTGGGGCTCGGCGGTGCCGACCAGTCCGCCCCACGCGTCCGCGGGGGCCATCCACGAGCTACCGGCGGCGAGACCGAGCGCGCACGCGGCGCCGACGGCCGCAGCTGCGGCGCCGATCCTGGCGACGATACTCGGGAATCGAGACACGGTGGGCGTGTGCCGGGCTTGAGAAAGGGCCGGGACCGCATACAATAGCCTGCGCTCGCCCTCAATGCGTGGCGGATGCCCGAAGAACTGACAAAAGAGGAAGTCGAAGCGGAGATCGACGAGCTTGGTCGGAGGCTCGAGCGACTGCGCGTACTCTACGAGCAGTACTTCCTCGGCATCGAACGGACGCCGCCAACGCAGGTCCAGAAGGATGTGGTTCGGCGGGTCTACCGGCTGAGCCAGCTCCATTTCAAGGCGGCGACGTCGAAGTTCCGTTTCCAGGCCCTGATTCAGCGCTTCAATGCGCATAAGGCCTACTGGGCGCGGACGTCGAGGGAAATCGAACAGGGCACATACAAACGGTTGACGTTTCGTGCCAAGCAACGCGAGAAGAGACATGTGGCGGCAGGGGAACTCACGGCCGCCGATCACCTGGCAATCCGAACCGTACGAGACACCTTGGGCGAAGAAGCTGCTGACAAAGCCGAGACGCAACGTCGCGCCGCCAGGCAAGCGGAGCTCGCCGACGCCGCGACCGACTTCATGAACCAGATGGGCGGCGGCGGCGGGGCCGAGACATCGAGCGAGCCGCCGAAGCCGGCGCCAGCACCGGCCGACGGGGAACCGCGTGACTCGCCGTCGGGCGACGCTGCGGTCATGCGGGGGGTGTCCTCGGAAGATCTGGTCAAGCGGGCCGAGAAGCTCCGCGCGTTACAACAGCGCATGCGGGCGCCCGGTGCGGGCCCCAAGCGCCGCGCGGAGGCCACCGCGTCTCGCAAGGCGGAGGCCAGCGGGCCGGCGTCCCGGGTAGAGAGCGACGACCGGTCGATCTACGAGCGCCTCGTCGCCGCCAAGCAGCGCCTCAACCAGGACATCGACAACCTGAACTTCGAGAAGGTGTCGAAGTCGTTGGAGAAGCAACGCGACAAGGCGCGGTCGAAGCATGGCGTCGACCGCGTCGACTTCGACGTCGTCGTCAAGGACGGTCAGGCCTTCCTCAAGGCCATTCCGATCAAGGAGTGAACCGTTCGCCCGCCCGTGTCTCGTCCGGCGCTCCCACCGGCGCTCAGAAGTAGGCGGAGACCGAGAGGCTGAACATCCGGTCGTCGGTCGTCCTGACGTTCTGGACGAACGCGAGGTCGCCGCCGGCCCGGGTGTTGCGGATTCCGAGCCCTGCAGCCACATATGACGCGTCGGATCCGCGCTGGCGGAAACCGACGCGGATCGGGAAGGTCTCGATCACGTACTCGAGACCGATCGCCCCGCCGTGTTCGAACGTCTTGTCGTCGTCGGTTCCCTGCTCGGCGAACCAGGCGCCTTCGAGGTGCAGGTCACCGAAGTAGAGGCCGATGCCGGAATTCAGGGTGCGGCCCGACCCCCAGCCGTCGATGCTGAGGAGGTTGAGTGCGGAGAACCCGAGCGACACGTTGTCACCGGCGGTGACCATCACGCCCGCATCGAGGCTCAACCCCTTGTATCCGAGGGAGTGACCGACACCGTCCGTGCTCGGCTCCTCGTCGGTCGATTCGTCCGTTCCGGTCCCGGTGGGGTCCAGGTTCGGGGAGGTGTCGTCGGCTCCGCCGGTGCCGCCGGATCCGTCGCCCGGGGTGGTCCAGCTTCCCCGCCGGTGGTTGACGTAGTGTACGCCCACGCCGAGGGCGATCCGTGCGGGCACGAGCGGAACGGCGAGGATGCCGCGGAAGTCATGGTCGCGCACGCGACCGTCGATATCGTCGGCCTCGTCGGCCTCGAGCTGATCTACCAGCCCCTGGTTCTCGCCGAAGCCGAACGAATACGCCGCCCCGGCGGCCACGCTGGGGTTCGTCTTCGCGTCGACCACCGAGACGCCGATCGCGTTGAGCCCGCCGACCTGCCGCCGCTGGTAGCCGACGTCGAAGGCGTAGAGGGCCGACATCACGACGCCGGCGGGGTTGGCGTAGATGGCTCCCGTGCCCGTACCGCCACCGACGAACGCGCTGCCCATCCCGGCAGCGCGCACGTTTCCGAACTCCGGCCGGAGGCCGTCGGTCGCGGTGCCCTCGTCGGTGTCCTGCGCTCCGGCGGGCATTGCCAGGCAGACGGCGAAGGCGGTCAGGAACAGGATCGACTGGGTTCGGCGCGGCATTCGAAGCGGGGTGGGGTGCGGTGAGATGCGGTGCAACACCGTGTTTCGCGCATACCGCGGGGTTAGAACGCACCGGTGGCCCTGTCAATTTCGAGCCCCTTTCCGGCGACGCCTCGCCCGTGTCACTCGCATGCGCTAGCCTGGGCTCGTCCGCCCTCTCGCTGCGGCATTACGGCCCGGAATCCCTGCGACCCGGGCCGGGGTCGCGTCACCGCCAAGGGACCCCTTGTCGAAGCGTTTCCGACTCTCCGTCGCCCTGAACGATGTCGACCGCGGCGTCTACGGCGACCTGCAACCACCCCTGTGGCAGCATCCGTCCGAGACGACGGCGTATCTGCTCGTGCGCGCGCTCGCCTGGTGCCTGCATCACGCCGAGGGCATCGTGTTCGCCAACGGGCTCTGCGACGGCGAGACCTTCGAGTTGCCGTTGACCGCGCTGCGGCCGGCTCCGTGAAGGGGCGCCCACCGGCCGTGATCGACCGCGTGCCCGATCTGGATGACCGCATCGTCTACGAGGCCGATGGGCTGCTCGTCGTGGACAAGCCTGCCGGCCTGGCGACCGCGGGCCGGACCCTGGAGGACCCGGACTGCCTGCAGGCCGCGCTGATCACCAGGCGGCGCGGCCGCATGGTATGGGCGGTGCACCAGCTCGACGCGGACACCTCCGGGGTGAACATCTTCGTGACCCGTCGCTCGCTCGTGCCCGAGTATCAACGTCGCATGCGATTCCCGCGCGGGCGCAAGCGTTACATCGCCATCTGCCATGGGGAGCCCGACTTCGACCGCCGACGCGTGGACGCCCCGATCGGGTTCGTCGCGGTCGGCGATCGACGCGGGCAGGCCGTCACGTCCGACGGCAAACCGGCGGCGACTCGCCTCGAGGTGCTCGCGCGCGGCGGTGGATTCACGGTCGTGCGGGCCACGTTGGAGAGCGGACGGACCCACCAGATCCGCGTCCATCTCGCCCATCTCGGCCACCCACTGATCGGCGAGCCCTGGTATCGCAAACCTCCGTGCGAACGCCACGAGCGCCACGCCCTGCACGCGCTGGAGATCGTGTTTAGCGACGATCGGGAGCCGGCGGGGTTCTCGGCGCCCATCCCACCCGACCTCGCCGAGCTCGCCGCGGAGCTCGGGCTCCCCGACCTCTACTCGATCGTGCGGGGCGCGTCGGCGAGCAACGTCTCGTAGATCTCGTCGTGGTCGACCCCGGACTCCTGGAGTTCACGGGCTTCGGCGAGCTGCTCGTCGATGACGGCGCGGAACGCATCGATCGACTGGGCGCCGCGGAAGCGGTGGCCGTTGATGAAGAAGTTCGGTGTCCCGCGCGCGCCGACAGCCGCGGCCAGGGTGGCATCATCGGCCACGCGGTCGGCCACGCCGGGGTCGTCGATGTCCGCGAGGAAGGCATCGATGTCGAGGTCCAGCTGCTCGGCGTACGCCTCGAGGTCGGTGCGTTCGATGGACCGTTGGTTGTCGTAGAGCAGGCCGTGGTACTCCCAGAATCGGTCCTGGTTGGCCGCCGCGATCGACGCGCGCGCAGCGGGCTCGGCATTGTTGTGGAAGGACAGGGGAAGGTGGCGGTATTCGAGTCGTACCTCGTCCGGGTACTCGGACAGGAGGGTGTCCAGCGTCGGCTGGACGCGCGCGCAGAAGGGGCATTGGAAGTCGGCGAACTCGACGATGGTGACCAGGGGGTCGTCAGCGCCGCGGCTCGGTCCGACGCCGATGGGCACGTACATCACCTCGGGCGCCGTCGGCGGGGTCGGTGCGGTCGGCGGGGTCGGTGCGGCGGCCGCCTGCGCATTGACCGCGGCGTTCGTAGCCTCGCGCACCGCTCGGGCCTCTTCGATCGAGGCGCCGCCCTCGAGGAGCTCCTCCATCGCCGCGACCTCCTCTCGGACGATCGTCGCGAATGCGTCGACGGGTTGTGCGCCGGAGAGCAGGCGACCGTTGATGAAGAACGCGGGCGTTCCGTGGACTCCGGCTGCGCGTCCCGCCGCGATGTCGGCTTCGATCCGGGCGTCGTGGCGTTCCTCGTCCATCGCGGAGGAGATGTCGGTGCTGGAGACGCCCGCTTCGGCCGCGAGCCCGACGATGGTGTTCCGGCTCAGCTGGCTCGAGGCCCCGAAGAGCAGGTCGTGCATCTCCCAGAACCGACCATGCGCGTGTGCCTCGATCACGGCGTGGGCAGCGGGCCGCGCGTTGTCGTGGAACGCGAGCGGGAAGTGCCGGAACTGGAACCGAATCGAGTCGGCGAACTCCGGATCGTCGAGCAGCTCGTCGAGCGTTCCCTGCACCCGCCCGCAGAACGAACATTGGAAGTCGGAGTATTCCACGATGGTGACGAGCCCGTCCGGTGCTCCGCGCGACGGTATGCCGTCGACATCGAACCCGCGGGTGATCCGGTCGGACTCCGCGGCGGTGCGCCGGTGGCGACGGAACTGGGCGAGGAGCGTTTCGGTCGCCGTATCGGGGGCGTCGGTGGCGGTGTCCGGCGACCGGTCGCCGTCGCCGGGGCCGCCATCGTCCCCGGTCGCCAGCGCGGGCGAGCAGAGGAGGGCGAGCAGGGCCGCGAGCGGCCCGAGGCGTGCGATACGTGTCATCGGTGAAAGCGTCCGGTTGGGAGTCAGTCGAGGGCGTCGAGGACCAGCACGGGCTCGAGGCGATTGTCTCTCGTCCCGTCGCCGAGCTGTCCGACGCGGTTACCGCCCCAACACCAGACGTGGCCGTCTTCATCCACAGCGCAGGCGTGTTCGTGCCCGGCGCCCACGGACGTGACCGACGCCTCGGGACCGGTCAGTGTGGGCCGCGGGCGGATCTGGTTGTCGCCGGTGCCGAGTTGCCCGGAGCCGTTGTATCCCCAGCAGAACACTTCGCCGTCGGCGACCGCGCAGCTGTGGTTGGCGCCAGCGGCGACAGCGGTGAATTCCATCTCGGCATCCACGAGGCTCGGGCGCGTGATCTGTCCCTGTGTGGTTCCGTTGCCCACCTGTCCGTTCCAGTTCTGCCCCCAGCAGAGGAGCTCACCGTGGTTGGTGATCGCGCAGGAGTGCGCGGTTCCGAGCGCGACGGCGCTGACCGCGGCGATGTCGCGGACGGGCGCCGGCTCGGGCACGGACCACTCGCCGTCCCCGGTTCCCGCCTGGCCGCCGTTGTTCAGCCCCCAACAGAAGAGCGCGCCCCGGTCGGTGATCGCGCAGGTGTGACCGCCCCCGGCAGCGATGGTCGCCACGTCGTCCAGGCCCTCGGCGAAGACCGGGGCCTCGGGCGTTTCGTGAGCGCCATGGCCGAGCTGGCCGGTGTCCCCGCTGCCCCAACAGGACACGCGCTCGTCGTCGAGGATGGCGCAGGCGTGGCGCCCCCCTACGGCGATGGCGGTCGCAGGCGCTGCGAGCGGGATCTCGACGGGAACGGCTGAGCTGACGCCCCAACCGAGGAGCAGGACGTTGAAGTTGCCGCCCCCCCAGCAGAGCACGTCGCCCTCTTCGGTCAGGCCGCACGTGAACGCGTCACCGAGGCCGAAGTCGACGAAGGTGTGGTCGCTCCCGGCGACGACCGGGCGGGTGCTGCTCCGACTCTCGCCATCGCCGAGCTGTCCGTTCCCGCCGCCTCCCCAACACAGCAGCTCCCCATCCCGGAACGCGCAGGAGTGGTTGGCGCCGAGCTCGATGCTCTCGGCTCCGACGACGGGGGCGCAGACTCCGATGGCCTGGCACTCCTCGTCCATGCAGTCGATGGCGCCATCATCGTCGTTGTCGCGCCGGTCGAGGCAGAATCCGTCTTCGGAGGGTAGCTCGACCGGGGTGATGTTGATGACGAAATCGCCGCCGCTCTCGGCGCCGACGATCTCATAACCGTCGACCACGATGAGCAGCTCGTCGCCGGCTTCCACATCGACCTCCACGGACGATTGGAGCGCACGCGGGGTCTCGGAGTCGTCGTTGCAGGCCAGCTCCTCGCCCTCGCAGCCGTCGAGCACGTAGAGCACGGTGTCGTAGCTGCCCCAGAGCGTGTCGATGAAGTAGCGGCCGTCGGCGGGCGCGGTCCACGTCAGGGCGAGATCGGCGCCCCCCTGACCGCCGCAGGATCCGGCCTGCTCGTTGCCGGCTGCGAGGGTCGATGCCGCGAAGACCGGGAAGCCGATCGCGTCGCCGATGTCGCCGTCCGGGCAGGTGAAGACGGTGCAGAAGTCGAGGCGGCGGCACTCGGGGTCGGCGCAGTCGACCAGCCGATCGCCGTTGTCGTCTTCGCCGTTGAAGCAGTTCTCGTACACGGGTGCCGGCGCCGTGTCGGCACCGGTGGCGTCGGCACCTCCTGTCGTGCCGCCGTCCTCCGGTGCGAGCTGTCCGTCGTCGTCATTGCATCCGACCATCACGCCCAAGAAGCAGAGACAGATCGTCGCGCGGGTGAGCCGGTTCACGGTTGGCCTCGTCAAAAGGGGCTGGAGAGTTCGCGTGGGCAAGTCTGGTGGATTTCCCGATCGAAGTCATCCGACGCGGTAAACGGTCGATCACGGTGGTCGTAGGTGATTATCCTACACGTAGAAAATTTGCGCTCAGATCCCCTGGTGCGACGATGGAGACGACCGCGATCCCCCGGAGCAGTCATGAGCACCAGCGAAAACGAAGGACACCCTCTCGGATGCGGAATCGTCAGCCGGCCCCGGACCCGTTCCGAGGTAGTGCATCGAAACGCGGCGCGGCTGCGTGCGTACCGCGCTCAGCCCGCTTTCGACGATTGCGCGGAGATGTTCGAGCACCTGGCCGGAGAGCCCGCGGACTACGCCGTCGCGCCGAGCGGGAAGTGTGCCGTCGTCGATGTGGATCGCCTGGCGGACGAGCTCGCCGAGGTGGAGCGCCGGGTCGAGATGGTGGAGTGCGAGTCGGGCCGGAAGTCGCCGGAGCTCCGTGACAAGTTGGCCGAAGTCGGCGCCGCCCTGATCGACGCGCGCTTCGAGCCCGATGACGCATCGGCGGCGCTGGTTTCCGAGCTGGCGGGCACGATCGAGACGTTGAACATCGAGCTGTTCCAGGTTCAGCGTCGGTGGGATGTCGACCGTCGCGAGTTGAAGAGTGTTCGCGCTCGCAAGGCGCTCCTGGAAGAGGCGCTCAACGCTGCGAAGCGGGGCTTCGAGATCGAGCGGTCCGAGGTCGTGCGTCTCGAAGAGCTGAACGGCGCGCTCGAAGAGGAGCTGCGGCAGGCGAGGTCGAAGCTGTCCGCAGAGGGCGCGGTCGAGCTCAAGCGCTTGCAGTGCCAGTCGCGCGACTACCAGCTCGTGATCTCCGATCTCCGCAAGCGGATGATCGCTCAGAACGAAGAGGTCGAGGAGCTCCGCATCGACAACGACCTCTTGCGCGCCGAGCTCTCCGATACCCAGGCGCTGCTCCGGGCGACCCACAAGGAGTTGGTCAGCGTGTGCGACGAGCTGGAGGACACCCAACGGCAGATCGACGAGGCCGAGCGCTTCGCGTGGGACGCCGAGAAGCGCGCCGAGGAAGCCGAGAAGCGCGCCGACGAGGCAGCGGAGGACGCGTTCATCGCCGAGCAGCACTCCCGGAGCTCCGACGCCGAGACCGAGCTGATGGAGTCCTGGATGAACCGCGCGCTCGAGCGCGTCGCTGTCCTCGAGAAGCAGGCCAGCCGTTCGCACCTGCGGGTCGTCGCCTGATCGTCCGTCGGAATCCGCCGTCCCCGATCGGGCGGCGGTTCACGGCCGCCAGCTGTCGGAGAACGAGTAGTTCACCGTGAAGCGGTGGCCGTTGTCGTCTCGGCCGCGATACACCCCCTCGGCGACGAACGAACACCCCGGCTCCTCGTGGCTCATGCGCACGTGGGCGGGGATCACGACCTGGTCCCATGCCTCGACGCGGACCTCTCCGGCACCGCGTTCCTCGAAGGGCTCGAGGTTCGGCCGGATGTCGCTGCGCCCGCGAATGCGGATCAAGGCCTCCTCGATCGTCGCGCCGGAACCGCCGAGATTGTCGATCACCCGCTCGTACTCCCAGTGACAGGAGTGCACCGTCGTCCGGACGTTCCGGATCGTGACGACCAGGTTGGCGTGGTCAAGCGGCGGAGGTCGATACAGGCTCGCGACGGCCTCGGCACCGAGGCACAGCGCGATCACCGCGGTGACCAAGACGAGTAGACCTCTCGGGCGGGCGGTGTCTGACAAGCGCATCGTTCGATGGGGGCTTTGACCCCATGATTCCTGACGGGATACACTAGCGCTGTCAATCGCCGACCGGAGAATGGACGCGATTCGAACCGCGCATCGATTCGACGGGACCCTGGATGGTCCGTCTGGAGCGCGACGGGGGGCAACAGCGCCCGCGTCGCGTCCGCCCCGGTGCGGGACGCGCCGTCGGCTGTCGTCTGTCGGCCGCAGACGGTCTGTCGGAGCGATGGTCGTCGCGGTGGCGCTCCTCACCGCGTCGTCAGTGCACGCCGCCATCGTCATCGAGGTCGACCTCGGTGCTGACGACTCGGCGGCACATCATGCAGAGGCGTTTCGCGACGCGTTGGTGCGGCGGGAGATCCCGCTGCAGACGCCATCGCAGACCACTGCGGCGTGGGAGAGCGCCCTGCACCTCGACGTCGATCCCGCGGTCGAGTCGGCCCTGCTCCGAGCCGCGCCGGACCTGGCGGCCGGTCGGTCGCTCTTCTTCGAGAACCGATACCCGGAAGCGATCGCCATCCTGGATCCATGGCTGAGCGTCGTGGAGCGTGACCCCGCGGTCTTGTCGGCGCACCCGGACCTCGCATCCGCCGTCGTCGACGGGTTGCTCGTGCTCGTGCGCGCACTCGATGCTTCGGGGAGCGCGGAGCAGGCCGACGCGGTGTTGGAGCGACTGGTGACGATGGCTTGGGTCGCGTCGCCCGATCCGACCGAGTTCCCGCCGAGCTTCGTCGGCGCGTGGGACTCCGCGAAGGCGCTGCAGCCGACACGCGCGGTCGGCGTGGAGTGGACCGGCGGCGACTCGTGCGCGCTCTTCGTCAACGGATTCCCCGCGTCTGCGGACAACGGCCGGGAGCTGCGCCTGCCGGCGGGCACGCACTTCCTACAGGTGCGTTGCGCCGAGGTCGCGTCGCGCATCTACGCGCTCGGCCCGCGCCAACCCGCGATTCGGATCGACCTGGCGTTCGACGATGCCTTGCGGAGAGAGGACGGACGGCTGCTGCTCGCGCCGCGGTCGGAGTCGACCGACGGGATTCATCGGTTGGCGATGCAGGCGGCGTCGGTGCTCGGTGAGCCCGAGGTCTTCACCGTGGCCCGTCGAGATGCCGACGGTCGCGCGTTCGTCGAGGTCACGCGGGTCGCGGTCGACGGAAGCGCGCCGCCACGTGCCGTGCGCCTGGCGGTCGATGCGGCGTCGGCCGACGGCTGGGACGCCGCGGTCGGTCACCTGGTCGACGGCGCCGCCGACCCGGATCCGGCCTACGTGTCGGACCTGGTGGTCTGGACGGCCGACCGGGCGTGGGGCGACGGGAGGCGTCGGTCGGTCGACCTGCGCCGGGTGCGCCGTTCCGCCTGGTCCTTCGCCGGAGCGACGCTCGGCGCCGTTGCCCTGGGCGCCGTCTTCGAGGCCCGTCTCGTCGAGACCCGCGACGATCTGGGTACGTGCGCCGCCGACCGGGATTTCTGCGGTCAGACGGACACGATGCCCGCGCTGCGAAGCGAGGCCCGCTCTGCGCGCACCGCTGCGAACATCGCCTGGGCGGCCGCCGGCGTGTCGGGCGTGGCTGCGGGAATCCTCGCGGCGGCCGGTCGTGAGCCACGCGACACGCGACGCGCCGAAGCGGTGCCGAACCGGGCGGACAGAACGCGAGTCGACGTCGGGTTCGGGCCGACGAGTGTGATCGTGAGGCTTCGATACTGAGCGGGGTCGACGACGACGAGATCGGTGACACGCTCGATCCGACGGATCTCGTCGACCTCTTGGGAGCTTCCCCACAAATTCACGCCGAGGCCAGACTTCGACAGGTGTGACAGATCGGCACCACAACTGTTGTGGTGTACCGGGTGTACTCCGCAAGATGTTGCGGCGCCGAAATGGCGTGCTTGGCGGAGTCTGGCCCGGCGGGCAATTTGTAGGGAAGCTCTTGGGGGGTCACCGCCCCTGGTCACGATCGGATGCGATCTGCTCGATGACTGCATCGACGTCCACGTCTGCCAGCTCGGCCTCGAGGTCTGGCGGGATGCCGGGCGGGATGCCCAGCTGGAGCCGCAACCAGCCGAGGACCAGGGCGGCGTTGCGGTCGCCGCATACCTCGTGGGCGGTCTCCAGGAAACCGGAGGCCAGAATCAGCGCGCCCACTCGCGTCCAGCGCTCCGCCTCATCGCGGACGAGGCCGCAATAGTCGGTGTGCAGACGCTGTTCGGCGTAGCGGCGGTCGAACGCCTCGATATACGCGGCGACGTCTGCGATCGGCGTCGTGACGATGACCTCGGCGCCCGTCGCCTGCGCGGTCTCGACCAAAATGGACACCCACGCCTCGAAGCCGTCGGGGGTGCTGCAACGCGCGGGACCGGACGGGGAGTTTCTACTGGTCGACGAAGCCGCGCGGCGCAGCGACGACGGGCCGTGGACGCGGACCCCCCAGAGCAGTCGGCTGTGTCGTACCGCCGCGCGCCACAGCCGGTGGAGGGTCGGGTGGTTCGCGGGGAGACAGCCCTCGAAGCCGTCGAAGAGATCGTTGGTGCCCTGGTAGAAGATCACCACGTCGGGCGCGTATCGGCGCGCGGCGAGGAGATAGTAGTAGGTGTCCAACGTCATGGCGCTGCCACGGCCCATGTTCACCACGGTGAGCCGTCGGTCGCCCAATCTCGGAGCCAGCTGGTCCCGAAGCATCGCGGCCGGACTCTCGTGGGGAGTCCATGGCGACCCCTGCACGCTCGACTCCCCGAAGACAAAGACGCGTACCTCGTCTTCGTCAGCCGCGCGCGGCAGCCGGTCGCGTCCGTCTCGCCGTACGCTGACTCCGTACTTCAGGCCGTTCACGACCGGGAGCGAGTGGTGGTACACCCCTTCTCGAAGCA
>CAZFPM010000103.1:18376-18967 GCA_964520965.1 uncultured Myxococcales bacterium
TTTCACGCGCCCAGCGCGCCGCGATCCGGGCGCCGGGTCTTCGGGCGCCGGGTCACCGGGCGTGATTTGCCGCGACTCGCTCACCGGCTCCGCGATGGTCAGGGAAAGGAAGATCAAAGCCGCCGGCGCGAGTGTAGGCATGGCGGCTGGTTGGCGACAATGGGGGCTCGGCGGCTATCGGGGCATCTTCGCGCCGCAATCCCCCCCAGGCGATCCCTCGACTCTCCCCTCCGACTCGGGATCCCGGAGCCCGAGCCTCGGCGACGTGACCATCCGGCCTGTCCAGGAATCGACGTTTTCACGCGATCAAGGACCAGTAGTGCCGAGCCGGGCGGGCCAAACGTGACTCGATGTCGGGCTGGGGCCGACGAGGGTGGTCGCGAGGCTTCGATACCGAGCGTGGTCGACGACGACCCTGCGCCGTCATGGCTCCGATCTCTCGAGCGCTGGGGTCTCCGCCAATCC
Organism: uncultured Myxococcales bacterium; assembly: GCA_964520965.1. Classification (GTDB taxonomy): domain Bacteria; phylum Myxococcota_A; class Bradymonadia; order REDH01; family REDH01; genus CAZFPM01. The sequence continues at coordinate 18,842 of CAZFPM010000103.1, forward strand.
CGGGCCAACTCATGATCCATTGATGAACAGATCCCGCTACCCAGACCCGTAGAAAGTCACCCCCGTCGCCCCCAACTCCCACGTTTTCAACGCACTAGCCATCAACATATCACGATCTACTGACGA
>CAZFPM010000104.1:0-292 GCA_964520965.1 uncultured Myxococcales bacterium
GGTCACGAAAGCGCCACACACCGGACCGATCGGCCGCGACCTTCGACGCCAGACGGGCGTCGAAGAGCGTCCGCATCGCTTCGCCGCGAGGGGTCTCCGACCGGTCGTGGACCACGTCGAGCGTGCCTCCACACGCGCATCGATACCGCAGCTCCAGACCCGGGTAGGTCGCGTCGCAGCGCACACAAGCGAGATGCCAGGTCGTCGCAGTCATGCGAGCCTCCTGGCGCCCGGACAGTCGCCTGGCGAAATCACCTCGGTGGCCCCGAGCCCCGCGTCGCCGAATGCCGCT
>CAZFPM010000104.1:302-18957 GCA_964520965.1 uncultured Myxococcales bacterium
AGTGGCAGAATGCAAACACCGACGGACCTGAACCGCTGATCGAGCTGCCGAGCGCGCCAGTGGCCAGCGCGGCCTCGATCGCCGCCTCTGCGCCCGGAATCAGGGCCGCCCGCGCCGGGGTCACGACGTCATCGACGATGCATCGGCCGAACAGGCCGATGTCTCCGGAGTAACAGGCGCTGATCAGGGTCGCGATGTTCGCTCCATTGGTGACCATCGCGCCGAGGGGCACGGTCTCCGGGAGTGCCTCGCGCGCCGCTCGCGTCGCGAGCTCGAACGCCGGCGTCACGACCGTGACCATCAGCCCCGCCGGGACGGGGATGCGTTGTACATCCAGTGGATCGACAGACCGGATCAGGATGAGGCCGCCGAGCAGCGATGGAGCCACGTTGTCCGCGTGACGACCCGAGACCACGGCTTCGGCCTCGATGCACGGACCGATGAGTTCGTTGCGGCGCAGGGGCGAGCCGACCAGCATGTTCACCGCGCAGGCCGCCGCGGCGGCGCTGGCCGCCGAGCTGCCGAGGCCGGACCCGATCGGCATTCCCTTCCCGATCTCGAGCTCGACGCCGATGTCGAGACCGGCCTTGCGCAGGGTCTCGATCGCCGCGATGCCGGCGGTGTTCTCCTCGGCGATCGTGGAGAGACGGCCGTCGTCACCGGTGATGCCGGAGATGCGCACACCGGGGCGCCGGGAGCTCCGAGCGACGACCGTATCGCCGAGTCCTTGGATCGCCATCCCGAGCACGTCGAAACCCGGGCCGAGATTGGCCGACGTTGCAGGAGCAAACGCGCGCACACTGCGGTTGGGGTAGCTCATCTCATCTCCGCTCCGCGACGATGCGGACGACGTCTCCGAGTACGCCCATCGCCGTGACGTCGATGCCTGCACCGGGTCCCTGGATGACCAGCGGTCGCTCGTCATAACGTTCGGAGTGGAACACGATCATGTTGTCGGTTCCGCGCAGGCCACCGAGGGGGGAGTCGATGGGTACCGGCGTCGGTGCGACCCGGATCCCGTCGGACCGGACGCTGGCGACGTAGCGGATGACCTGCCCGGACTCCCGGGCAGCCTCGACCCGTTGCGCCCACGCATCGTCGGACGCTTCGATTGCGCGGAAGAAGTCGTCGCGCGACATCCCGGCGATCTCGGGCCCCACGAGCCCGACGACTTCGACGGCGTCCGCAGGGATATCGAAACCGGCGATCCGGCCGAGAATGATCGCCTTGCGACCGACATCGGCACCGCAGAGATCCTCGTATGGATCGGGCTCGGTGTAGCCTTGATCCGCTGCTTCACGCACGGCACGTGACAGGGGGGCGCCGTCCTGCAGGCGGGACAACACATAGCCGAGAGTGCCCGACAGGCAGCCCTCCGCCCGGGTGAGGCGGTCGCCGGTGACCAGCAGCATATCGAGGGTGTCGACCACGGGAAGGCCTGCGCCGACGGTGGCCTCCGCCCGCAACACGCGCCCGCCGTCGCGGGCACGTTGCATGAGGTCGCGATAGGTCCCGATGTCGCCGGCCAGGGGTTTCTTGTTTGCCGTCACGACGTCGCAGCCGGCGTCGAGCGCGAGACCCAGGGCCTCGCCGGTGGTGTCGGAGGCCGACACATCGACGACCACCGGACGCGCCAGACGGTAGCGCAGGGCGTCCTCGAGGAAGTTCTGCCCCCCGGCGGTAGCGACGGCGCCCTCGAGCGCGGCGACCCCTTCGCCGCCGACCTTTCGGGCATCGGCTACGCCGAGCATCTCGGCATCGATGCCGGTGGGTCGGAGCAGATACCCGGAGCGGTCGGAGATTCCGACGATGCGACCACGCAGGCCGAAGCGGTCGGCGATGCGCGCTTGGTGGTCGCGGAGCTGGGCTGCCACCGCCCGCCCGATGTTGCCCCAACCGATCAGGAGCAGGTCGAACGCATCGTCTCCGGTCTCGCCCGTGTCGATCCGGTGCAGGCCGAGCGCACGGTGAAGGGCGCGGATGGCGGCGTCTACATCGCGGCCGTCGACAGCGATGGTGATGTTCAGCTCCGACGAGCCCTGGGCGATGGCGAGGATGTTCACGCCGGCCTTGCCGAGGGCCCCCGTGACCCGGGCCGCGACGCCGGTTGTGTGGGCCATGCCCAGGCCGACAGCGGCGAGGAGTCCGACATCCGGCTGGACCTTGACGTCCTCGACGTCGCCGTGGGCCAGGTCGAGTCGGAACTCCCGTCTGACGGCGATCTCCGCCCGGACGGCGTGCGCCACCGGGATCGCCACGCAGATCGACGACTCGGCCGACGACTGGCTGATCACGGTGACGCTGATGCCGGATTCGGCGAGCGCCGCGAAGAGCCGAGCCGATACGCCCGGGACGCCCGCCATACCCTTGCCCACGATCGAGAGCAGCACGTGTCCCCGGATGGCGCTGATCGCCTTGATCGGATGCGAGCCCGGGGTGAAGCAGCCGTCGATCCGCGTGCCCGGTTCGTCGGGATCGAACGAGGAGAGGATGTCGACGGGTATGCCGAGGGACGCGACCGGTTTCAGCGTCCGGGGGTGGAGCACCTTCGCTCCGTAGAAGGCGAGCTCGCCCGCCTCGCGATAGTTGAGATGCGCGACGAGCCTCGCATCTGGGACGACCCTCGGGTCGGTCGTGTAGACGCCAGGTACGTCGGTCCAGATGATTGCGCGCTCGGCACCGAGGGCGGCGGCGAGCAGCGTCGCCGAGAAATCCGAACCGCCCCGGCCGAGCGTGGTGGTCGCACCGTCGGGAGCCTGCCCGCAGAAGCCGGTGACGACGGCGATGCGTCCGCTTTCGAGGACCGGGAGGATCGCCGCGCGGGTCGTCCGCTCCGCGACGCCTTCGAGCGGCGACGCCTCGCCGAAGCGGTCGTCGGTCTCGAGGAAGGTGTCCGCGTCGAGGGCCGTCGCCGGGTGCCCGTCGGCTTCGAGGGTTGCGGCGAGGATCCGGACGGCGAGCTTCTCGCCGGTCGACTGGATTCGGTCGCGCACGCGTGCGCTGAGTTCGCCGACGGCGACGACCGCACGCAAGAGTGCCTCGATCTCGTCGAGCAGGTCCTGGCAGGTCTCGACCAGGTCGCTCCGGGCCTGGAGCCCCAGTGCGCCGATCGTGTCGACGTGGAGCTGGCGTACGCGGTCGAGCACGGGCCGGGCCTCGCCCAGGTCGCCGGCGCGCGCGTGCGCGGCGGCCTCGAGGAGCGCGTTGGTGACGGTCGCCATCGCCGAGGAGACGACGACGCGGCGTTCGGCGCCGGGTCGGGTGACGAGCCGGGCTGCCTGGCGGATCCGATCGGCGCTGCCGACGGTGGTGCCGCCGAGTTTGTGGACCTCGATCTGCACGGGCATCGGAGGAGTCGCGTCCGGCGTTCGGCGCCGGGTCGCCCGACCCTCTAGCGGGGCGCCCGGTGGGGCGCAAGTCGGCCGGTGCCGACGATGGCTGGTGCCCGGGCCCTCAGTTCAGGGCGGGCAACTTGATCGTGAACCGCGTGCCGTGTCCCTCTCGGCTCGTGCAGGTGATCAGGCCCCCGTGTCGGTCGATGACGCGTCGGGCCGTTCCGAGCCCGAGCCCCAGCCCGGCCTCGCTCTTGGTAGAGAAGAAGGGCTCGAAGATTCGGTCGCAGACCTCGCGCGTCATCCCGGAGCCGTTGTCCTCGACGTCGATACAGGCCCAATCGGCGGCACGGTATGTCCTCACGTCGACGACGCCCCCGTCGCGCGTCGCCTGCAGGGCGTTCCGGATCAAGTTCAGTAGCACGTGATAAAGGGCGTGCCGATCGGCGTCGACCTGACAGCGCGAGTCGAGCTCGGTGTGCAGAGACCGCCCTGACATCAGCTCGTCGTAACGCGAAAAGGTGATGGTGCGGGCGACGATGTCGTCGAGGGGGTCGGGCTTCGGGGCGTGTTCGCGCTGTTCCCCGTGGGCGTATGCCTGGATCTCGGAGAGCAGCGCGCCGATGCCTTCGACCCCTTGCTGGGCGCTCCGCAGGAGATCTTCGAGCGACGGGTCACCGGCGGCCTGCGCGAGGAGGCCTTCGAAGATCTCGAGGGTCTCCTGGTGATCCTCGAGGGCCCCGGACAGCCCGGCGGTCAGTCGCCCGATCGTCGTGAGGCGTTCGGTGTGCAGGAGGTCGGCCTGGGTCTGCTCGAGCTCCGAGATCGCCTTGGTGAGCCGGTCGGTTTCGCGCCGGAGCGCGGTCGCCGTCATGTCCAGCGTCGTGTCGAGGGTAAGGCGCGCGTGGGCCGCCTGCAGCGCGTCGGCGACGATCCGGATGGGCGCGTCGGTGGGCACGACGCGGGCAACCCGCCACACGTTGATCGCCTCGAGGAGCGTGTCCCGATCACCGGTACCGCCGTAGAGCACCGGTCTGCCCGGCGCCGCTCTTCGGATCAGCTCACGTGCATCGTCCGCGCCCTCGGCCAGGTCCTGCATCGCGAGGAGGACGATCGCCGGCCCGTTCTCGGCCCGCTCGACCGTCCCGCGCGCGACGCGGGCATCGAGCTGCAGCTTGCGAGCGACGTCCGCGGCCAGGAGCGGGTCGACATTGTCGGTAATCCAAACCCGCATCGGGATCGGGAAGTTGAACTCGCTCCCCGTCATGTGTCGCTCTTGGGTCCGAGCGTGAGACGGGCGACCGTCCCCACGCCGGGTGTGCTCTCGATGTCCAGGACCCCGCCGTGGGAGCGTGCGACCAGCTCTGCGATGCCGATTCCGAGCCCGACGTGCGCGCCTTCGAAGCGCGAGAAGAAGGGCTCGCGACAACGTTCGAGGGTCGGGTTGTCCATGCCGATGCCTTCGTCGATGACTTCCAGCACTGCGGCAGACCCGCGGGTCGATGCTCGCACCGTGATCGTGCTGCCGGACGCGGACGCATCGTTGGCGTTCCGGATCAGGGCCATCATCGCCTGCCGCGTTCGGTGGACGTCGATGCGCATCGTCGGCGCATCGTCACACTCGAAGGCGATGTCGAGAGGCTCGAACCCGTGCTCGAATCGGAGAAGGCGAGCGGTCTCCGACAGGAAACGAGCGGTCGGGACTACGGATGCGTCGAGGGCGAGTGGTCGGTTCCGCGCGAACGCGTTGACGTCCTTGACGAGGTAGTAGAGCGAGCGCAGCGTCTCCACCGCCCGGTCGGCGGTGTGCAGGAGGACGGCATCGTCGCTCTCGCCGCGGACCGCGTCGACCAGCAACATCATGACGCCGAGCTGGTTGCGCAGGTCGTGGGTGATGCCGGCGGTCAGGCGGCCCAGGGTACCGAGCCGCTCGGCGGCCGCGAGCTGTGCGTGGGCCCGGGTGTGTTCGCGGAGCGTCTCGTCGAACTCCTCTCGCCGTTGCTCGAGCGCCGCGACGAGGCGCCACAGGTCGCTGCGGTCGGCCTTGGTCTGCATCGCGTCGCGGACGGACGCTCGCATCTCGGTCGCGTCCCATGGCTTGAGCAGGAACCGCCAGACGCGCCCGAGGTTGATCGCATCGACGATCGGCTCGACGTCGCTGTAGGCCGTCAGGACCATCCGGATCGTGTCGGGCTGCAGCTCAGCGATCTTCGTGAGCAGCTCGACGCCGGTCATGCCCGGCATGCGTTGGTCGCTGATCACGACGTCGACCTCGCCCTCCCGCTCGAGGACGCGCAGTGCTTCGGCGCCGCTGTCGGCGAGTAGGACGTCCCACTCCTCCTCGAGCACGATGCCGAGGACGTCGAGGTTCTCGACCTGGTCGTCGACCACGAGCACGCGACGGCATAGCGCCGGCTCGACGCCGAGGGCAGCGATTTCCTCCCTGAGGCTGACGCGCGGCTCGACCATGGCCTCGGGTCGGTAGGTACGGAGTGCACCGCTGAGGTGCGCCCAACAGGCTCGCCCTTCGCGCGACCGTTGTCAAAAGACTGCGGTCTCACCAGCTCGGTGTCCATCGGCTCGAAGCCGGCCGGCGTGCTTTACGGATCGTGCGGCTCCACGTACGGTGCCTCACTCCACCTCGGAACCCGGATCGTGACGTGCCAAGGATCCTGCTCGTCGACGACAAGCTCGATCTCGCAGCGTTGATGCGCCGCGTCCTCGAGCGCGCCGGTTTCGACTGTGTGATGGTCGGAACCGGGAAGGCTGCGCGCGCTGCGCTCGCCGACGAAGGGCCGTTCGAGTTGATGCTCTGCGACCTGCTGATGCCCGACGCCTCGGGACTCCAGCTGTTGCGCGAGGTGAAGGCGAACCACACCGGCACGGCGTTCGTGGTGATCACCGCAGTCGACGACCCGCGGGTCGCTGACGAGGCCCTCGCGCTGGGCGCCTACGGGTACCTGATCAAGCCCGTGGAGCCGAGCGAGCTCGTCATTGCCGTCAAGAACGCTCTGATCCGACGTGACCTCGAGCTGCGTGACCGTGAGCTCCAGGTCGAGTCCGAGCGATTGATCGAGCGCCGGACGGGGGCCCTGATCACGACGATCGGCGAGATCAACGAGTCGCGCAAGGGGCTGGCCATCACCTACGAAGAGGCCACCCACGCGCTCGCCGCCGCCGCCGAGTTCCACGGCAGCGTGAAGTCCGCGCACACGTTCCGAGTCGGGCGTTTCTCGTCCGTCATCGCGCTCGCTGTCGGCGCCGCCGCGCGAGATGCCGAGGTGATCCGCCAGGCCGCCGCGTTTCACGACATCGGCAATGTCGCCATCTCCGGCGAGATCCTCGCCCAGGACGGACCGCTGACCGATGAGCAGATGGCCGAGGTCCGGCAACACGCTTTCATCGGAAGCCGGCTGCTGGCCGGTTTCAGCACGCGCGTGTTGAAGACGGCATCCATGGTCGCGCGCACGCACCACGAGCGGTACGACGGAAGCGGCTACCCGGACGGCCTCGCCGGCGACGCGATCCCCTCCGCCGGGCGAATCGTCGCGATCGCCGACGTCTTCGACTCCATGACAAGCAGCCGGCCGCACCGCCCGCCGCACTCGATCGACGACGCGTTCGAATACATCGAGAACGGCCGAGGCAAGGCGTTCGACGGGACGCTGGTCGACGGGTTCCTCTCTGAGCGAGCGGAAGTACTCCGAATCTGGGAGAAGTACTCCGACGAAGGTCCGCCGGTCGACATCACGATCGGTCCCGAGTCGCGCTAGCCCGGCCTTCGGGGCCCTGCACTCACGCCGCCGAACGCTCCGCCAGCGCCCGCATCGTCCGCAACACGCCGCGACCCATCACGCGAAGCGCGACCGCGAGCGCGCTGTCGTCGACGTCCATGGACGGGGTGTGGAGGTGCACGGTCTCGGCGCCCGGGACGCGGACGCCGACGCGGAGCATGTACGTCGGCATGTGCAGTCCGAACATCCCGAAATCTTCGGAGCCGGTGCTCGGGAGCTCGATCCAACCGACCGCGTCGGTGCCGACGACATCGATGGCCGCTCGCTCCGCGATCTCGCCTAGCCACGGGTCGTTGATCACCGGGGGGGCGCCGGTCTGTAGCACGAGGTGTGCGGTGCACCCGTGGGCGAACGCGACCGCCTCGACCATCTGGTTCATCTCCCGGTGCAGGGTGTTTCTCACGTCACCGTGAAGCGTGCGTACGACGCCTTCGAAGACGACTTCGCCCGCAATGACGTTCTTGGCCTCACCGCCTCGGATCGTCCCGACGTTGAGCACGGCGGGAAGCACCGGGTTCACGCGTTGGGAGATCAGCGTGTAGAGCGAGCGGACGGCGTCGGTGGCGGCGAGGATCGCGTCTTTCGCGAGATAGGGGCGGGCGGAGTGTCCGGACCTGCCGACGATCCGCACCTGGAACGTGTCCGTCGCCGATGTGAGCGGCCCGTTTCGTAGCCGGACCTGCCCGGTATCCAACGTCGGATCGACGTGCAAGGCGAGCGCAGCGGACATGCCGGCCGCCGCGCCGTCCCGGATCATGGCCTCGGCGCCAGACGGCACGACCTCCTCGGCGGGTTGGAACACGAAGCGGACCCGGCCCGGCAGATCGGGGGCCATCTGGCCGAACACCCGGGCGAGGCCCGCGGCGACGGCGGCATGGAAGTCGTGGCCGCACGCATGGCAGACACCGGCGTTCCGAGAGGCGTACGGGAGCGGCTCGTCGTGCGACTCGTCGATCGGGAGCGCGTCGAGGTCCCCGCGGTAGATCACGCCGGGATCGCCGTCGCCGATCTCGACCGAGAGACCGGTCGAGGCGCACGTCCGCGGGTCGAGTCCGGCATCGGACAGAAAGCCGGCGAGATGGCGTTGCGTCTCGAACTCCTGCCAGCCGAGCTCCGGATGTGCGTGCAGGTGACGGCGGATCCGTACGACGTCGGGTTCGATCGAGGCACACAAAGCGTCGAGGCGACGCTCCAACGGATCCATGGGCGGGTCTCCGGTCCAGGCGGGTATCCAGACCACTGTCGCATGGCGGTCAGCCGACCGCAATTCGGCGTCTGGGGGCTACGGCGATTCAGCCGACCGCTCGTCCTCAGCTTCTGCCGTCGGATTCCGGGTCGTCCGGAGTCCAATCGGGAGGCGCCAGTTCGAAGCCCGAGAACTCGAAGCCGGGTGCCACTGCGCACCCGACCAGGGTCCAATCGCCCAGGCTCCGAGCCGACTGCCACGCGCCGGCAGGGACGACGGCCTGCGGTGAGTGGCTCGCCCCGGGTCGGTCGAGGACCTCCTGACGTCGACCTCCGTCGCCGACGATGTCGAGAGCCAACGACGCCCCGTCGTGGAAGTACCAGATCTCGTCGGCATCGACGCGATGCCATCGCGAGACGACGCCAGCGGGCAGCAAGAAGTAGATCGAGGTCACGGCCGCTCGGCTCGCCGGGCCGGCGGGCGAACGCCAGATCTCGCGGTAGAACCCCCCCTCCGGGTGTGGCGCCAGCTCCAGCTCGGCGACGACCTCCTCGGCGGTTCTCGTCATGCCGGAGCGTCGGCCTCGTCCCCGGGGTCGGGCGGGTCGTGCTCCGCGTCTCCGTCCGGGGTGTCGCGCTGGAAGAAAGAAGTCCCCCGGTAACGCTCGATGAGCTGAGCGGTCACGACCGAGCCGGCCGCAGCGGCCGGAATCGCGAGCAGCAGGCCGAAGAAGCCGAAGAGCGATCCCCCGAGCAGGAGGACGACCATCACGGTGAGGGGCTCATTCCGACCTTCTCGCCGACCAGCCGGGGGGTGATCACGTAGCCTTCGAGCGACTGGACGACAGCGAAGACGATGGCGACGCCGATCAACTCGCTGACGCCGTCTCCGTAGATCACGGCCATCAAGACCGAGAGCGCGATGCCGATGAACGCTCCGAAGTACGGGACGATGTTCAGGAGGCCGGCTACGACGCCGATGAAGACGCCGAGTTTCACGCCGGCCACGCCCAGCCCGATCGCGTAGAGCACCGCGAGGATCAACGCGACCTGCACCTGGCCCCGCATCCATTGCCCGACGACCGTGTCCATCTCGGTCGCACTCTTGACGACATTGTCGTGGTACCGGCGGGGGATCAGCGCCAGGGGCTGCTTCTTGAGCGTGTCGAAGTCGCGGAGGAAGTAGAACGTGAAGACGGGGATCAACACCAGGTTCAGCAGCGAGGCCGCGCTGTCGAACACCGAGGCCGCGAGCCGGCCGACTGTCTGTTGCATTCGCTCCGCGACCGCTTGCAGGCTGCCCGAATCGGTCAGCTCCGCCTCCAGATCGACGCCGAACCGGTCGGCGAGCAACGTCTGCAGCGCCGCGTATTGGTCGGAGACATACGCGGGGAGCTCGGCGACGGCGTGTCGGATCTCGATGGCCAGCATCGGGACCACCACGAGGCCGATGTCGATCAGCACGAGCAAGACGATGGTCGCCACCGCGATGATCGCCAGCGTGCGATTGATGCCCTTGGCCTCGAACCAGTCGATCATCGGGTCGAGGAAGTACGCCAACAGGAGGCTGACGAGCACCGGAGCCAGCACGGGCGCCACGAGCTCGGTCACCTTCCACAGGATGGCCAGGGCGATCAGGCTGAGCACCACCTGCGCGAGGCGTTCCACGTAACCGGTGCGCCGGGTGGCGGACGAAGAGTCAGGGTCGGTTTGCGTCATGGGGGTGGATCGTCGGCGCGGCTGCCGGGCGTGTCAACCCGGCCGGGTCGGCCGTGCGGCGTCAGTCGGCGGCCGAACCGTTCGTCTCGGGCAGACCGGCCGACACCTGGGCGATCTCCCGCGTCACCACCCCCATGTCGGCGGGCCGGTCCGCTGGGTCCGGTGCGGTCATGGACTCGATCAGCGGGGCGATCCGGGTCAGGCCCGGGAGGCGATCGGCGTACCGGGCGACGTCGCCTCCCTTGGACAGGAGTCGGTGGCTGGCGATCTCGTCGATCCCTTCTCCATCGGGCTGGACGCCCGTCAACATGAACCCGAGGACGAGGCCGAGCGCGTAGATATCGGCGCGGCGATCGACCGGACGGCCGGCGACGAGCTGTTCGGGAGCGGCGTATCGGGGTGTGCCGTAGATCCCCTCGGGGTCCGCGGCGTCGCTCCGCAATCGCACGACGCCGAAGTCGACGACCCGGACGAAACGTCCGCCCGCCGGCAGCCGTTCGACCATGATGTTGGTCGGCTTGATGTCTCGATGGACCATCCCGAGTTCGTGCACCTCGTGCAGCCCTTCGGCCGCCTGCCGGGCGATGTCGAGGGCGACGGTGGGGGCGACCGGGCCGCCGCGGGCGACGAGACTTGCCAGGGTATGACCCTCGACGAGCTCGGTCACGGCGACCACGGTGTCGTCGTCGAGCACGTGCAACTCGTAGAGGGCGACGATGTGCGGGTTGCGCACCGAGGCGAGCGCGGTGGCCTCGCGTTCGACGGCCTGTCGGGTCGTCTCTCCGGCGACGGGTGTGATCTTCAGGGCGTATGCGCGCCCGAGCAGAAGGTCGACCGCACGGTACACTGCGGCGTGGCAACCGTGCCCGAGCCGTCCGAGCAACCGGTAGCGACCAGCGATCACCGAGCCCAGGTACGGATCGTCCGAGTCGGACAGTGGCAGCCAACCCTCAGCGGGCGGTGCCGAGCCACACGATCCGCACGCCGTGTCGCGCGTCGCGACCACGCTCGCGCAGCTGCCGCAATACGACGAGGGCGCCGCCGAACCGAGACCTTCGCCCACCGCCTGCAAACTGACCGGCGTGTAATTCGCCGACCGCGGTCCGGCGCCGAGCCTGGCGGCGAGCCGGAGGACCAACGACTCGGTGTCGATGGGGTGGAGCACGAAGTCGTCCGCACCGGCACGCAGGGCGAGCGTCACGACATCGAGTTGCTCGGGGTCCGCCGCGACGATCACAGGGGCGCGGCTACGGCGAGCATCGCGTAGTGACGCGACGAGCCGCTCGTCCCCTTCGCCGAAATCGATGAGGACCGCAGCCACCGGCGCCTCGTCTACTGCCGCGACGAGCCGTGTGGCGGTAGCTGTGACGAGCTCCAGTGCTCGGTCTGCCAGGGAGCTACGCAGCTCAGCGGTCGGGAGTCGGCCCCGGTCTACGACGATCACCCGGGCCTCGGGGACGCTGCTCACGTCTCCTCGTCGTCCTCGCCTCCCGGAACCGACGTGACGTCGCTCGTTCCGATCGGGAAGCGTACCGATCGAACCGGCGTCTCCGCTTCGTGCGGGCCGAAGTCGCGACCGATCGACCCGCCTTGCGGACGCCTGGTGGGCGGAGGCGAACTCGTGCTGGGCGTCGGCCGGGCCGGGGCGACGGCCGGTGTCACGGTGGGCGTCGGGTCGAGGTCGCGACGCCTCTCTTCTGGCGGCTCTTCGACCGGGGGGGACACGTCGGACTCCGATGGCGCCGCATCGAAGCCGGCTGGCTGCGTGTTCCGCCGACCTCCGACCCGACGGATGATCCCGGCGCCGCCGGAAGGCGCGGCCTCGGAGGCCGGCGTCGCCCCGCTATCGGCGCGCGCGGCGGCGATCATCTCCTTGATCGTGCTGTGCTCCCTGGATTCCTCGGAAGCGAACTCCGGCTCGGCGCCGGGGTGGGTCCGGGCGCCTGTTCGTCGCCGCCGAACGACGCCCGGCCCGAACTTCTCGTTTGCGCCTGATTCGGCACCCGATGTCGTCGGGGTACCATCCTCCGTGGCGGAATCGGGCTGGACCGCGCCGTCGCCGTCGTCGGGTTTGGAGACCATTTCTCTTGGAGTTGACGAGGGGGGTTGATCGAGCTCGGCGGGCATCGGTCGCACGTTCGATGACGAACGCACGCCGTCGAACGCATCGGACTGTGGGGCGACGGTCCCGGAGCGCTGGGACGAACGCGCGCGTTCGAAGTCGTCGGCGTTGGCCAGCGGACTCGGTTGTGTCGCCGGCCGAGCTGCGGCGACCTCACCGGAGTCGGTGGGCAGTGTCCTGACGTTGGCTGAGGAGCGTGCCCCGTCGAACTCACCGGAGTCGGTGGGCAGTGTCTTGACGCTTCCCGACGAGCGGTACGCTGCCGCCGGGCCGGAGTCCGAGGGCAACGTCCTGGCGCTCGCCGACGAGCGGCTTCCGCCGAACTCGTCCGGGTCCGGGGCCGTGTCGAAAGCGCCCGATGACCGGACACGCTCGAAGTCGGCCGAGTCGGCGGGCAGCGTCCGGTGGCTGGCGGAGGAGCGCGCAGCCGGAGCTTCTCCGGAGTCGGTGGGTAGTGTCCTGACGCTGGCTGACGAGCGGGCTCGGTCGAAGTCGCTCGAGTCGGTGGGTAGCGTCCTGACGCTCGTCGAGGAGCGGGCTTGCTCGAAGTCATCCCGATCCTGGACCGCGTCGTGCCGCCCCGTCGTTGCTCCGGATTCCGTTGGCGCGCTTGCACCGGAGCCTGCGGTGCCTTCCTCGCGTTCCGCCGCCGGGACGGTGCGGACCGTCGCGGACGAACCGGAGACGGCGAATTCGCCGGACAGACTCCGTGCTTTCGCCCGTGACCCGCTCTCCCGAACCCGAGCGATGTCCTCGGCGGTGACGATCGCCGCGTAGGCGCCCGTGGCGTCGACCTCGTGGTGCGCGGCCGCGGGGTTTCGGCGCGCGAACTCCGCCGACGCCGCGGATCTCTTCCGGCGCCCTCGAGACGTGGCCGCGGCGACGCGGCTATGGAAGGTCGCGTCGGCCGTCGACAAGCCGAGGGCCCGCTGACGGGCCGTGAGTCCGCCGCCGGCAGCGGTGACCGTGGTCGCGTCGTCGGTGTCCTCGCTTCGGAAGAACGACGAGTCTTCGGCGGCCAGTGGATCGCGGGCGGCCTCCTCCTCGTCGAGCCAGACGCGTACCTCCTGCTCCGAGCGCTGCCGCGACTCGATCCACGTGATCAACTCGCCGGCGACTTCGTTCTGCACCTGCCGCAGGTAGGGGTCGGGGCGGTGCAGCACGCGCATGACCGGAGCGTGGCGTTCGGCATCGGCGTCACCCGTGTGCAACACGACCGAACTCGCTTCCACGCGCCGTCCACGCTCGTCGTAGACGAGTCGTACCGTGGGGTGAGCATAGGCCGTGGGGTTGGGCCCCGAGGCGAGGACCACACCGCGCCAACCGCTCGCGAGCTCGACGATGGCGCCGCGGGGGATCAACCCGATCGCGTCGACCAGGAGGTCGATGCAGTAGTGGCCGAGCTCCGTCGTCGCCTCGCGATGGAGCTGCTCGATCGCCCCGTCCGTGCTGAGCTGGAGCGACCGCCCCTCCTCGTGCCGACCCTGGGTGACGAGATCGGTGAACCGACGGGACGTCGCGATGATGTAGGCGTCGATGGAAGGCAGCGTTCCGACGTCGTAGATTCCCCGGGCCGGGGACCCGCCGAGCAGCGACTGCGCCTCGTACGTGATCAGCGTCCGCTCGATGCTGTCACCGCGCAGGTCTCCCATCGCCATATGGATGATGGCGGTGTTGCGCGGGAGATCGAAGTCCTTGTCGACCGTCGCGGCCCGGTGCCTGCCCACATCGAGCAATAGAGCGGCCATGCAGATCCGTGACAGGACCATTTCGTGGTCGGTGAGTCGACGGGTCATCGCGACGGCGAGAATCGCGCTGTTGACGGATAGCTTGGCGATGTCCGGCTGCAGGTGCCGCGCGATGATCACGTCGAAGACGACGGGGCGCTCTGCGTAGTTGACCGTCGATAGCTGCCGCGCCATTCGCTTGAAATACCCGGCCAGGTCGAACCCGCCCTCCCGGATCGAGTGGAAGAGTCGGCGGATGACCAGCACGGACAGCGCGTACGTGAGGAGCACCCGCTCGAGCTGGGTCAACCGGTCGTCCTCCAGGCCGAGCAAGAGGTTCGGGTTGATCAGGCGAAGACGGATGTGAGTCGAGATCCAGCCGTCGTCATCGACGAGACCGGCGTGCTCGCTTTTCGCCTTGGCGACGAAGAGCGCGAGCAGGGAGCGCAGATCCTCCTGCCCGACCGCCTTGCCGATCGAGATCGCGTTGACGTCGATCTGATCGAGGAAGCGGGAGAAGTTCATCGCCGACTCGTAGATGTCCGGCGGTGCGCGCAGGAGCTGGCCGTTTACGATGCACGTCTCCTCGGCGAAGACGAGCGTGATGCCCTCACTCTCGAACGCCTCCAGGGAGCGCATCGCCCGCAGGGTGTCCTCCGTGGCGATCGTGACCGCGTCGTTGTCCAGGAAGTGGAAGGTCCCGACCCGGAACAGTCGATAGAGCGATCGGACGATCGCTTGGATCAGGCGGGGGTCTAGACTTCCGGTCTCCATAGATCAGGGGGTCTCGTCGGTCGTGTCCTCGACCACCGGAACATCGGCGGTCGTGCGTGTCGCGATCTCGTTGTCCAGGTCGTCGAGTCGGGCTCGGATCGCCTTGGCGGCGTCGGCGGCCTCCTCTTGAAGCGCCCGTGCATTCCACCACCGCTTGCGGGAGGCGCGGCGGACGACTTCGTAGGCCTCGTTGGTCATCGCCTCGTCGCACAGGATCCGGACGGCGAGCAACCGGGTGTCGTCCAGCTCCTCGTTGGCGACGAGCCCGTGTGAGCCGACGAGGTCGACCAACGCGCGCTCTCCGTCCTCGTCGGACACCTCGCAGGCGGTCCGCATCACCAACAGGCGTTCTGCCGTCGGAAGTCCGTGGAAGCCCCGCTCACCGATTCGATGGATCAGGTCGGCGACGGCCGGCTCCACCCGGTTGGCGCGCACGGACTCGACGGCGCGGCGCCGGATGCGCGGGTCTTCGTCGCGCAGGAGCGCTCGCAGCTCCCTCAGTGCGCGCTGCGGTGCGTACCGCGCCAGGACCTCGGCGGCTTCGATTCGGACCTTGGCGTGTGGACTCTGGAACGCGTGCTCCAGGGCGCCCACCGTTTCCTTCGACAGGTGGTCGCGCAGGATGTGGACGATGTTCCTGCCAAGGAGCGGGTTCACGACCCGGAGCAGCTCGCCGAGCGGCTCCTCGAATCCACGGGCGTGGTTCTTGGCGAAAGCCAGGAGCACCGCCAGGATCGTGCGGTCGCGGCATCGCGCCATCGCCTCGATCACGGGGGGCGCCATGTCGTGGGGAACATCGACGAGCAGGGTCTCGAGTCGCGTCGCGAGGAACTCGATCTCGTCGCCGTAATAGGTGGTGTCGCCGTAGGGGACGAGCCAGGCGAGGAGTCGGAAGAAGGTCTCGGTGTCCGTGAAGGGAGTCAGGAACTGTCGTCGCCGCATCGGGTCGCGGATACGTTCCGCGATCGCGCCGTAGACCTCGAGGGCGTCTGGGATGTGGCCTTCGGAGATCGACCCCTGGATCAGGCGTCGCAGCGGTCGTTCGACCATCTCTCGGTCGCCGGCGGCGATGGCGTCGTCGAGGCAGGTCGAGAGGATCTCACCGAGGCGTCCGCGCCACAGCGGGATCATCCGCTCGAGGGCTCCGCCCATCTTGCGGACGACTTCGGCGTCCATGTCGAGAAGCGTCGGGCGCGCGATGACGGAGAAGTCCGCGGCCTTGTCCTCGTCCTCCTCTGCGAGCTCCGCGACCGCCTCGTAGGCTCCGCTCAGCTTCGACGCGATCGTCCGTCGCAGGTGTTCGATCGCTTCGGCGTGCATCTCCTTGAGCTCGTTGTCGAGGAGGTTGTAGTCCTCGACGTCCTGGAGCACGACGGCGCTGACCAGCTCGCAGCGCACGTGATCGAACTCGTGCTGCCAGAAGATCGTGGCGAGGTCGTCCTCGATCGCGAGGTCTTCCTCCGGGTCGAGCGTGAGCCAGCGGAGGAAGTCCCGGCACTCCACCTCCGAGAGCCCCGGGAGCAGGTGCATCTTGCGGAACCCGGCGTCGAAGAGGTTGTACGTCAGTACGTCGAACGGGTGCTCCGGCGCCCACGCCGTTTCGCGCATGTACTCGAACGAGTAGGGGCGAACGACCCAGAAGATGCCATCGGGATCGTCGGCGACGGCGCTGAGGACGTTCTCGACGAGGAACTCGAGGCGGACGTTGGTCTCCTCGTGGTCCCACCCGAACCGCTTTGCGGCGTAGAGCGTGTTCTCGACCAACCGGAAGATGTCGCGAAGAACCTGCGCCGAGCGCCACGCACCGGTCTCCTCTTTCTCCAGCTCTTCGGCCGAGTTGTAGAATTCGCCGATGACCGCGCGCAGCAACTCCTGTCGTCGATCCCGGTCTTCGACGGCGTCCGGCGCTCGCTCCGCCAGGCATTCCAGCACCTTCTCCTGAAACGCGAGCGCGGAGGGGAATCGATCGTCGGGATCCGCCGCGAAAGCGCCGTCGACGAGCGCGATCAGGTCCTCGTCGAGGTCCGCGCGATACTTCGCCAGTGAGACCGGAGTTGCGCTGTAGAGGATCACGTCGGCGAGCTCGACACGGCCCGTCATGTTCATGCGGGCGGCGATGCCGGTCGAGTCCGGCGCCTCGTCGGGGTCGACGGACTTCTTCGTCGGGCCCGCGTCGTCGCCTTTGTCGTCGGCGTCCGCTTCCGCTTCCGCGTCGCTCGGCTCCTGCTCGACGACCGCACCTGCCGCGCCGCTGTCGCTCTGCACGGCCGGAACCGCGCTGCTCAGGGCCCGGTGCGCGGCGAGGGAGAGGTCCACGTCGGGCTCGCCGCCCGGCGGCGGGGCGTCGCCGATGGCCACCCCCGACAACATCGTGAACAGAATGGCGCCCAACGAATAGACGTCGCATCGCTCGTCCCCGAGGCCGCCTTCGGGCCCCACGATCTCGGGGGCCAGGTAGCCGTGAGGGTCCGACGCCAGCGCCGAGAGCGTCTGGGAGCCGATCTCCTCTTCGACCAGCGCCGAGCCGAAGTCGAACACCTTCAACATGCCGTCGACGGTGATGTACACGTTGAACGGAGTCAGGTTCCGGTGCCGGATGGCGCGCGCGTGCAGGTTCACCAGCAGGTCGAGGAGCTCGGCAGCGACGAGCAGCGCCTCGATCGGCTCGAACGGCCGGCCCTTGAGCCGCGCGAGTCGATTGAGGTCACGCCCGTAGAGACGCTCCATGACCAGGTAGGGCTCCCCGGCCGGGGTCACGTCGTTGTCGTGGACGATGGTCACGCTCGGATCCGCGGCGCGCCGCGCCACGTTGGCCTCTCGGAAGAGGCGTCGGCGAACGCGCTTGTCTCCCTTGAACGCCGGGTTCATGACCTTCGCCGCGGCGCGCTCGCCCGACTGGTTGCTGGCCGCGTAGACGGTCGCAGTACGCCCGACTCCGATGCGGGCGTCGAGCCGCCACCCCGACAGGATCAATCCCAGGCGTGGGTCCTTGGCTTCTACCTCCTCGCGATCGGATGCGCTCACCGCCTGGCCGATGGCGGCCGCTGACGCGAGATCGAAGTCCGCCTGCGACTCGGCGCCATCGGCAGCGGTCGCGTCCCCGGGCTCGTTGGCGGTGAGATCTTCGGGCTCTGGAGGCGCCACGGGAGCGGCGCCACCCGTTGCGGGTGACGGTGTGCCGACCGGTCCCTCGACCTTCGGCGCGTTCCCGGACTCGGCGTCGGCAGTCATGTGTCGTCAACCACACATACGAGGAGCGGTGCCGGTGCGCCCAACGCCCGGGGCACGACCACCCGTTCGGGCCGAGGGTACATGGGCCGCCGCTGCGGAACGGGTCGAACAGTACCGTCGCCCCGCCCCGTGTGCAAGTCAGCGGCGCTCGGCGCTCGGCACGGAGAACGAGCGCCCATCATCGAGCCGAAACGCGGTCAGACCCCGTCCCCACACGCAGCCGGAGTCCAGGGAAACGGCCCCCGGCAACAGGCGGTGTCCGAGGGCGGCCCAATGTCCGAAGAGCACGGTCTCGCCGGATCCCGGTGCCCGCGCCGAATACCAAGGCTCCAGGTGGCTCGGCGCATCCTCGGGTGCGCCCTTGAAGCGATGGTCGAGGCGGCCGTCGGCGTGGCACGTCCGGATACGCGTCAGCACCGCCAACGCGGCGCAGAGTCGATCCGATGCCGGGGCGGTCGGGCTCCACGTGTCCCGCCGTCGTCTCCGTGACTCCCGGAGCAACTCTGCGCACGCCTCGCTCCTGAGGCGCTCCGCCACCGCCGTGGCCTCCGCCACCGCGGTGTCCGTGGACCAGCTCGGGTGGATCCCTGCGTGGATCATCGTCCACGGGCCCTCCCGGTGGATCAACGGTCGCCGCCGCATCCAGGAGACCAGCTCCTCGCCATCCGGCGCCGCCAACACGTCGGCGACCGTGTCGCTGGAGCGCGCTTCGACGACACCGAGGGCGATCGCCAGCAGATGCAGGTCGTGATTCCCGAGCACGACGACGGC
>CAZFPM010000105.1:0-18049 GCA_964520965.1 uncultured Myxococcales bacterium
GGTGGAGCGCGCGCGGCTGATGTGCCCGTGCCCTGTGCCACGGCAGCTGCGCGAGGGTGACGACGGTCGGGCGGAGCCCAAGCCGGAGACCCACCGCAAGACGGCCAGGGAGTCCGGGCCGCGGTTGACCAGGTCGCCGACGAACCAGAGCCGGTCGCTTGTCGGGTCGAAGTCGAGGGCGTCCACGAGGCGTCGCAGGCTCTCGTAGCACCCCTGGACATCTCCGATGACGTAGACGGACAAAGCGCTCGGCGCTCTTGGAGGCGTGGGAGGAAATCCCACCTTAGCGCACACGCCCGCTGGATTGGCAAGCTCAGGAGCGATCCATTATGCTCGGCAACCCACTCAACGTGACCTCGGGCGTCGGGTCGGACGGCGGGCGGAGAAGCCCGCGAAGTTCGACACTCTCCACGCCGTACCTCGAAGGGATCGAAGCAGGCGGAGTCGATCGGCGAGACGGTGGTGAGAGCGGGGCGCCCGGGCCACAGACAAGGTCGGATCCCGATGGCCAAAAAGCGCAAGCGTCGTTCGAGTCGTTCTTCGGAGCCAGCCGTCGCATCGACGGAAGAGACTCGCGAATTCAGTCCTGACGACTCGGCAGGAGCTGGTCCGGATATCGTCGACGCCACCGGGTGGGACGAACCTTCCCCGACCGATGGCGGGCGGGCTGACCTGGACGCCGACTCGGAGGTCCGGCACTTCTTCGAAGGTGCGGACTCGGAGGCTGCGTCCGGCGGTGACGGCGCGAAGTACGACGATCTGGAGGCCGAGGTCCAGGCGAACGCCGTCTTCGACCTCGAGCTCGACGTCTCCGGGCTGTCGGCGCTCACCGTCGACTCCGAAATGGGCGGGGCGACGGGGTTTCCGACCCTCAAGGGGCAATCGTCCGTGGGTCCGGACTCCGTCGGCAGCTTCGGTGGACCGCTGGCCTCTGCCCGCGAGCACGGTACGGTCGCGGTCGGAACGCCCGGTGAGGCGCTGGCTGACGAAGACCAGCGAACGATCGAGTCGTCGGACCCGGAACTCATCGCCGCGCTCACCGGCGAATTCCCGCGAGCCCAGACGCCGACGAAGAGCCAGGAGGCATTGGCAGCCGCCGCGCGGTCCACGATGCCGGAGAGCGAGATCGGCGACCAGCCCGACTGGGGCTCGGCAGACACCGGCGGGGCCATCGTGGTTCCGGATGCCGTGCCTCGTGGCGAGCCCGAGGCCGCGGAGGGCGGGGTCGGCTCGGGCGACGAGTGGGACGGCGACGATGCCCCAACCCCCGTGCCCGCAGCCACGGACGCCGTTGCGCCCTCGGAAGAGGGAGACGTCGGAGCCGTCGCGGGAGACGCCGGGGCCGTCGCGGGAGACGCCGGCCGCCACATCCAGAGTTCGGGGTGGTCCCAGGCCGCCGAGGCGGTGCCGAATGTGATCGCGGCGAATGCGGCGGACTTCGATCTCGATCTTCCGAAGGGAGCCTCGGGATCGTTCGAATCACCGACAAACCACGATCCAAGGGACGACTTCTTCCGGCAGCCCGACGCGTCGGGGCAGAACCTCGCCGACACCGCGGAAGCGATCCCGCTGGACCAGATGCCGCGCGAGGCGTTCCCGAGCTACTACGAAGACGGCGACGAGTCGGAAGACGTCACGCCTCCGGCCGAGTCGGCTGCCGACGCAGCAGATGCCAGCGCCGAAGAAGTGGCGTCCGATCAGGCCGAAGGAGCGGTCGCAGAGCCCGCCGACGGGGTCGTACCCGACGAAGAGGCCGTGCCGGTAGCCGCCGAGGTCGCGGCAGAAGAGGAGCCGGTCGCCGAAGAGGCATCGGCCGAAGAGACATCGTCGGAAGAGGAATCGGCATCGGCGGATGAGCCGGTCGCCGAAGAAGTCGCGCCCGAAAAGAGCCAGGGAACGGAGACCCCGTCGGCCGAAGGCGCGCCCGCGGCCGCCGCGGAGGTCGGGCTCTTCCCCGGCGACGGCGTCGAGGAGGCCGACAACGCGCGAGATACCGTCCCTGGAGCAAAGGGGATCGCCGAGGAGTTCGAGCGGCAGTACGCGCAAAACGTCGAGGCGAGCATCGAAGTGGCCGCCGACCTCGTGGCGGCGACCGGCAGCCGAGAGCAGCGACGGAGCATCGAGACGCCTTTCGGGCTGGAAACCCTGCCTCCGTCGATCACGCTGCCCGAGATCGAGGGCGGTCTGCCCGACGGGGAGTTCACGTGGACCAACCAGTTCGATCTCTTCCGCGCCGAGGTGCAGAAGCTGGCGCGCGCGAAGCGTTGGCGGCGCCTGGCCGCGGTCACGGCGCACGCGGTCGTGAACGCGCCCTACTCGAAGGGCGGTACGCGCACGTCGATGTTGCTCGATCTCGCGCGGATCTACCGCGACCGTCTCAAGGACGGCGCGCTCGCCGAAGAGGCGTTCGTCGCCGCGGCCCGCGAGGAGCCGGAGAACGCCGAAGCCATCGGGTTCCTGACGGAGCGCTACGGTGAGCTCGGCGACCATCGCGCGATCTACGATCTGTACCTGGCGGCGGTCGATTCCACCTGGGATCCCGTCGATCGACTCGCCTGGACGGAGGCGTGCTCGGTGATCGCCCTCGAGCGGTTGCGCGATGTCGCGCTCGCGATCCGGGCATGGGAGCAACTCTGGCGGCTCGGCGACGGGGCAGACGAGGCCACCCGCGAGCTGGCGAGGCTGTACCGTCTGGCGCGTAGTTGGAAGGAGCTGGGCACGTTCCTCGAGGTCCAGGTCGAGCACACGGACGGGCCCGCGCACACGGTGCTCTTGCGCGAGCTGGCCGAGGTCGAGCTGGCCGGAAATACCGACCCTGTGGCCGGCAGCGCGATCCTGCAGCGGATCGTGGATACCCGGCCGGACGACCCGCTCGGCACGATCCAGCTCGCCCGGATCTACTCGGCGAATGCCGAGTGGGCGGCACTGGAACGCCTCGGGCACCTCGACGCCAGTGGGACCGTGTCCGTCGACGCGGTTCTGGAGAGGCAACACCTGGTCGCCGGTGCGCTCTGGGACAGCGGTCGGATGGAGCAGGCGGCGCAGATCTATCGCCTCGTGCTCGACTCCGTGACCGACGACCCGCTCGCCCTCGACCGTTACCGCGCCTGGCTGCGCGGCGCCGGTCGCCACGACGAGCTGGTCGATGCGCTCCTGCAACGCGTCGAGGCGACCGCGGACGAGGGTGAGCGCAGCGCGCTTCTGGCAGACGCGGCAGCCGTCGCAGAGGTCGACCTCGGCGACGCGGCGCGAGCGATCCAGCTCCACGAGCGGCGCCTGAACGTCGAGGGAGACGACGTCGATACGTGCGAGGCGCTCGCGCGCCTGTACGAGAAGGTAGAAGACGACAAGGGCCTCGCGCGGGCCCTCGACGGCCTCTATCGGCTCCACGAGGAGCCGGAAGCCCGGCTGAGCATCCTGCGCCGGGTCGCGCGTCATTACACCGAGCGGGTCGAGGATCACGAGCGGGCAGAGGCCGCCTGGAGCGAGCTGCTGTCGATCGACGCCACGGATACCGAGGCGCGTGAGCAGCTCATGGATCTCTACCGCCTGCGGGGTGATTTCGAGGCGTTGAATTCGGCGCTGCTCCGCCAGATCTCGCTCACCCGCGATCCGGGTCGCGCGGAGGCGCTCTGCCGGAGGGCGGCGCAGAATCTCGACGAGAACTTCGACGACTCGGAGCGGTCGATCGAGGCGTGGCGCCGCGTGCTCGACTACGCGCCGGACGACGGCGACTCGCTTCGCGCGCTGACCGAGCACTACGCGCGAAGCGGTGACCGTCGGCACCAGATCGCGGTTCTCGAGCGGCGGATCCTCCGCGAGACGGAAGAGGGTAAGGTAGACTTGGGACTGCAGGTCGCAGGGTTGTGGGCCGAGACCGGCGAACACCGTGCAGCGGCTGCGGCCTTCGAGCGGATCCTCCACTGGAACCGAGGAAACGCGACCGCGATCGACGGGCTCGTCGATGTCTATGTCGGCGCAGACAGGCCGGATCTGGCCATCGACGCCTTCGAGCAGATGCTCGGGGGCGCGGAGTCGGTCGAGGAGCGCATCGTGCTGCTGCAGCGGGTTCTCGCGCTGGTCCCGGCGGAGGACCACCGTGGCCGCTTCGACCGGTTGCGACGAGCGTTGCTGTTCTCGGCGGGAGACCCGGCGGAGCTGCTGGTCGAGCTCGAAGCCGAGGCCGAGGCCGGTGATCTCTGGGAGGACTTCGCCGCGATTCTCGCCGGACTCCACGCCTACACCGAGGACGCCGAACAGAGGACGGCATACCGCTGTCGATTGGCCGAGATCTTCGAGATCAGGCTGGAGGACCCGATCCGGGCCTATGCCGTGCAACACGCCGCGCTGTGGAGCGGCGCAGATGGCGATGACGCGCTGGCCGAGCTGAGGCGACTCGCCCCGGCCACCGGCCGCCACGAGGACCTGGTCGCCCTGTTGGGCACGAGGACCCTGGCCGGTTTCGAGATGGATGTCCGCCGGTCGCACCACAGCGAGCGTGCGGCGATCAGCGAGGAGTTCATCGAAAGCCCGCGTCGCGCGCTCCTCGAGCTGCGGCGGTTGATCGAACTCGACCCAACGGACTGGGATCCGGTCGACGAGATCTGGCGCCTCGCCGAGGCCAACGGGCTCTGGGCGGACGCCGACCTGACGCTCGCCGAGATCGCGGACCGCTCGCACACGGACGACGAGAGACTTCAGCTCGCGGCGCGCCGGGAACTGATCTTCCGAACGCACACGGAGGACCTCGCGACAGCCTTCAGGCACGTCGTTGCCCGCTTCCGCATCGCCCCCGGCGACGCGGAGACCGCGAGCGCGCTGGCCGAGGACGCCGATACGCTCGAGGCGTGGGATTGGACGTTGCCGGTCCTGGAGGCGGCGCGCCTGGCGTCGATCGCCGACGGAGACGCGTCCGACCTCGCGGAGGTGGCTCGCCTCTACGCCGACAAGCTCGGCGATCCGGATCGGGCCTTCGACCTCTATCTGTTGGCGTTCGCAGTGTCGCCCGGCGATGCCGAACTGCCGGACCGCCTGGGAGAACTCGTCGAAGAGACCGGGCGTTACCCGGAATACGCGCAGGCGTTGCGGCGCGCTGCGGCCGGAGGAGCAGACGAGGAGCTCGGCGTGTCACTCCTGCGGCGGACCGCCGCCGTGTACGAGGACAAGCTGGATCTCGCGACCGACGCCGTCGAGGTTCATCGGCGCTTGCTGGAGCTCAAGGACGACGAGCTACCCTCGTTGGAGGTGATGATCGCCAGCCATCGGGAGCGGGGACAGTGGCACGACCTCAGGGACCGACTGTCGCGCTGGGTCGACGTGGCCCCCGAGGATACCGATCGCGCGGCCCGGTGGCTCGAAATCGCAGAGCTCTCCGAAGAGCGCCTCGACGACGTCCACCGCGCGTTGGAGGGATTCTCCAAGGTGCTCGAGCTGTCGCCCGACCACGACCAGGCGCGTGGGCGCCTCGACGCAATCGTGCGCCGGCTCGACGATGCCGAGCTGCAGCTCCGCTTCCACCGACTGGAACTGGAGCGCGCAGGCCCGGACGACCGAACCGAGATCCAACTGCACATCGCACGCCTGCAGCTCGATCGACTCGACGACACCCCGGGCGCGATCGAGACCCTGCAGGCGCTCGCCGAGGAGGCCGGCGTCGACAGCCCGGCCTTCGCCCCCCTGGCCGACCTGTACCGCTCCGAGGAGCGGAACCGGGAGTTGGTGCTCCTGCTGCTCGACCGTGCCCAGGCGACCGAGAACGTCGCCGACAAGAAACAGTTGCTGCGCCAGTGCCTCGACGCCGCAGTTCGGACCGACGACCTGTCGGTCGACGAGCGCGAACGGGTCTACCGGGCGATCCTGGAACACGAGATCGACGACGTCGTCGTGCGGCGCCAGTACGCCCAGCTGCTCCGGTCACGCGACCGTTTCGAGGAGCTCTCCGCGCTGTTGGAGGAGACCGCGGAGTGCGTGAGCGATGCCGTCGAACGCACCGAGGTGCGCAAGGAGCGCGCCCGACTGCTCCAACTCAACCTCGACAAGCCCGACGAAGGGCTCGAGATCTGGCGCGCGTTCGCCGACGACGGCGACGACGAGTCGGCGCTCCTCGCGTTGGCCCAGGCGGCGCGCGATGCCGGAGACATGGAGGGTTACATCGCCTTCCGTGAGCGGCAGGCGCGACTCGCGGTTCCGGAGGAGGCGGCGCTCGTGCTGTGTCACCTTGCCGAAGCCTGCGAGGAGAGCGAAGACCTGCAGGGACGCATGGTCGAGTTCTACCGCGAAGCGCGAAAGCTCCACCCGGCCTGCGAGCCCGCGATGGAGGCCCTCAAGGGCATCGGTCGCCGCAAGAAGACCCTGCGCCCGGACGCCGCGCTTCTGCCGGAGGCGGGCGAGCGAGACCTCGACTGGTCGTCGCGGGGTCGCCGGCTCTGCGAACTCGGCGAGTCGCTGATGGACTCGGACGTTCGCGGTGCGCTCGGCTATTTCCGGCGCGCGGTCGCCACGTATCCCGACGACGCCGGCTCGTGGGACGGGCTGGCGGCGGCGGCGGAGCGGCTCGGCGAATCGGCGAGCACGCACCGAGCTCGCGTCGCGGCGCTCGAGGCGCTTCGGCGCACGACTCCGGTCGACGCCGAGACCATCGATGCCGAGGCGGAGCGCCTGCTGGCGATCGCCGATCGGGCACGGGCGGACGGTCCGGAAGGGGAGTACGAACGGTTGATCCGACGCGTGTTTCACGTCGCGCCGACCCACGCCCCCACGGCCGTGGCCGTCGCAGACATGCTGATCGCATCCGACGAAAACGCCGACGCGTTCTACCTGCTCGACTCGTTGGCGACTCGTCACCGAGCCCGGATCCCCGACGAGCTCGTCGGGGACGTCTTCTACGCGCGCGGCAGGACCCAACGCGCCCTGGGCCGCATCGACGAGGCCGTCGCCGACTTCCGGCGGGCGCTGACGGAACGGCCCCTCTTCTCGGAGGCCCTCACGGACCTCGCCACTGCCGAAGCCGAGGGAGGCAACTACGCGGCCGCGCTGGAGCACCAGATCCGCGCGCTGGTCGTGAAGGAGGATCCCCGTGACCGGGCCGACGTGTTCTTCCGTCTCGGGGTACTGTGGGAAGATGGGCTCACCGAGCACGCCGAAGCCGGTGCTTGCTACGAGCTGGCTCGTAGCGAGGGGCTCGCGTCTCGGGACCTGCTGCTCCGGGTGTTCAGCCACTTCAAGCGCACCGGCCAGCTCGAACAGGGCCTCGACGTGGTCGATACGCTGCTCGAGAGCGCTGAGGAGCCGGCCGAGCTCGCGACGCTTTGGCTCGCGCGCGGCGAGATCTTCGCCGGGCACGACGGCCGCGAGGACGAAGCCATCGAGGCGTTCGACATGGCGCTGAGTTACGATCCCGACCGCCACGAGGCTCGCGCCGCGTTGGCCGCCGTTCTCGAACGGCGCGGCGATTGGGAGCAGCTGCTGCAGATCCTGGAGGCGATCAGTGACTCCAGTGCTGCCGACCTGCGGGCGGACGCCCTGGTCCGCATGGCGGGGATCAGCGTCTCGCAACTCGACGATCCGGATCGCGCCGAGGGCTATCTCCGCGAATCTCTCGAAGCGGCACCCGGCCGAGACGCATTGCAGCTGCTCGCCGAGATCGCCGCGCAGCGTGAGCCGGGCGGAGTCGATCACAGCGATCTGCTCGGCCGTCTCGTCGCGTTCGGTCCCCCCTGGTACGAATACTGTCTCGCGCTCGGCCAGCTGTCGCTCGACGCGTTCCCGCGTTATGGGTGGTGCCTTCTGGCGCCAGCCTTGATGATCCGCTCGTCCGACGACGACCTCAAGGGGCGGCTCCGCGATATGCGCAGAGATTTCGAGCGTCCGCCGATCCTGACCCCTTCGGAAGAAGGGCGCGTGTTGTTGGCCCCGGACGCGGATCTTGCGACCGTCGAGGGGGTCCTGGCCGAGTTGGATGCCGTGGTGTCCATCGGACAGTCCAGCCTCGATGCCATGGGCGGCGATCTGACGAACGTGTCGGTTCACTCGAACATCGGCCGGACCTTCGCGTCTTTCGCGGAGTCCGTGGGGATGGCGGAGGCGTCGCTGTACCGGGTGACCGATCTCGACGAGCCGCTTCGGATCGTCGCCACGGAAGACGGACCGGCGGTCATCATCCGCTCCGAGGTCTTCCAGCAGATGGCGCGGGCCGAGGTCGGCTTCGTGTTGGCCTACGCGATGGAGCTGGCACGACTCGGAAACCGGGGCCTGGCGAGCCTTCCCCGGGACAGCCGTTCGGCGCTCCTTCCGGGGTTGTGGGCCGCGCTCGAGTTCACCGACAGTCCGGGACGACAGGCGAGCAAGATCGCCGAGCGCATCGTCGAAGAGACCACCGAAGAGCAGCGGGACGCATGGGCCGAAGCCCTGGCGGCGCTCAGCGACGAGGACCCGAACGAACTCGGCGGCCGTTACTGGGCGGAGGTCCGCGGTCGCGCAGCTCGGCTCGGGCTGCTCGGCGGCGCCGACATCTTCCAGGCGATCCGGCTATACGGCCGCATGGGTGAGGACCTCGAACGTCCGGGCGTCTTCAACGACACCGACGAGTTCGACCGGTACATCACCGCCTCCGAGGTGGTCGTCGACCTCGTCCGATTCGCGGCGACTCCAGACTTCGCAGCCCTGATCGACACTGCGATCGAAGTGGGCTGATACCTGGGATCGACGAGTCTCTCGGGTCGGCGCGTCCGTCGTGTCGACGGCGCCAGGCGCTGGCCGTAGGCTGATCTCAGGTCGCCGGGCCGACGCTTGCTTCAACCTCCGGCGAGCTTCTCCAGCCGCTCCTGCGCCTCGCGCACCGCGGCCTTCTCGGCGGGGTGCTCGAGGCTGAGGTAGTGGGCGTACGAATGGGCGGCGTCCCGGCCGCGTCCGAGGGCCGACTCCGCCTCTGCGCGCCCGCGCCAGGCAAGGACATGGCCGGGGTCTTGCTGCACCGCCAACACGAATGCGCGCTGCGCTTCGTCGAGACGCTCCGTTCCGAGCAGCGCCTGTCCGCGCGCGTGCCAGAGCCGTGCGTCGTCACTCGCGTGGGCCACCCCGGCATCGCACGTCGCGATGGCCTGATCGTGATCGCCGAGTTGGCAGAGCACCCGGGCGAGCAACACGATCGCAGGTACATGGGTCGGCTTTCGTTGTAACGCGGTCTCCAGGGTCGAGCGTGCCGCTTCCTGCCTTCCGAGCGCGAGTTGGGTCGTCGCCAACGCGACCGGAACCTCCAACTGTTCCGGGTCGAGCTCGAGGGCTTGGGTGTAGCAACCGATCGCCTGTTCGAACCTGGCCTGCGCCGCGAGCTGGCGGGCGTCGCGAGCCAGCATCTCCGCTTCTCGGCGACTGCTCTCGAGGGCCGCCTGTTGCGCCGAGGCGTCCGGAGTGCTCGCCGGCGCAGCAGCCGTTGCGGCCCCGTGCATCGGGTCGACGGTTCCCAGCGGCGGCGGCCTCCCGCCCGAGGTGGGTGCGGGGGCGGGCGCCACGTCGGGGGGGGTTGGCGCCGGTGCCGGGACGTGGACGGCCGAGGCGGGCGCCACGTCGGCGGAGTTCTGGGCGGTCGCCATCGCTGCCAGCGCCTCGGCTCCCGACACAGCGGGACTGGGCCCCCCCGGTACGCCGGGGGCGAGGTCTGTCGCGGTCAGAGCCGGCGGCTGTGCGGCAACACCCGCCGTCGGCGGTGCCTCGACTGCCGGCGTGACGGCCGGCGCGGGTGCCAACGGCTGCGCGTTCGGGGCAGCAAGCCGGGTGGCGTTCGGGTCTGGTGCGGCCTGCGGGTACGGGGCGCTGGCGTCGGGCTGGGGCCGCGGCGGCGCAGCCGTCCGCGGGCCGTGGTCCCCGACCGATGCGTGGCTCGTCGTCGACGTCAGCCCGACAGCGGCCGGGTCGAGGGTCGGTGTCCCGACGGCCACTCCTCGTGGCACCGGCACGAAGTCGGAGGTCGTGAGCGCTGCGGTCGCCGCGGCGGCGACGCCATCGGCGCTCTCCGCGAGCCCGGACGCCCCCAGTTCCCGTATCTTCTCCTGCAGGTGTGTTGTGAACTGCGGGTCGTCGTTCGGCGCGCAGGTCAACGCCTGCTCGTAGGAGTACGTCGCGTCGACCGTGCGTCCCAGCCTCTCGTGGACGAGTCCGCGGCAGAACCACCCCTCGGCGAGCGAGGAATCCAGCGTGACTGCCCGATCGAGGAAACCGAGTGCCACCTCCCACCGCTCGTGCCGGATGAAATCCGAAGCCTGGTTCGCCCAATCGATCGCGTCGTCGTCGCCGGTCGTTCCCGTGATCTCCTTCTCGATGAGATCGACGTACCGGGCCAGCGCCTCGGATTGCCCGTCACGCAACCGGCGGAACGCGCGCTCCAACGGCCACGCCTGCCCACGCCCCGGCCACTCCAACCGGACGAAGAGCGGTTTGCCCGGGTGCTCCGGATCATCGGCCCACTTCCCGCCGAAGCGCGCCCGGATGATCTCACCAATATAGCTGCCGACGAGCGCGATGAGGCGACGCTCCTGGTCGCTCGGGCGCCAGTTCGGGTTCACCGCGCCGAGCCCGCCTCGCCCGATGCGGTCTGTCAGCACGATGTCGAGCGCAGCAGCGCTCGCCTTGCTGAAGTCCAGGGTCAGGCCGACCTGGGCGAACTCCTGCACCGCCTCGTCCGCGACGAGCCCGTGGTCGCAAAAGCTGGTGACCGCCGACGTAGCGCGGTCGCGGTCCGGACCGCGATCGGGATCCGGATCTCCGGCCTGCTGGGGGCGATCGGGGACCCTGTCGGCGCCGCAGAACGGGCATCGGGGTGCCCGGTCCGACATCGTCTTACCGCAACTCTGACAACGAACGAACACGTGGGGCTACCCCTGCGCATGACAACGGAGACGCATCATATGCCGAGCCCGCGGGCCGGACAAGCGTGAGCCTCTCGATCGCAGTCTCGCCCGCCCTGGGTAGGGGACGGCAGGTTGGGGCCGCGCGGGGTGCGGTTCGGGAGTCGCCGAGGAGCAGTTGGCAAGAATCGCACGCACCAAGGGGATCGACGCGGCGGGATCAGTAGCGCAAAGGAGGGCGTCGGGACGGCTCCGGGGGTGGGCACCAACGTAACCGCCACCGACGCTCCAGCGCGCAAACGCGTTCGAGCGCTTTCTCCCCTATGCAGAGGCCCCCTATATGGATCAGAAACCTCGTCAGGCGGCAACGCCTTTCGCCATCGGCCGGCGTTTGTGCGACGCCCAGCTCGGGACCCTTCGGGACCGACGCCGGTCTGATGGCCACCGTCTTCATTGCCTGCCCTCGGTCATCGCAGCGGTGGTGCTGGGCATCACCAGCAACCTCACTGCGCTTCGAGGGGTCGAGTCCCTGACCTCGGTGCTCAGTACGACCGTCCGCCGGATGTTCTCCATCGAGGGACGCATCTCGGACACGACGCTGTCCGAGGGGTTGCAGCACGCCTGCCCCCGAGAGCTGCATCGTTGTCTGGTCCGGATGGTTCTGGCCGAACACCGGCGGGGAAACCTCCGTCGCAGCGCCGACCTTCCGGGCTCCGTGGTCGCCCTCGATGGAAAGCACCAGGCGACACTCTCGCACCTGGACCTGCTGCACGTCGCTCGGAGGCTATGCGGCGACCCGCATCGCGAGTTGGACGTCGATGCCATCGAGCGTCTCGTCGTCGGAGTCTACCCCTACGTGCAGATCTGTCGCGGCGAAGACGGCCGCTGCTGGGGCCTCATCCGCTATCACCGGGTGACGCTGACCTCGCATCCCAGCCATCCCTGCCTGCTGCTCGAGGCAATCCCCGGCGACACCAACGAGATCGGTCAGGCCCCTGCCACGATTCGTGCGCTGCTACGCGCGTACCCGGGCAGTAGCCTCATCGACATCATCACCACCGATGCCGGCAACACCTCGTCGGGAGTCGCTCGGCTCATCGCAGCATCGAACAAGCGTTATCTGGTCGCACTCAGGGGCAACCAGCCCGAGACCGAGGCCGAGGCGCACCGCCTGCTCGATCGTGTCGAGCCGGCCCTGAGCAGCGGCGCCGAGAAGGTGCGGGGCCAGCGCGTGTCCCACCACGTCTACATCGCCGACGTCACCGGCGGACTCCCCAACTTCGCGTCCGCAAAGGCGCTCGTGCGAGTACGGCGCTCCGTCACCCGACCCGACGGTACCGTCGTATCGAACGATGGCAGGTACTTCGTCACCAACATCGACCCCGAGCAGGTCTCCCCTCGGAGGATGATGGCACTCGTCCGGAGCCACTGGCGCTGCGAGAACAACGGGCACTGGACCAGCGACGCCATCCTCGGCGAGGACAAGCGTCGCGTGCGCTTCGCCAGAACCCCGCATCGCATCGCTGTCGTCGCACTCTGTCGCATGATCGCGCAGAACATCCTCGGACAGCTCCGCGCCCTGTCTCGCCTGCCCGGCAGCTGCGAAAGACCGAGTTGGCGGGACACGGTCCTCCATGTCGGTCGCGCCCTGACCGGCAGCGTCCGACACCGCTCCACATTCGAGGTCGCCGTCTTCGCCTGAGCTCGCCCACCCCCGACGGCGTTTCCACCTCAACATCACGACGCGGATTGCTCGACCACCCCCACCGTGGGGAAAGGGGAGTTGCGCCTGGGGTCATCGTCCGAGCCCCCGCGCCCGGCACCGCTCCCCTGTTTGGGGGCAGGGCGATCGAGACTGCTCTCGATCGCCTTGCCCCTTCGAAGGGAATCGCATACCCCGGGCTCGACCACCGATCCGTTCCCCAGAACAACGATGGAATCCGAACTCGTCGACTCGATACTCGCCTTCGTCGACAGCGGCGCTGACGCCGACGACCTGTTCGAGACCGCCGTGTCCGTCGACTCTCCGGACCTGTATCGGCGCTGCGTCGACGTGTTCGGCGCCTGGGACGCCGCTCTCGCCGCCGCGCTCGTCGCGTCGCGCCGGACTTCCGTCGCCAAACCCGAACGAGGAGTAGCCCTCGAGGACGCTCCGCGCCCCGAGCGAGCCGTCGGCCCGGCAGCACACGTCCCGGTGTATCTCGTCGGGCGAAGTGGGCACTTCCTACACGCCGACCTCGACGCGCTGCGGGCCACCGAGACGCCGACGCTCCGCGACTTCCCCGAGGGTCCGGGCGACGGTCACCGCCCGGAGCTCGTCATTCCGGGCGTGGACGACTTCGGCGTCGCCCTGATCACCACGCACGGCAACGCCCTCGCCGCAGATCTGCGCACGCTCCCCGAGTGGGAGCGCGACGCCGTAACCCGCGACCTGTCGCATCGCTTCGGAGGCCTCGAAGACGACGAGGTCGTCGCCTACGCCGTTCCGCGCCGGCACCTGCGCGAATTCGACCGCTACTACTCGGTCTCGGTAGACGGACAGGTCAAGGCTAGCGATTGCAGCGAGTTGGCGCGCCTCTGCAATGACGCGATGGTCGCGACGCTGTTGCGCGACGGCGACGCGCTCCTGAGCATCTTCGCGGCCCCCAAGGCCACCCGCGTGTTCGTCGCGTCGTCCATGGCGAAGGCGATCGTCTTCAAGACCGGGGACATCCGATCCCAGGGCCGACGTGCGACCGGTGTCCGGGCGATCGGGCTGGACGCAGGAGCACGCGTGGTCGGCGCCTTCGCGGTCCGCGAAGCGACCCATTGCGTACTCGCGACCGAGCAGGGGCTGATGAAGCGCATGCACCTGGACGAGTTCCGCCCGCAGGGGCGCGGCGGCGGGGGCCTGCAGACGTGTCGGCTGGCCGCAGGAGACGCGGTCGCCAGCGTTGCGCCGGCCTGCCTGGACGACGACGTCCTGGTGTTGACCTCGGAGGGACGTTTCGCCCGGTTCCCCGCCTACGATGTGCCTCTCGGCAACCGCGCCGCCCGCGGCGAGCCGATCGTGCCGCTCGCGCCGGGAGAGACCGTGACGCAGGTCGTCGGGGCGCCCGCCGGGAACTGGGTCTGAGGACACCCGGGCAGCCGCCGACGGGTCACGCCTCGGTAGACACATCCCCGGGCTCGCGATCCCCGGCCGGGACAATCGGTCGTTCGGGGTCGAAATCGTCGCGGTCCAGGTAGCGTTTCAACAGCGGCATATATTGTCCTCGGGCGCCGATCGCGCGGAGGTTTCCGTAGTTGCCGAGGATCGCCCGATCGATGAACACCAGCTTCGGGGGCGGCTTGAACGACGCCGCCCGGCGGATCGTCTCGGCGACGAGCTTCATCGCGTCCTGGTGCAGGGACGAGGCGCCGAAGTCGTAGAAGTCCGTTGCCGTCAAGGGCCGGAAGAAGAGGTCCCGCCAGGCCTTGTAGAACTCCACCGGCACCTCGGGAGACCCCTCTACTCGCACCGCGAGCTCGAAGAGCCGCTTCTCTCCGCGCACGTAGTCCTCGTCGATGCCCGCGTCGATCAGCCCGCGGTACGCGGTGATCACCTCTGGCTCGATGTGTTTCACGCACCCGAAGTCGTAGACGACGATCGTCCCGTCCTCCCGAAACGCGAAGTTGGCCGGATTGGGGTCCGCGTGCAGCGACTCCAACTCGAAGAGCTGGCTCGCCATCATGTGGAAGATGCGCTCGCCGATGCGGTCCCGGACCCGTGAGGGGTAGCGGCCGCGCACTGTTCCGATCGCGTCGCCGTCCTCGAAGGTCATTGTGAGCACCCGCTGCGAGCTCCGCTCCCCCACCACCTCTGGGATCACGATGAAGGGGTGTCGGGCGTGGAAGTCGCGAAAGAGCCGCACGTTGTCGGCTTCGTTGCAGTAGTCGAGTTCCTCGTGAAGGCGTTCCCGCACCTCGGCGAAGACCGCGGTCAGCGCCCGCCGATGGGCTCGGTGCACCAGTCCGCTGGCGCGGAGCGCGATCTTGAGATGCGCGAGGTCGGAGTCGACCGAAGCGTCCACCCCGGGGTACTGCACCTTGACGACCACCTCGCGGCCGTCGTCGGTGCGCGCGCGGTGCACCTGGCCGATCGAGGCTGCGGCGAACGGTTCGCGGTCGAACCGCATCGGCGGCGCGGCGCGTTGGAGCTTCGCCAACGCCTCGGACAGCTCCTTGGGGAGAACGTCGCTGCCGATCGACGCCATCTGGCCGATCTTCATCGCCGCCCCTTTGAGCTCGCCGAGCGTCCGGGCGATCCGCTCACCGCTGTCCCGATACGACTGCCGCCGGGTGTCGCGTGCGTCGGCCGTGGTCTGGAACAGGCTGCGAATCCGCGAACCGGTGTACTGGCCTGCGACGGACGCGGTCATGCCGGCCAACTTCCAGAATCGTTTGCCTCGACTCACCGGCGTGACCGTCCCGTTCTGGTCTCGATCGTTGGGCATCCGGTGGCGGTGGGGTTCGCGAGGGGGGCGGCACTCGGCGCGGTCCGGCGGCGCTGGACGCGCGGCCTGCCACGGTAATCGCGATGGTCGGGTCGCCGCAACGATCCCCCGGCGGACTCCAGGGGGATCGCAAAGCCGAGGGTCTCGGGTTGCCTCAGGGGTGTAGACCGGCTCTGCGAGCCGGGGGCGAGATAGGATCTCGCCCTTGATGGCGGATGGTCCGGACTCTTTTTTGCCGCCCTGCGGTGGACTCGGGGCCAGGCTCACCATGACCGGGCTCGGGCTGCGACGCTTCCGGCCGACGGGGCGCCGGCCGTGCCCGAATCACCCCGCCAGGGCGTTGTGCCGGAGTAGGGCGTCCGGGGTCGCGTCGCGTCCGCGAAACGCGCGATACACCTCGACCGGATGTCTGGAACCGCCGAGCCCGAGCACCGTCTCGCGGAACCGTCGGCCGACCGCGGCGACCTTCGCGTCGTCGTCGAGCCCGGCCTCTTCGAAGGCGGCAAACGCGTCGGCGCTCAGGACCTCGGCCCACTTGTAGCTATAGTAGCCTGCGGAGTAGCCGCCGGCGAAGATGTGGGCGAACGCGCAGAGCATCCTGTCGCCCTCCCAGGGCGCGATGACCGTGGTCCGCGCAGACACTTCGCGCTGCAGCGCGAGCAGGTCGTCCCGATCCGGATCGAACGTGGTGTGCAGCGCCATATCCAGCAGCCCGAAACGGAGCTGCCTGATGAAGTCCGACCCGCTGAAGAAGGTCCGGGCCGCCACGAGCTTGTCGAAGAGCTCGTCCGGGAGCGGCTCACCGGTGTCGACGTGGGCGGTCATGCCGCGCACCGTCGGGCGGTGGTAGCACCAGTTCTCCATGAATTGACTCGCCAACTCCACGGCATCCCACTCGACTCCCTGGATGCCCGCAACCGACGGCCGTTCGATGCGCGTGAGCATGTGCTGAAGCGCGTGCCCGAACTCGTGGAAGAGGGTCTCCACCTCGTCGAACGCCATCAACGAGGGGCGATCACCGACCGGCGGGGTGCCGTTGCAGACCGCGTGCGCCACGGGAAGCTGCAGCTCTCCCTGCACCCGTCGGCGGTCGAGGCACTCGTCCATCCACGCACCGCCGCGCTTGGTCTCTGGGCGGGAGTACGGGTCGAGGTAGAAGGCCGCGATCGGCGCCCCGTCCTCGAGGATGCGGAAGAAGCGCACGTCCGGGTGCCACACCGGAGCGTCGCCATCCGCCGGTTCGATCGTCACCCCGAACAGGCGCTCGACGACACCGAAGAGGCCCGCGAGCACGCGCGGCAGCGGGAAGTAGGGGCGCAGCTCCTCGCTCGAGAATCCGAACTGCCGCTCGCGCAGTCGGTCGCGGTAGTAGCGGTAATCCCAGGGGAGTAGCTCGCCGCGAAGCCCCTCGGCGGCCGCGAACTCCCGCAACGCGTCGATCTCGCCCCGCGCCCGCGGGTAACTCGTATCGAGCAGCGTCTGCATGAGCGAACTTGCGGACTCGACGTCCGCCATCTTGCTCTCCATCGCGAGCTCGGCCCAGTTCCGAAAACCGAGCAGCGCAGCCTGTTCCTTTCGCAAGGCGAGGATGCGTCCGACGAATGGCGTGTTGTCCAACTCTCCGCTCGAGGCCCGCGAGGAGAATGTCTTGAACACCGTCTCGCGCAGCTCACGCGAATGGGCGTGGTCGAGCACGGCCCGCAGCGGCGGGAAGTCGAGCGTCACCCGCCACGGGCCGGTGTCGGCGTCGCCGCCCGCGGCGTCCGGGTAGGCCTGCTGGTACGACGCCGCCAACATGCCGCGCTCGTCCGCGGTCAGCCCCGCGATCTCGGAGGCCTCCGTGATGACGCGCTCCCATGCTCTCGTCGCATCGAGCAGGTGGTTGGAGAACTCCGTGGCGAGCCGATTGAGCTCCGCGGCGATGGCGTTGAAACGCGCACGCGCCTCGCCATCGAGCCCGACGCCGTTCAGCTCCGCCTGAAGCACTCGCAGCTCGACGATGCGCCGCTGCGTCGCGTCCAACGCGCCCCACTCCGGAGACGTTTGCAGCGCGACGAGGGCATCGTAGATCGGACGGCTCTGGCCGATCCGCAGCCCGACTTCGACGATCTCCTCCTGCACGGCCTCGTGCGCAGCGCGCAGCTCCGGCGTGTTCATCACGGCCGTGAGGTGCCGCACCGCGGACCAGGCGGTCCACAGGGTGCGCCCCATCTCGTCGAGCTGCCCGACGAGGGCGTCCCACCTCGCCGCCGGATCGGCCTCGAGCCGCTCCAACTCTGCGCGTGTTTCGGCGATCAGTGTTCGGATTCCCGGCTCGACGTCACTCGCAGTGATGCGGTCGAACGGCGGGAGGCCATCGATTC
Organism: uncultured Myxococcales bacterium; assembly: GCA_964520965.1. Classification (GTDB taxonomy): domain Bacteria; phylum Myxococcota_A; class Bradymonadia; order REDH01; family REDH01; genus CAZFPM01. The sequence continues at coordinate 17,680 of CAZFPM010000105.1, forward strand.
GGTAGAGTGGATTGGCGGCCGTCATGGCGGGCTCTCGGGTCGCGAAGTGCCGTCGCCCGGCGCCCTACTCGGGGCGACCCCCGCGGCGACGAAGCGCGACGAGTAGCACGAGCAGACCGGCCGCGAAAGGCCCGGTCGGCGGCCCGGCGGAAACCCCGCACCGGGAAAGACGATGTCGAGACCCGGTCTCCCCACCGTCGACGCCCCTCACCGCGTCGGCGAGAGAGGCGTCACCGTCCGAATCTCCGGCGTCCGGCGACGCGTCCCCGCCGGGATCACTCGTCGCGTCGGGGTCGATGTCCGCCCCGGCGTCGGCGTCGAGCCCGGCATCGGGTTCCGGTTCCGGTTCGGGTTCCGGCTCGGGCTCGGC
>CAZFPM010000105.1:18059-18951 GCA_964520965.1 uncultured Myxococcales bacterium
CGCGGGCAGGGATCGCAGGCGTCCCCGACGCCGTCCTCGTCGACGTCGGCCTGGTCGACGTTCGGCGTGTCCGGACAGTTGTCGGCATGTGCGAGCACCGCCGCAGGCACCACCTCGCGCGCGATTTCCGGCCCTTCCCACTCCAACCGCAGTCCCGACGCGCCCCACTTCTCGAACATCGTGACCCGCAGGGCGTGGGAACCCGCCGTAAGATGCACGGTCGCCGCCAGTTCAGCCATTCCGTGGAGTCCGTCGTGGTCGATCACCACGTCGCCGTCGAGGTGGAGCCGGCTGCCGTCGTCGCTGGTCAGGTAGAAGGTGTACTCGCCGTCGATCGGCGCGCGGAGTGTCGCCCAGAGCTGGGCCGCGACCCCTTCGCGAGCGCCGAACGGGTTGCCGAGGACGTCGCCGCCACCGTCGTTCCAGTCGATGGTCTCCGCGGCGAATCCGTGGTCAGGAGGTCCGAACGTGTCGAAGTCCGGCAGCACGTCGCCGACCACACCCGTCCACAGCTTGCAGTGCGTCGGGCACCGCCGGGCACACGTCGCAGGCGTCGCCGACGCCGTCGTCGTCGCCGTCGAGCTGGTCGAGGTCGGCGGTGTCGGGGCAGATGTCACAGGCGTCCCCGAGTCCGTCGCCATCGGCGTCGCGCTGCTCCGGGTCCGCGGCTTCCGGGCAGGCGTCGCAGGCGTCGCCGAGCCCGTCTGCGTCGCCGTCGCGCTGGTCGGGATTCTCGACCGCGGGGCAGTTGTCCCCGGCGACGACGATCGACGTCTGGTGGGCCTCTTCGCCGGTGTCGGCGGCCGTCGTGAGCGTCAACGTCGCAAACGCCGCGCCGGGACCTTCGGACGGCAGGGCCGTGGGATCGATCACGACGGTCGGTCGTTGAGCC
>CAZFPM010000106.1:0-7266 GCA_964520965.1 uncultured Myxococcales bacterium
GCACGATGACCGTGGTCTGCGCGGCGATGACCGGGCCGAGCACCGGCGTCTGTTCCTCGACCACCCGGGCGGCGAGCTCCGCGACGGCCTCGGGCCTCACGTCGAGGGTTCGCTCGATCCACACGTCTACGACCCGCGGGCCGTCCCGGCGGGTCCCGTGTCGGAAGGGACCAGCGAAGAACGCCGCATCGACGAGCCGTTGGAGGGACGGGGCGTCGTCGAGGGGAATCGACGCCCGCAACGCCCAGCGAGGGTCGTCGACAACGGTCACGAGCTCGACGTTCGACGTCACGGTCGCTCCGAGGTCCAGCGGCTGCGCGAGGATCGCGTGTCCGGGGGCGAAGAAGCGATCGGCGCTGAGCAGCGCTCGGAACCGGCTGCCGTGGGATAGGAGCGACCGCATCGGTCGGACCCGGTAGCGGAGGGTCGCGACGCGGGCTCGACCGGTCTCTATCACCAGGATGCCGCCGTCGGAGAACCCGCTCGGCAGAGGGGTTCCGGCGCCATCCTCGGCCGTGATGGCGACGAAGTCGTCGAGGAACCCATCGCGTCCGGCCCAATTCGCGGGGAAGGCGACGCGTAGGCGCGAGGGCAGGGGGAACTCGCCGGCGGAGATCCGGTACTCGATGTCGAGCCGCGCCCCCTGCTCGGGGCTCCGCATTGCCATCGTGATGTGCAGGCCGGGCTCTCCGGCCTCGACCGGCGTGGTCGCTCCGGCCGCCGTGTCGCTGCCGGCTCGCGCGCCCCCGCACGCGAGCGCGGCCGCGAAGAACAACGTGGCGGAGATCTGCTTGGCGGAGTGCGGCCGAGGTAGGGGCACGGGCCGGATCCTCGGGAAACCTTGCGTCACGGTCGCCGCTGGCATTAAGAGGATCGGGTTCTGAAGGAAGCGGAGTGGGAGCGACCGAGAGCCCAACTCCGGGCTCTCGGATGGTCCGTGCGAGCCCCGAGCCATTGGGTGTTTTGGTGGTCCGGAGGCCCCGGACAACCGGCGTGACATCCTACAGCACATCCTGTATTGATTGGCAATTCGTGCGGCTCAATGTCCGGGGCGTTCACAAGCGTCCCGTAAGTTCGAGGAAGGTGGAGACAAGGACATGTCCAAACCATTGATCTTACACACGGTTCTGGTGGCGGTGCTGCTCTGGTCCGGGGGGGTGTTCGCGCAGGCGGACCCCGCGGACGGAGACGCTCCGGCCGAGGCGCCGGCAGTCGAAGAAGCCGCCCCCGCGGCGGTGGCTCCCGTCGCGGAGCCGTCGGCGGCCCCGATCGCCGACGCGACCTACGAGCTCCAGCTCCGTGAGCTCGAGGACCGGATCAACGAGCTGAAGGAAGACGTCTTCCGCTCGAAGTCGCGACTCTACCTGTTGCGGGAGCAGATCCTCCGCGACAACATCGGCGGCTCGCGGGCGATCGTCCGACACGTGGACCGGCTGGGGAACCTGTTCCGCATCGAGCGGGTCATCTACAGCATGGACGGCAACCAGCTCTTCTCGGCGACGGCCGAGACGAACGACGAGCTCGGCGGCGGCGGACGCATCGACGTGTTCGACGGGTCGGTGCTGCCCGGACCTCACAACATCGCGGTCCAGGTCGAGCTGGTCGGAAACGACTTCGGGCTCTTCTCGTACATGAGCGGATACCGCTTCTCGCTGACCGAGGCGTTCGCTGTCATCGTCGACGAGGGTAAGACCGTCGAGATCGACGTCGAACTCTTCGACCACGGCGGATCCCGGCGGGCGCTGGAAGAGCGTCCGGACATCCGCTTCCAATCGCGGACGTACGACACCACCGAGGAGACGGTCTCGGAAGAGGATGCCGACGCTGAGAATGGGGACGCCGGATGATCCATCGCAGACGAGGTGCGGCTGTCTGGTCGCTCGTCGTCCCTCTGGCTCTGGTGGCGCTCGCGGGCGACACGTTCGGCCAGACCGCGGGTGACGGGCATCTCGCCGCCATCGAGTCGGAGACGACGAGCCTGCAGGGCCGGCTCAACCAGCTCCGGACCGACTTCCTCTACCCCGAGGAGTTGTCGGTACAGCGCGACTTCACCACGCGCTTCGCCGAAGGCCAGTTACGGTACATCCTCGAGGAGTACGATGCGGCGGCGACGATTCTGGTCGATGTTGTCGAGAATCCGGACTTCCGGGCGCACGTCGGTTTCGACACGGCGGTCTACCTGCTCGCCGACAGCCTCCATCTCGACCGGAACTTCATCCTCGCTCGCGGCTACTTCGAGCAGCTGATCGAGTCGGAGAGCCGTCAACACTCCCTCGACGCCGCGCGCCGCCTGTTGGAGATCGCGTTCGCGTTGAACCAATACGACGGGCTCGAGGTTCTGTATCGGAGCTTCGAACGACGGGGAGGCGCGGGAGTCGGCGACGAGCTCGCCTACGTCCGCGGCAAGGCGCTCTACTTTCAGGAGCGCTTCCCCGACGCGATCACGGCGTTCGGCGCCGTCACGGCTCGCTCCGACCTCTACGACCGGGCGCGGTACTTCACGGGCGTCGCGCACGTCCGTCTCGGCCAGCTCGATAGGGCGTCAGCCGAGTTCGATGGCGTGATCGGACGGCTCGCGATGCAGCAGAGCCTCGACGACGAACTCTCCGACGTGCTCGATCTGGCCTACCTCGCCAAGGGTCGTGTCCAATACGAGCGAGGGGAGTGGCTCGACGCGTCGGCTACCTACAACGAGGTCCCCCGCAGCTCGCCGTATTTCGACGCGGCGCTCTACGAGATCGCCTGGACGCTCATCCGAGAGGAGCGGTACGAAAACGCGATCAACAACCTCGAAGTGCTCATGCTCGTGGCGGATCCGTCCGGACGTTTCGCGACCGAGGCCCGGCTCCTTCGCGGAGACCTGCTGCTCAGGCTCGAGCGCTACGAAGACGCCATCGACGACTTCGAGTACGTGGCCGATAGGTTCTTCCCGGTCGAGCAGGATCTGCTGGAGATCGCCGAGCGTCACGAAGACCCGCGGGCGTTCTTCGAGGCACTGGTGAACCCGGAGACGGGCGCGCTTCGGCTCCCGACAGACGCCATGGCCTGGGTCCGCTCCGACTCCAGCCTCGATCGGGTGCTCACGCTCGCCACGGATGCGGTCGCACTGCAAGCGGCGATCGCCGAGAGCCGGCAGCTGATCGGAGAGCTCGACGCCGCCCTGAACCAGGGGAGCCGGGTCGACGCGTTCCCGCGCCTCCGCGAAGGATGGACGCGCACGATCGAGGTGCAGAACGACGGTGTCATGCTCGCCGTCGCGCTCGTCGAGTACGAGCGCGGCCTCCTCTGGGGTCGGCTCTCGGGCCCCGAGCAGAGCGAGTACGAGGCGTTGCGTTCCCGACGCGCCGCCCTGCAGGCCCGCGTCGAGAACCTGCCGCGCACGTTTGCCGAGGTCGACGAGCGCGAAGCCGTCGTCGTCGGCGCATTGGGCGGAATGGTGCTGGAGGTGTATCGCGCCGAGCAGGAGGTCGCGATGGTGCGCAGTGAACTCACCGCGCTCCGGACCCTGCTCGACGACCAGGCACAGGAGGGGGAGATCAGCCGAGACGAGCTCCTCCGGATGCGGGCCGAGCTCGACACCGCGGATCGCGAGCTCGACGTTCACCTGAACGCCGCCCGCGCGCTTCGCAACGAGATCAACGTCCGCCAGGTCCACGTCGGGGTCGCCGACGACGTCGGCTCCGCCGAGCGAGCGCTCCGACAGCAGCTTCTCGCCGCACTCGGCAGTGAAGCGGCCTTTCTTGCCGATCGACGTCACCTTGCCGCCGACCGGACTTCCGATTTCTCTCGCGCCGACCGGCAGCGAGCGGCGCTCGCCGAGATCGACGCCGGCATCGAGGCCTTCTTCGTCGCCGTCGACCGGCTCGTCGCCCAACAGACCGTGGAGTACCGCGCGCTGTTGGAAGAGGAGCGCGCCAACGTCTCGTTGTACGAGCGGATCCTCGCCGAGGTGACCGCCGAGAGCGAGCTGGTGTCGGGTCAGGTGGCGTACGGCGCCTTCCGCGACGTCCAGGTTCGATTCTCGGAGCTGACATTGCGCGCGAACCTCGGGGTTCTCGACGTGGCATGGCGGCAGAAGGAAGACCTGACCGACCGAATCGACACGCTCTTCGATGAGCGGAATCAGGCGATCCGCGTACTCGACGCCGATTTCGCCGAGCTGCTGCTGACCGAGTGACATGGAGCGTTTCAACGTGAACTCCAGCGCATCGAACGACGCTGCCTCACGCGGCCGGGCGGCGTGGACATTCGTCGCGATCCTGACGTTCCTCTTCGCCGGATCCACCGCACTGGCGCAGCCGGCCGACGAGGGGAGCGAGGGAGCTGCGACCGAGGCGACGAGCCCCGACGGCACCGACACCGACGAAGCTGAGCCAGCCGCGCCGGCGACCGACGAAGCCGCCGCTCCGCCGGTGGGTGGAGCCGCTGCGCCAGCGCCCGAACCCGAGGCTCCGGCCGACGAGGGGGGCCTGTTGCGCCCGGCGAACGTCCCGTTCGGGTTCTCTGTCCAAATGGACGAATTCGAGGCGGCGCTCTCCCTGTACGAAGAGGAGATCGGGGACTATCGGGCGACGGTCAACGAGGTCGTCGAGATCGAGTACGAGCGTCGGCGGACCGACATCCGCGAGTTCTATGAAGTGGAGATCGACGCCCTGCGCCTGCGGGAGCGGGAGCGACGTCTCGCGGCGATCGAGGATTTCGAGCGCTTCCTCCAGCGCTATCCGAATCACCCGGAGTTCACGCCTGACGTGATGTTCCGCCTCGCCGAGCTCCACTACGAGAAGGCGGCAGACGACTACAATCAGGCCGATGACGAATTCCAGCGGGCCTTGACGCGCTACGAGATGGGCATCGAGCCCGACGAGCCCGAGGAGCCCGCCAAGGACTTCGCCGTCACCATCCGCCTGTTCCGCGATCTGATGGCCCGCTTCCCGGACTACCGGCAGATCGACGGCGCCTACTACCTTCAGGGAATCTGTTTCGACCAGATGGACCGCTACGCGGAGTCCCTCGCGAACTTCGAGACCCTCGTCGACATGTTCCCGGACTCCGACTTCGCCCAGGAAGCCTACCTGCGCATCGGCGAGTTCTACTTCGAGGAGCAGGACTTCGCCACGGCGCGCGCCGCCTACGAACGGTCGCTCTCGTACGGCGAGTCGAAGTGGTTCGACAAGATCCTCTTCAAGCTCGGATGGTCGACCTATCTGCTCAGCGAGTACCACGACGCGATCGGACGCTTCTCCGACCTGCTCGCCTACTACTCCGACCAGGGCGGGGCCGAGGCCGCCCTCAAGGAAGAGGCGCTACAGTACTTCGCGATCAGTGTGGCCGAGGAAGACTGGGACCTCGACGGCGAACGCGACCCGGAGTTCGTGCTCCCCCGCGTGGACATCTACCTCGGCGAGGACCTGGACTACACGTCCGAGATACTCGACCGACTGGCGCAGATCCTGCTGGAGAATCAGCGCTACGAGTACTCGATCCAGGTGAACCAGCACGCGATCCAGCGCTTCGTGTGCGACCCGAAGAACCTCGATCGCAGTCTGATGATCGTCGAAGCGCACAGCCAGCTTCGCGAGGTCGAGCTCGCCCTCGCCGAGCAGCGGGCGATCGGCGAGCGCTTCGGACCAGGCACCGAGTGGTACGCATGCCAGGAGCGCCTCGGGAACACCGAGGCGCTCACGCGAGCCGAGACCATCGTCAAGGACAACCTGATCGAGACCGCGAACCGGTACTACGTGCAGGCCCAGGAGACCGCGAACCGGGCCGCGGCGACCGGCGATCCGCTCATCGAGCAGCAGGCCTACGACGAGTTCGCCTTCGCAGCCCGCATCTACGAGGACTTCCTGGCCGCCTACCCGGACGAGTCCGAGGTCTACCACATGCGCATGTACTACGCGCAGGCGCTGCTTTACTCGACGCAGTTCCGCACCGCGGCCGAGCAGTTCGGCGCCGTTCGCGACGACGGGTCGAGCGCCGAGTTCCGCGAGATCGCCGCCGCGCTGGCAATCCAGTCGTACGAGCTGGAGCTCGAGCGGGAGATCGACGCGTTCCGACTCGAGGGGCGTGCGTGGCCTGCATACCAGGGCGTGAACCAGTGGCTGCCCGAAGAGGTGGAACCCGACGACTCCGACGAGCCGCGCGCCGCGCCGGTCGACGAGCCGATCCCGGACATCTCCAAGGCGTGGGCACAGTCCATCGATCGCTATCTCGAGCTCGGGCTGAACTCGGAGACCGACCCCAACACCGCCGGCCGCTACGCGTTCGCGGCCGCGAAGCTCTACTACGACTACAAGCACTACGAAGACGCGCGAGCCCGTTTCTTCGGCATCCTCGACCTCTGCGCCGACCAGCCCGAGACCGGCTACGCGGCAGGTTTCCTGATCGAGTCCTACCGTGTGACCGGTGACACGATCGGGTTCCGCGAGGCCGCAGACCAGCTCCAGGGGCGCTACCAACGCTGCGTGCCCGAGGGGCTCCAGGAGGCGATCGCCGCCGACATCACCAACATCGACATGGGGATGCTCGCGCAGCGCGCCGAAGAACTCTTCGCCGCCGGCGAGTACGAGGAGGCCGCCCAGGAGTACTCGCGCCTCGCCAACGAGTACACCACGGATCCGGTTCGGGCCCCGCAGGGCCTGTTCAACTCGGGCCTGATCTATGAGCAGCAGCTCAACCGCTTCGAGCTGGCGATGCAGCAGTTCGAGCGCCTGATCAACGAGTACCCCGACAGCGAGTTCGTCGATGACGCGCTCGTGCGCATCGCGGTGAACTCGAAACGCTTCTTCGACTTCGATCGAGCGATCTCCACCCTGCTGATCCTTCACGACATCGGCTTCAGCGATCTGGAGCTGATCGAGTACCCTCGGCTCGACGCCGCGCTACTCATGGAGAATGTCGGCCGGTCACGCGAAGCCGCGGAGGCATACCTCGCCTTCGTGGCCGAGAATCCCGCCAACGAGCGGGCGCCCGCGATCCTGTATAGCGCCGGCGTGCTCTACGACGATCTCGACGACCACCGCCGCATGCGAGACGTCTTCGACGACTTCCGGCGTGACTACGGCGACGCGTTCTCGACCCACATCGACATCGACGCAGCCGTCATCGACACGTTCTACCGGTCGGCCATCGCCTACGAGGAGGACGACGCCCGCCGCGACGCCCGGCGCGAGCTCGACCGCCTGCTCGGCGAATACTCGGTTCGTCTGCCGGAAGCGCCCGCCGCGAAGTTCGATGGATGGCCGACGCTGTGCATGCCATGTACTC
>CAZFPM010000106.1:7276-18857 GCA_964520965.1 uncultured Myxococcales bacterium
CGAAGTTCGCCGCCGCGAAGGTGATCTACGAGCGGGCGATGGAGGAGTTCGATGACTGGAACGACATCGAGCTCGGCGAGAGCGTCGAGGACCAGACCGACGCCCTCGAAGAGCGTCGCGAAGGGATCGACCCCGTGATCGCGGAGTTCGAGGCCGTCCTGGACTACGGAGCCGCCGACTGGACCGTTTGCGCCCTCTACATGGAAGGCCGCGTCGCCCAGGTGATGGCAGACCTGCTCTACACCTTGCCGGTGCCCGACTTCGGCGACGACATCGACGCCGAGGACGAATACGTGCTGATGGTCGAGGATTTCGCGAGCCAATACGAGGACATGGCGATCGTGCTTTGGGAGCAGGGCTATCCGATCATGGAGCAGCTCGGTGTGACCAACCAGTGCACCATCGACATGACCACTCAGCTCAACCGGTACCGCGGCGCCCAATACCCGGTGTTCCGCGCCGCGATCGAGCACGAGCAGCAAGACCTCTTCTCCCCGCAGATCCTCGTCGTTCCGGAAGCCCCGCAAGAGGACGAGCCCGCGATGGAGCTGATGCTCCCGGACGAGGACGTCGAAGAAGACCCGTTCGCCGGCGAAGGCTACGACCCCTTCGAGGCGGAGTGAGCAGCATGAAGCGCACCCGAACCCCCATCCTCCGCCTCCTGACGGTATTCGCGCTCGCCGGCGCCCTCGTAGGTTGTCCGCAGAACACCGTGCCGGACCCGGAACCGGTGCCGACGACCGAGCTCCCGCCGCCGACCGTCTCCGAACCCGACCCGTTCGGCGCCGATCCGACTGTCGTCGACCCGTTCGGCGCTCCGCCTCCGACGACATCGACCCCGACGTTCGCACCGGCCGGTGACGAGCCGGACGCGGTCTACGACGCCGTGGCCGACGCCGTCTCCCGGGCTCAGGAGGGCGACGTGGCGTCGGCACGCGCCGATCTGCAGCAACTGCTCGGCGATCCCGTCGTCGGCGCACATGCCGCCTACAACCTCGGGGTACTCGCGTTCCACGACGGGCAGCAGGCGGAGGCCACCGACTACTTCGACCAGGCGTTGACCCTCGACCCCGCCTTCGGAGCGCCCATGGTGGCGTTGGTGCGGATCCACCTGCGCGATGACGACGTGTCGGGTGCGCAGCGCGCCGTCGATGCCCAGATCTCCCGCAGCGACCGGGCGCCGCAGATCCGCGCCGCCCAGCTCTACATCACGCTTCACGAGGGCCGGAACGACCAGGTGATCCGAGAGGGACGCGAGATCCTGCTCGAAGACGCGGGCAACCTCGACGTCTTCTACGCGATGGCGCTCGCGAACCTGGCTCTCGGTCGCACGGAGCTGGCGACCTACATCCTCAACGAAGGTCTTGGCCGCGACCCCGACCGGCCGGACTACTACCTGATCCTGGCCCAGATCGAGATCGCCGCCGGCAACAACCCGGGCGCCCGCACGGTGCTGAACAGGGCGCTCGAGATCAGTCCGCACAACCCCGAAGCCCATAACAACATCGGCCTGATCCAGCTGCGTTCCCGCGATTACCGCGGTGCCTTGGAGTCGTTCGGAAACGCGACGCGCTACGCCCCGACCTATCCGGAAGCGTGGCTGAATCTCGGCAACGCGCACAAGGGGCTCCGCGACTACGCGGCCGCCGAGGAAGCGTTCGACCGGGCCTTGCAGGTGTCTCCTCGGTACGCGAACGCGTACTTCAACCTCGGCGTCCTCTACATGGACGCGGAGCTCCCGGAGTTGACCCGGATCGAGCGCATGGAGCGGGCGCTCGGACACTTCGCCGACTTCCGGGCCAACGCCGGTCCCCTCGCTTCGGACCACCTGGTCAACTCGTACACCACCGAAGCGCAGGGCATCATCGACACCGATCGCGCGTTGCAGGACACTTCCGACCCGTTCGGCGACGAGGATCCCTTCGGTGACGAGGATCCCTTCGGTGACGAGGGTGACGACTGGGGCGACGACGACTCCGACGATTGGGGCGACGACGACTCTGACGACTGGGGCGACGACGACTCCGACGATTGGGGCGACGACGACTCCGACGACTGGGGCGACGACGGCTCTGACGACGGCTCTGACGAGGCCTCTGAGGACGATTCGGACTCCGACGACGCCTCTGACGAGGAGTCGGACGACGATTGGGACTCTGACGACTGGGGCGACGACGACTGGTCGGACGCCGACGAGGTGGAGGAACCGTGGTGAAGAAGATGAAGCTGACCGCCGCGGCCGCGCTCGTGGGTGTCCTCGCTCCGCTAGGGGTGCTGGCCCAGGGGAACGTCCTCGTGTTCGAGGAGGAGACGATCCAGGGGCAGATCGAGAAGCCGGAGGCTTTCTACATTCTGTCTCCGTCGAACCTGGACTACGAGTCGATCGAGCCAGAGGAGTCGTTCCTGGACGAGCTGTACGAGACGGTCGAATCGGAGCCGTTCTGAGTTTTTCCGGGGCAGAGGGCTAGGGGCGGCGATGGCCGTGTCGGCCGACGGTTTCGTGCCGTCGAGATGCGAGGAACGGGATCAGGTGTGGCACACGATGGACATTCTGCGACGGCTGTGGGAAGAATCGTTGCCTCGCGGTTCCTGGCCGAGGCTGGAGACCGCAGAAGAAGCGGGCGAGAGCGCGCACATCAAAAGTGTTGAGAGGCAGACCGGCGCGTAGTAAACAAGCGCTCGGAGTTTTGACACCCAAGGCTCAGGCAACGAGGAGGCGGTCGATGGAGAGCGTCTCACGGTGACTGCGCCGCTAGAACCAACACGCTAAGGAGCAAGCTGCAAAATGGGCGCAATCGCAGACGCTTTTCGTAACGGCGGAATCTGGATGTACCTCATCCTGGTCGTGTCGGTGGTCGCCATCGGCATTATCATCGAGCGGTTCATCTTCCTGTTCTTCAAGTACAACATCAACGCGAACGCGTTCATGGCCCAGATCCAGAAGCTGGTGATGGCCGGGAACGTGGATCGCGCGATCAAGTTGTGCAACGCGGCGCCGAGCGCCGCGCTCCCGAAGGTCGTGAAGGCTGGACTGACCCGCGCCAATAAGGGCGAGGTCGCGATCCAGAACGCGATCGAGGAGGCGACCCTCGAGGTCGTGCCGATGGTGACGCGGCGTACGCCTGCGCTTCTGGCGCTGGCGAACATCGCGACACTGCTCGGTCTTCTCGGGACGATCATCGGTCTCATCGACGCGTTCGCCGCCCTGGAGGACGCGCCGCCCGAGGATCGCCAGCGGCTTCTGGCCGGTGGTATCGCTCTCGCGATGAACACGACGGCCTTCGGCCTGATCGTGGCCATCCCGACGATGCTCGCGCACCTTTTCCTGTCAGGAATTTCGAAGCGCATCGTCGACGAGATCGACCAGTACTCGGTCAAGCTCGAGAACCTCCTGGTGGCCCACTCGAAGGGCAAGGGCGTCGAGTAGTCGGAACGTCACGGGAGGTTGGATCGGTCCGACATCCCGTACGAACCGGACCGCACCCCTGACCCGGGCGGCCCCGCGAGGGGCACGTTGGAGGAACGATGGCACGTCGCAAAGGTCATAGAGCAGAAGAGCAGTTGGCCGAGCTGAACCTCGCGCCGATCATGAACATGGTCATGATCCTGATTCCGCTTCTGTTGTTGTCGACCGTCTTCATGAAGACGGGCGTGGTGAACATCAGCTCGCCGCGGAACGCACAGGCGAACCAGCCGGAGACCGAAGAGAATCCGGAAGAGACGCCAGTGCCGCGCGTGGTGGTGTACATCTCGGACGACGGTTTCCGCATCGGCGACCAACGGAATCTGCCGGAGTTCCAGCAGTACACCACGCCGATCGCTCGGTGTGGAGGCGCTGGCGCTGGCGCAGCGCCCGGTGCGCCGGGTCAGCCTCTCCAGCCTCACGACATGGCGGAGGTTCCGCCGACGGTGTGCGCGCTCGATGGCGTGGATGCGAGCGCCGAACTGGTAGAGCGCCTCGACTTCGCCGGGCTGTACAACCAGCTGGTACGGGTCCGTCTGGAGCCGCTGTGGTTCGATCGCTTCGGCGAGGAGAACAACTCGGTGGTCAGCATTCTCGGCGACCCCGAGGTCCCGTTCGAGGTGCTGGTCAAGACGATGGACACGGCTCGGTACGTCCTGGCTCCGTCGGGTACTGACCCGGGCGCGCCGACGGCGTCGTCGAACATCGAAGCGTACCTCCTCGGGGCCGGTAGCCCCAGCCTGGAGGATCTCGAGAACGCCCCGTATCTGAAGGTCGGTCCGGAAGGCCGACAGCTCGTGGAGTTGTTCCCCGACCCGGTCCTGCTGCTCCCGCGCCCCGGAGCGGGCGGCTAGGTCGGACGGCGACGAACGAGCTACCGGAGACAATCATGACCGACGAGACCAAAATCATCGCTGACGAACAGCGGATCCTCGCGCAACGCCGCAAGGATCAGCGACGTAAGCGTGCCGCCGGACACCGAGGCCAGGAAGAGCCGAGCCTCAACATCAACTCGATGATGGACATGATGGTCATCATCTTGTGCTTCCTCCTGAAGTCTGTTGGTGCCGAGCCGATCCAGGTCAACCAGAACGACGACCTGCGCCTCCCGTTCTCGACGTCCGAGCTCGCCCCCGAAGACATGTTGATCGTGTCGATCACCAAGAAGTGGGTGATGGTCGAGGACGAGTCGGTGATCCCGATCAACGAAGGCCAGATCGATCCGTCGGCGCTCCAGAGCGCAGAGAGTGCGGTGATCCCCGAGCTCCAGCAGCGCATCGAAGAGACGTTGAACGACCAGGAGCAGTGGGCTCGCATCAGCGGCAGAGACTTTCAACGTGTCGTGACGATCGTCGCTGATCAGAAGACACCGTATCGAATACTCACGCAGGTGATGATCACGGCGACGGCAGCCGGGATCCAGAATTTCAAGTTCGCGATCCTGCAGCGTGAGCAGGGCTCCGGCGTCCGAGCGGCGCTGTGAAGCCCGAACCCTGTCAGCGACCCGCCGGCAGGGCGTCAGATTCGTGCGGGGTATCCGTCTGTACGTTGGAATCCGCGCTACGCTGACGCCCGGGGCCGCACGGACGCGACAGCGGAATAGGAAGAGCGAATATGGCGACACAGACGGTACAGAAGATTCTCCGCGTGGGGATCATTCAGAACGGGAGAATCATCGAAGAGCGTCTCCTTCGGAACCGCGACGCGGTCACCGTCGGTCAGAAGCTCAAAAACACGTTCGTCATCGCGTCGAACGAGTTCCCGCCTGCCTTCACCATGTTCGACGTGAAGGCCGGAAAGTACGTTCTCCAGTTCACAGACCGGATGGCCGGGCGCATGCTGCTCGGCGACAACGTCTACGATCTCGGTAGCCTCAAGAGCAGCGGCAAGGCCAAGAAGGGGGCCTCGGGCTGGGCGATCGAACTCAGCGAGCGAGCTCGCGGGAAGATCGTGCTCGGAGACGTCACGATCCTCTTCCAGTTCGTCAATCCGCCGCCCCTGCGGGTGCTCCCGCAGCTGCCCGCGAACATGCGCGGCGGCTTGCTGCTCTTCATGTCCGCGGTCATGGGACTCAGTGGGGCGTTCCTCGCCTCGCTGGTGTTCTCCTTCGCCGCCCAGGTCGGAGCGGTGCTCTACCTCGTCTACATGGTGCCCCCGGCGCCCCGGGTCGCGGGACTCGAGGAGCTGCAGGACCGTTTCGTCCAGATCCTCTCGGCCGACGAGGAACCCGTCGAGCTCACGGATCTCGAGATCGACCCCGATGGCGAGGGTGAGCCGGTCGAGGCGCAGCCCGAAGAGAATACCGAGGTCGCCGAAGACGATGGTCCCTCCGAAGGAGACACCGGTGACACCGTGGAGGCGGAGGACACCCGAACCCGGGACGAGATCCGGGAGGATGCACGAGAGCGAGTCCGAGAGGAGTCGGCGCTCGCGGCGTTCTACGGCGGCGGCGACAACGCCGATGGCCCGAGCCTCGGATTCACCGACGCGTTGACCGATCGCCGCGCCGACGAGGTGCTGGCGAATCAGACCGCCCTCGGCGAGAACTCGGGCGAGGGCGGCATCGTCAGCCGCTCCGGTCTTGGCACGTCGTCTGGCGCGACCGGTGACGTCGGCCGGGCACAGGTCGACTCCGGCGGGTCGCAGGTCGCCGCGGCGGCCGAAGTCGAGCAGACCGAGGAGCGCGGTGGAGTCGAGGTGCGCGCCAGTGTGCGCAGCCGCTCGGCGCAGACCGCTGGAACCGGGTCGCTCGACGAGAACAACCTGCGGTCGGTCCTCCGGCGTCGGCAGCGCGATATCGAGCGCTGTTACGAGCGTGGCCTGGCCCAGAACCCGCAGCTTCGCGGTCGCCTGGTGATCCAGTTCACGGTGGGTGAAGGAGGCCGGGTAACGGACGCCCGTCTGCGCGAGAACAGCGTCTCCGACTCGGTCGGGACGTGCATCGTGGGCCAGGTTCGCCGCTGGCGTTTCGACGAGCCTCAGGGCGGCAGCGTGACCGTGCGTCGGCCGTACATTCTCGAGCCCTCCGACTGAGGTTTGCGCCTCTGCTGCAACGGTCGTTTCCAAGCGGAACCCCGCGTGGCGACAGGGGTTTTCGACGGTCGTGACCGGAGATGCTCGGGGCCGCGAGAAAAGGGCAGCGACGTTGACATGGAACCGGGGGCGAGATAGGCTCTGACCCCTACGTGCACGCTTCGTGGTAGCCGTTTCGATCCGAGCGGCGGTCACCGAGCTGACGAGAGGAAATTCGATGCGTATCAATCGCTTGTTCGGAGCCATCACGCTACTGGCCGCCCTTGGCGCCAGCGGGTTGGCCTTTGCCGACGGTCCGGCGGGTGAAGGCGGGACGGAGATGTCCCGCGCGGACATGATCTCAGCCGCGGACTCGTACCTGGCGACGATGACGACGGACGTCGGCACCGTGGCGACGATGCGGGACGATGCGGAAGGAGACGACGTGTCCCGCTACCGTTGCATCCGCGATGTGTGGACCGCGGTGAACGGGTTCACCGCGGTCGCGGAGCAGGCGCTGGCCGCCCTCCGCAGCGCGTCGGATTCGGATCTGGAACTGATCAACCATCAGTGGGGGCTGATCGAGGTCGCCCACCAGCGCGTGACGGCCGGGCCGGCCGAGGCTCGGCAGTGCACGGGCAGCGAGCAATTCTTCGCGGGAAGCGAGGGAGAGCGGTCGAGTTCGTCAGACGATGGCATCCCGGATTACAGTGTTACGGGCACCGGCCGGCTCATCGATATCTGGCGGCGTTTCGTGAACGAGCACTACCCTGAGGGGACCCCTTTCATCTAGGGAGAGGGGGGAAGGCTCTAACGTCTTGACGAGCAACGTGGGCGATCATAGGGTTTCCCACCTCTGCGCGATTCCAGGGACCTTACTGTTGGAAGAACGGTGTCCAACCACTGCGCCACTTTCATGCTGAGAACGACCGCTGCGACCGTGCTCCTGCTGTTGAGCGCCCACGCGTACGGGCTGGACGCTCCCGGCCTGGACGCTCCCGGCCTGGAGGTCGGTCCGTTCCAGGCTGAAGCCGGCCTCCGTCTGGAGACCGGTTTCGACAACAATGTCTACTATCAGAACTCCGACGCCGACGGGCCGTCGAGTGCTGTTGTCAACATCACGCCGTCGTTCTCGCTAGACACGCGAGATCCGCGGATGGTGGACTTCGAGTCCGGCCTCGGGGTGACCTGGGAGCAGTTCCTGCGCTCGGAATTCAACCAGCGTGACCAGAGCGGCATCGAGGTCGACGGGGACGTCGGCATCCGATTCAACCCGCAAGGGGTGGTCTCGGTGCGCCCGTCAGACCGTCTGCGTCTCATCAACACGCCGAACTACTCGCAGAGCACGGAGCCGATCCGGAACCTGAACAACCTGTTCGAACTGGAGCTCGGTCTGCACCCTGGTGGTGCTGACCGGCCGTCGCGCCTGGGGCTCAGTGGCGGGCTGACGGGATTCCATCAGGTCTGGCGCTACATGACGAACAACTCGTTCGACAAGAACGCGTACGGCGGCCGCCTGTCGTTGATGTGGAACTTCCTGCCGAAAACCGGAGTGTTCCTGGACTCGATGGTCGGTATCGTGAGTTACGAGAACGACGAAGCGGTGCCCGGGAACCTCGAGGAAGGCCAAACGACCGACAATGTCGTCACGGTGGCGAACCGCGACAGCATGCCTGTGCGGTTCACCGCGGGGTTCACGGGCTTGTTGGCGCCTCGCTTCAGCCTGCTGCTGTCGGGCGGCTATGGTATGGCCGACTACGAAGATGGCGAGGACGTCGCGACCTACCTGCTGAACGTCGAGTTCGGGTTGCACTTCTCGCTGCAGAACCGCGGTTCGTTCGGATACGAGCGGAACTTCGACGACTCGCTGATCACCAACGCCTTGACCTATCATCGGGCGTACGTCGGCTTCGAAACGCGCGCCGGGCGACTCCGCTTCCATATCGAGGGATACCTGCAGCAGTCGGCGTACACGGAAGAGGCCGGGGGCGTCTGGAGCTTCGACGACGACAGCGACGTCCGGCAGGATCTTGCGGTGGGAGTCGACACCGAGCTTGGCTTCGCAACGACGGACTGGGCGGACCTGGCTGTGTCGTATCGACCGGAGATTCGGTCGTCGAACGTGATCATCGGCACGTCGCCGACTGGCGTCGTGTCGGACGGGGACTACCTCAAGCACACCGTGGTGTTCGCCTTGGACTTCCACACGCCGCGCTGACGCCCGAGACGAGAGCTGCCGGCGCTCGCTATGCGTCCGAGGTTTCGGGCCCTCACGAGTCCGTTGAGACCCATGCAGACGGCCAGACGCATCGCGGTTGCGACGACGCTACTCGCCTTTGCGGCGACGCTGCTCGGCTGCCCGCAGAGAGTGGACGAGGAGTACCTGAGCTGGGCTCAGCGGCGACCTGACCTGGAGCGTATCAACACCCTCGGGCCCGGCGACACCTTCGACATACGGGTCTATCAGGAGCCCGAGATGTCGAACGAGTATCGGGTCCCCCAGGGGGGCACGATTCGGTTTCCGTTGATCGGTGAGATCGGCGTTTCGGGCCGGAGCTGCGAGGATATCGAAGCGGAACTCAACACGCGGCTCGCCGACGGCTTCATCCGCAACCCAGCCGTCACCTGCTCGGTGCTCGAGCTGAACTCGCTCGGGGTCGTCGTCGGCGGAGAAGTCAACGCTCCCGGCGTTTTTCCCTACGCCCCGGAGCTGACTGTGGTAGAGGCCATCGCGATGGCAGAGGGATTGACCCAGAGTGCCGCCGATGATCGCCTCGTTGTGAGCCGCGTGGTCGACGATGAGACCTTCGATATCGTCGTGCCCTTCCGTCAGATCGTGAACGGCCGGGCCCCGAACTTCCGGCTCTGGCCCAACGATTCGATTTTCGTGCCGAGCTTCCGGCTCCTGCCCTGACCGACGCCGGTGATCGGTGATGAGAGAAGAGATCGAGCAAGCGCCAAGTGGTCCGGAGCCCGGTTGGGATAGCCGGCGCTACGCCGCACTGTTGCTCAAGCATATCTGGGCGTTGCTCACCGTCGTCACCTTGTGCACGGTCGGCGGTGGGTATTACGCGTCGACGCGCGCGTCCGTGTACCAGGCGACGGCGAACATCGTCATCGAGACCACCGCCCCGCAGATTCTGCAGGGCGTGGCTCCGGTGGTCGATCCGAGCGGGAACCAGGGCTACTGGGGCAGTCGAGTGTACCGGGAGACCCAGCTCCGAATCCTCGAGTCGACCCCGATCGCCAACGAGGTGGCCGCTCGGCTCGGCCTCGACTCCGATCTCGATTTCCTCGGATTGCGCAGCGTCGACGACCCGGAGGAGCTCAGGGAGGCGCTGGAGGTTGCCAACCCCGGGTCGCGGGTACGCGCAGCGGTCTCCGTCGAGGCGGACGAGGACTCGCGCGCGGTGATGATTCACGCCCGTGCCGGGAACCCGGACACCGCGGCTCTGCTCGCGAACACGCTTGCCGAGGTCTACATCGAGCGGAACCTGGAGCGGCAGTTGGAGTCGACCGTCAGCGCGGCGGACTGGATCGAGGATCAGTACGATGGGCTGCGGACCGAACTCGAGGCCTCCGAGGCCGCGCTCGTGGATTTCCGCCGCGACCACAACCTGATCGCAGTCGACCTTGCGGGCAACGTGAGCCTCGCCTCTCAGATGGAGACGACGTCGGCCCAACTCGCCGAGGCGCGACTCGAGTCTGACCGACTCCGCAGCGTCGTTCGACAGATCGATAGCGTGCTGGCGGACGGTGACGTTCTCGATGCCGACATCGAGGCGGTCGTCGACAACACGCTGATTCAGTCGCTCAAGGCCGAACTCTACGACCTGGAAGCGGAACGGATTGCCCTGTCAGCCCGCTACCTCGACGAGCACCCACAGATGCTCTCGGTGGTCGAGCGCGAGGAGCTGGCGAGAGAACGGCTGGAGCGCGAGATCGGCAACGTGCTGAACAGCTATCGCGGTCGAGCCGAGCGGGCCGAAGATGTCGTCAACCTGCTGGAGCGACGGCTCGGTTCGGTCGAGCAACAGGTGCAGCGCTTGGGGACCCACGAGGTCACCTACGGCGCGCTCGTGCGTGAGGCGGAGGCGAACCGCGAACTCTTCGACATGATCGCCAATCGACGCAAGGAGATCGAGCTGACGCGCAACTCGCAGCACAACAACATCGAGATGCTCGAGGCCGCCGCCCCGCCACTCGCGCCGATTGCCCCGAACAAGCTCGCGTTGCTCATCGCCGCGTTCGGCCTCGGGTTGGTTCTGGCGACCGCCGTGGCGCTGATTCTGGAGACCTTCGACAGCAGCGTGAAGTCGCAGGAGACGCTCGAGCGAGAGTTCGGGCTCACGTTCCTGGGCCTGATTCCGCGGATCAAGCCGAGCCTCTCGTCACGCCCGACGAAACGGGGTCCGGCACGTGGGCAGACATGGAGCCCGGACACCTATGCGCACGACTACCCGAAATCAGTCGTGGCCGAGTCGTGCCGGTCGATTCGCACCAACCTGACCTTCATGGCCACCGAGGGACCGCTGCGAACGCTGCTGGTCACCTCGCCCGGTCCGCGAGAGGGCAAGACCACCACGAGCTTGAGCATCGCGACCGTGATGGCACAGTCAGGGACGCGTATCCTCCTGGTCGACGCCGACATGCGTCGCCCGCGCGTGCACACGGTGTTCGACTGGACGAACGACGTCGGTCTGACGAGCATCCTGGTCGATGGTGTGGAAGCCCGCACCGCGGTCCGGCGCACGCCGATTCCGAACCTCGACATCCTGACGAGCGGCCCGGTTCCCCCGAACCCGGCCGAGCTCATGGAGTCCGACCGGTTCCGCGAGGTGATCGACAAGCTCGCGCAGAACTACGACCGGGTCATCTTCGACTCGCCCCCGGTGGCGCCGGTCACCGACGCGACGATCCTCAGCTCCATCGCCGACGGCGTGCTGTTGGTGATCCGGTCGTCGGTCACGCGAAAGGAGCTGATCGGCAAGGCGGTCGCCCTGCTGAGCGCCGTGAACTCGAACATCGTCGGCGCGGTGCTCAACGACGTCGACCTGAACAGCCGCCAGAACGGCTACCACTACTATTACTACTACCGCCACTACG
>CAZFPM010000107.1:0-18729 GCA_964520965.1 uncultured Myxococcales bacterium
CGTCCTCTCCGGGCGCACCGTCCTCTCCGGGCGCACCGTCCTCTCCGGGCGCACCCTGTTCACCCGGCGCCCCTTCGGCGCCGTCCTCACCGGCCGGACCTTCCTGTCCGCACCCGAAGGTGAGCAAAGTCGTTGCGAGCAAAAGCACCAACGTCCTCTTCATCGCTAACACTCCCGTCAGCAGGTGAGACGCGTCGGTATGCTGCTCCGGCAAGCACAGACACGCCGGAATTGACCTGGCGCAGCCGTGCGATGCATCGTTCGTGCCGCATGTCGGGAGTCGCCGAACCAGGACGTTGATCAAACGCAAACACGTCCCCAAAACGACCACACGAGAAGTGATCCCTGTCGTGCCACTTTCGTGCCCCGGACGATTCGTGGCACGTCACTGCGTGGCCGCGTGTTGTAGATCACACACAGTTGCGGGGGGGTCCCCAACAACGCACGAAGACCGGATCGTCCCGCAGTGCCGCACCCCGCCGATCGACGTCCGCTGTCAGGCCGAAACCGCGGACGCGATCGCGTGGGCCACCGTGCAACGAGGCGCCCGCGATCGCCTGCCCGTCAGATCGGCGACCAGAAGACAGAAGCGCCCGGCTCCAGCCAGCCCTCGCCGCTCGGGATCAGCACCAGCGCCGTACACTCCGACAGGTTCGACAACATGTGCGACGCTTGGCCGGTCAGTGCAGACAGGCGGACCAGTCCGTCGTCGCCCGGAGTCGCCCGACACCGGAACCAAACATCTCGACCAGACGACCGTTTGGCGCGCGAGGCCAGGCATCCGGGGAGAAGAGCCGGGCCGATCCGGTCGGCTCCCTCGAGTCGATCGAGCACCCGTGACGCATGGGCCACGAGGCCCACGAAGACGGCCGCCGGGTTGCCCGGCAGGCCGAGCAGACAGGCGTCGTCGCGGCGCCCGAAATAGACGGGCTTACCGGGCTTCTGTGCCACCTTCCAGAACACGTCGCGCACGCCTGCGGCACGCGCGGCGCCGATGATGAAATCCTTGTCGCCGACCGACACACCGCCGGTCGTGATCACCAGGTCGGCGTCGTCGAGCGCCGCCGCGACGAACGCGGCGACCTCGGCCTCCACGTCGGGAATCGGCGAGACCGTCACGTCGGCGAGTCCGCGCGCGCGCAGCCATGACGCGACCATCGGTGTGTTGCAGTCGAAGACCTCGCCCGGACGGAGCTCCGCATCGGCCGCGACGACCTCGTCACCGCTGACCAGGACGCGAACCCGCGGTGCCCGGCGCACGATCACGCGGCCGACACCCGCGGCGGCCAGGGCCCCGATTCGCCCTGGCGTGAGCCGGGCTCCGGCGTCGCATACCGTCGCACCCGCGGCCACCTCTTCGGCGCGATCGCGGATGTCCTTGCCGGGCTCGGTCGGCGCGGTGAACGACGCGAAATCGCCGTCGCGCTCCACCTTCTCCTGCATCACCACGGCGGTCGCCCCGGTGGGCACGTGTCCACCGGTGAAGATCCGCGCGCACGTGCCCGGGGCGAGGGTCGGGATCTCGTCGAGCCCGGTCGCCGCCACCGTCGCGACGACGGGAAGCCGCACCGGCGCCGCGCCCGCGGCCGCCGACAACTCCGCCGCACGAACCGCGTAGCCGTCCATCGCGCTCTGCGGAAAAGGCGGCAGGTCCACCCGCGATCGGCCGTCCTCGGCGAGCACCCGGTGCAGGGCATCGGCCACCGGGATCGTCTCGACGCCCAGCGGTGCGATCTCCCGCTCGTACGCGGCGAACGCCTCTTCGACCGTGATCATGCCCGCTCCCGGTGCGGATCCTTGCGCATCGAGCGGACGACGTGGAGCACGTTGGGCAGGAGCGCGTCCAGCGTATCCTCGACCCCGCCGGTGCTGCCGGGGAGCGTGATGACCAGCGCGTCGCCCCGGAGCCCGGCAACCCCGCCCGACATGAGGGCGCGCGGGGTGCGGCGCTGCCCGTGATGGCGGGCGGCTTCCATGATGCCCGGAAGATCCCGGTCGAGCAGCTCGGTGACCACGTCGACGACCACATCGCCGATCCCGACGCCGGTGCCGCCGACGGTGAGCACCAGCTCGTGGGTCTCCGACAGGGCGGCCACCCGGGCGCCCACGAGCGCGGCGTCTTCGCCGATCACCTCGTGGACCGCGAGATCGACGAACCCGAGGGCTTCGAGTCGCTCGACCACCCGGCGTCCGGCCGCGTCATCCTTCTCTCCGCTGGCGACCAGGGAGTTGACGACCAGCACGGCCACGGGGATCGCCGGGTCGAAGCGGTCGACGAAGTCGGACTTGCCCCCCGTCTTCGACAGCAGCTTGACGTGGCCGATCTCCACCGTTGCGTCGTAGGGCTTGAGCATGTCGTAGAGGGTCAGCGCGCAGACCGCTGCCGCCGTCATCGACTCCATCTCCACCCCGGTCTGCGCGATCGCGTCCGAGGTCACGGTGATCCGAATGCCGTCGGCCTCGAAGGCGTAGTGCACATCGACCCGGCTCATCGGGATCTGGTGACAGAAAGGGATGATCTCCCAGGTCTTCTTCGCCCCCATGACCGCGGCCACGCGTGCGACCTCGAGGGCATCGCCCTTCTCGGTCTTTCGCGACCGGACAACATCGATCAGGTGTGACGGCACGTGGATGAACGCCTCTGCGGCGGCGGTTCGCTTCGTCTCGATTTTGTGCGTGATGTTCCGCATCGTCTCCTCTCGTAGCGGGGCGCTGGCCTTGGGCGTCAGGGGGTCTTCAGCGGGACCCCGTCGAGGTGCCGACTGTCGCCGTCAACGTAATGCTCTTCCTTCCAGATCGGCGTCCGGTCCTTCAGCGTGTCGATCGCGTACTCTGCGGCCCGGAAGGCCGCGGCCCGGTGGGGGGCACGGACGACGACGTAGACGCAGTGGACGCCGAGATCCATGGGGCCGATCCGGTGGACGATCCGGCATTGGCGGACCTCGTAATCCCGCACGACCTCCGCTTCGAGCTCACGGAGGACCCTTGCGGCCATCGGCACGTGCGCGTCGTAGGTCATCCCGGTGACCGGGCGGCCCTCGTTCGTGCACCGGACGGTGCCGACGAACACGACGAGCCCGCCCGTGGACTCGTCCTCGGTCTCGTCGAGGAGCGCGGACAGGTCGAGTGGCTCTTCGGTGATCCAGCGTCGGATGTCTGGTTCGCTCATGGTCGGCAATGTCTTGTTCGGGCGCCGGGAGGCGCGGATTGGGGCAGACCGATGGCACCGCGCCGGTCTGGCGCAGTCATGGGTCGAGGGGGTGTCGTGGCTCGGGTCGGGTCAGCCGCCGCAAACCGGTGGGAGCAGGGCGACGGTGTCGCCGTCGGCGACCGCCTGGTCACGGGGGACGAGTTGGTCTCCCAGCGCGATGGCGACACCTCTCAACGCCCCTTCGATGTAGGGGTGTGCCGCTACGGCGGCCGCGACGACGTCGGCGATCGTGGGCTCGTCGCCGTGGACTTCCAGGATCTCCTGACGGGTCCCGACAGCGGACTTGAGGCCGCCGTAATACTCGATTGTGGTGCGGATCATGGCCTGCTCGAGTCGCGAAGGATGGGCTGGAGTCTTCGGTTTCGGCAACGAGACGCCGCTATCGTCGGGCGGCTCGTCGGGCGGATGATCAACCGCCGAGGGAGGACATTCCGGTTCGGGTGACCTGGCCGACCGACCACTCGTGGCCGTCGGGCTTCGTCGCGGCGGCTTCGAGGAAGCCCTGGTAGATCCGCTCTTCGTCCCCCTCGCGGATCGCCTCGGAGATGTCCACCTCGATGTCGTAGGCGAGGCACGCGCGGAGCTGTCCCGTCGACGTCAGACGGAAGCGCGAGCAGGTGTCGCAGTATTTGTCGGACAGCGGAGTGATGAAACCGACGAGTCCGGGGGCTCCGGGAATCCGCCAGTAGCGGGCGGGGCCGTTGCCCGAGACTTCGGCAGGCTCCAGGCCGTATTTGTCGGCCAGGCGTCGACGGGCCGCCGTGAGGTCGAAGAACCCGCCGAGCCGACGCACGCCTGCACCCTCGCCGATCGGCATGACCTCGAGGAAGCGGACGATGAGATCCCGCTCTCGGGTCAGCTCCAGCCACTCGTCGAGCTCGTCGTGGTTGAAGTCGGAGACGATGACCGTGTTGATCTTGATCTGCCGGAAACCCGCGTCGCTGGCAGCCCGGATGCCCTCCCAGGTCTCTTCGAGGAGGTCGAAGCGGGTCGCGTACTCGAAGCGATCCGGCCGGAGCGAGTCGAGGCTGACGTTGATGCGGTCGAGCCCGGCGTCGACCAGCTTGTCGACTTGCCGACCGAGCAGCAGGGCGTTGGTCGTCAGCGCGACGTCGCGCACGTCGGTGTCGCGCTTGATCATCGCGATCAGGTCCGCGAGTCCGCGTCGGAGGAGCGGCTCGCCCCCGGTCAGCCGCACGCGGTCGACCCCGAGCAGGGAGGCGACGCGCAGCGTGCGGGTGATCTCCTCGAACGAGAGGATCTGATCCCGCGGCACGAAGCCGTCCCAATCCTCGGGCATGCAATATCGGCAACGGAGATTGCAGCGGTCGGTGACGGACACCCGCAGGTTCGTCACCCTTCGGCCGCACCGGTCTCGCAGCACGACGCTCATCCGCTAGCTCCTGCCAGTGCCCGGACGACGAGGCCGATCGCGACCTGGTTCTCGCCGCCCTCGGGCAGGATGATGTCGGCGTGCCGTTTGCTCGGCTCGACGAATCGGATGTGCATGGGTCGCACCGTTCGGTAGTACTGCTCCCGGATGTCGTCGAACTCGCGGCCGCGCTCGGCCATGTCTCGCCGAATCCGGCGGATGACCCGGACGTCGGAGTCGGTCTCGACGTAGATCTTCACGTCGAGGATCCGCCGGATGTTCGGGTCGGCGAGCACGAGAATGCCCTCGACGACGATCACCGGGCACGGCTCGATCAGGACGGTCTCCTCCCCACGGCAGTGGATCGTGAAGTCGTACATCGGCTTCGCGACCGCCGCTCCTTCGTGGAGCGTCTCCAGGTGCGTGCACAGGAGCTCGTTCTCCAGGGAGTCGGGGTGGTCGAAGTTGACCTTGACCCGCTCCTCGAAGGGCAGATGGGACAGGTCGCGGTAATACGCGTCGTGGTCGATGATCGCGCAATACCCGGGAGGGAGCGCTTTACGAATCTGGCTGGCGACGGTGGTCTTTCCGCTACCGGTGCCGCCAGCGATTCCGATGATCAGGGGTTGGGTCACGATTCGTCCGCTGCCTTCGTGATCTTGGTGAGGCGGGCCTTGGCCATCAGCGCCTGGGGCAGGTTTCCGGACACCAGGCCCCGGAACATCGTCCGCATATCCTCGTATTTGTCCCGGTAGGGGAACCAGAAGGGCTCGTGGTCGACGCCGTCGCCGCTGACCATGATCGCCTTCTGATGCGTGAACGTGAGCAGACCCTCCGGCCCGTGGTAGCGGCCGATACCGCTCGCCTTCACCCCACCGAAGGGGAGCGCGAAGTTGCCGACCGAGATCACGACTTCGTTCACGCAGATCTGTCCGGCGACCATCCGCTGCGCCAGCTTCAGGCCGCGCCGTTTGTCCGAAGTCCACACCGAGCCCGTCAGGCCGTACTGATGGTCGTTGGCCATGCGTACCGCCTCGTCCTCGTCGCGTACGCGCACCACCGGCAACACCGGTCCGAACGTCTCCTCGCAGTAGATCTCCATATCTTCCGTCACGCCCGTCAGGACCGTCGGCGGGTAGAACTGCCCCGGGCCTTCGAAACGCTTGCCGCCCGTCAGCACGCGGGCGCCGGCTTCGACCGCACCGCGGACGTGCCGTTCGATCGTCTCGAGCTGCCCCGCCATCGTCACCGGCCCCATGTCCGCGTACTCGTCCGGAGCGCCCACCCGGACGCGGTCGGCCTCGCGGTGTAGCAGCTCGACGAAGCGGTCGTGAACAGCGTCGACGACGAGGATTCGTTCGACCGACGTGCACATCTGGCCGGCGTTGAGCAGTCCGCCCCACACCGCCGCCTTCGCCGCGCGGCTCAGGTTGGCGTCGTGGCAGACGATCATCGCGTCCTTGCCGCCGAGCTCCAACTCCACGGGAATCGGCCGCTTCGCCGCGGCCTCCATCACCTTGCGCCCGGTCGCGACCGAGCCGGTGAAGAAGATCTTGTCGATGTCCGCCGCCGTCAACGCAGCGCCGGTCGTTCCGTCACCTTGCACGACCTCGACCACCCCGACCGGCAGCTTCACCGCGTCGAAGATCTCCCGGATGATCTCGCCGGTGATCGGCGTGACCTCCGACGGCTTGATCACCACCGTGTTCCCCGCGATCAGTGCGCTCACCGCCGGGACCATCGTCAGCTGAAAGGGGAAGTTCCAAGGCGAGATGATCCCGATCACCCCCATCGGGAAATGCTGGATGTAGCTCGTCTTCGGGAAGAAGAGCAGCGGGGTCGAGACCCGCTTGGTTCGCAGCAGTCGCGGGGCGAGGCGGGCGTAGTAGTCGAGGTAGAAGGGAACTGCCATCAGCTCGGTCAGCAGCGAATCGACCAGGGGCTTGCCCGTGTCCTCACTGACCCGGCGCGCATACTCCTCGCCGCGCTCGAGCATGATCTCCTTCAAGCGCCCCAGGATCTCGATGCGCCGATCCACCGGGATCGCCTGCCATCCCGGAGCCGCATCCCGCGCACGAACGACTGCTGCGTTCACCTCGGCGGCCGTCGCGATCGGGAACTCACCGAGTGGCTCACCCGACACCGGGCTCGACTTCGAGATCGAGCGGCGGTCCGTGGACTCGGTCTTGGGCGGGGGGGGCATCTCCAACTCCGGGCCTTCGGAGGTTTCGGTCTCTTTACGACGGCGAGGGCGCGGGCGAAAGGGGGGGCTCGATCCGCACCAACAGCTCGACATGCGGGGTCTGTGGCAACATGTCGTGCGCCTCCACGTGGGCCACGCGGAAGTCTGCGTCGCGCAGGCGGCGGGCGTCCCGCGCGAACGAGCCCGGATCGCAGCTCATGTACAAGACCGGTGCCCGCATCGCGATCAGGCGCTCGACCACGGCGCGGTCCAACCCCCGTCGCGGGGGGTTCACGACGACGACGTCGGGCGCCGGCCAGTCGGGCGGCGGTCCTTCGTCGAGGTCCGCGCGCACGAACTCGGCATCGATACCGGCACGAATCGCGACGCCCCGAGCGACTTCGGTCGCGTCCGTCGCCGACTCCGCTCCGAAGAGCCGTCCCCCGGTCGCCGCCGCGACGGCAATGCCCAGCACACCGATGCCCGCGTACAGGTCCCAGATCGTCTCGACCGAGCCGGCCAGCTCCGCCGCGCGCCGCGCCATCCGGTCGGCGACCTCGAGGTTGAGCTGGGCGAACATGTTCGTGGCGACCGGGAACTCGAAACCCGCCAGCGAGAGCGGGATCGTCGTCTCGCCGACGCACCCGATCGGTGGCCCCACCCGGATCGCGTTGCCGCGCTCCGCGTTGCCCGACGCGCTTACGCCGACCACACCGGGAATCTGCGCGATCGCCGCGGCGAGCCGGCCCACCCACGGTGCTGTCCGCTCTCCGGCGATCAGTTCCACCAGTGTCGCGCCTTCGGCGTTTGCGCGCAGTGACACCCACCGCAGCCCGGCCGGGTCAGGCCAGATCGGCACCGCCTGCTCCCGGGCCACCGCCGTCGCGGCTCGGGCGACGTCGGCCAGTGGCGGTGCGAGCACGACGCAGCCGTCCATCTTCGCCGGTGTGCCCGTTCGCGGCGCCCGCGACCCGAAGTGGACGACGCCGCTCGTCGACCGCCAGACGAGCAGGTTCGTCCGGTTTCGGTAGCCCAGCTCGCGCTCCGACGCCTGCACCGTCACCGGCTCGGTGACCAGATCGCCCAGCGCGTCAGCCACGGCGCGGCTCTTCGCGGCTCGCTGCGCGTCGGCCGTCGCCTGCATCAACGCGCAACCGCCGCAGGTACCCCGCAGCGGCGCCGCGTGGTGGCACGGCGGCCGCCGAAAGTCCGTCCCTCGCCGACGCTCGTCGACGATCTTCGCCCACGCGGCGCCGTCGCGTCGGCTCACCGCCTCGATGCGCACGCGCAGATCGTCTCCAGTGGCGCCTCCCGGGACGCGCACCGTCCGTCCGTCGACCTCCGCCGTTCCGAACCCGCGCGCATCCAATCCTTCGACTCGAACGTCGAATACGTCGTCTCGCTTCACTGTCTCTCCATGCGCGTCATTCCGCGACCCGCGCCAGCACGAAGTCGAGGTAGTTGCCCTCGGGGAACCCGGGTCGGGTCGGGTGGTCGGGGCCGGCGCCCGCGACGTCGATGATGGCCAGGCGCCGCCCGGCGTCGCGAGCCGCCGCGGCGACGACCCCGAGGAAGTCGGTCCGCCGGACGTGTCCGGAACAGCTCGCCGTGGCGAGCCAGCCGCCGGGCGGCAGTGCCCCGATCGCGAGGGTGTTCAGCTTGCGATACGCACCGAGCGCCCGCTTCAGGCTCTTGCGTCGCGGTGCGAACGAGGGCGGATCGACGACGATCAGGTCGTGCTCGCGGCCCCCGTCGGCGACCGCCGCCAATACTCCGAACGCGTCGGCGGCTACGAACGCGTGATCGCGCGGGTCGATGTCGTTGAGCGCGAAGTTGCGTCGCGCGGCGTCGACGGCCGGTGCCGCGATGTCGACGGTCGTGACACGCCGGGCTCCGGCGAGGGCCACGGCCACCGAGAACCCCCCCGTGTAGGCGAAGAGGTTCAGTACGTCGCGACCGGCGGCCACCGAGGCGACCCGGTCCCGGTTGACCCGTTGGTCGAGGAAGAAGCCCGTCTTCTGGCCGGCGATCACGTCGACGGCGAACCGGCGGTCGCCCTCCGTGATCACGATCTCGTCGGGCACGGTGCCGCGCACGACGCGCGGGCGTCCGTCGTCGACGCGCGGGTTGCGCACGACGACGGCCGACGGCTCGGCGACGGCTTGTACCGCGTCGATGAACGTCGGCTCCCAGACCACGCCCAGCTCGCCGTCGGTTCGCAGGGACGCCACACCGTCGTAGAGGTCGCAGTGGAGCCCGGGAATGCCGTCGTTCTCACCGTTGCACAGCCGATACCCGGTGACTGTGGGCGGGATCACCTCGGAGCGCAGCGCGGCGGCCTGGGCCAGGCGCCGCTGGACGAGGCGTGCGTCGATCGGCTCACTGTCTCGCAGGGTCCACGCGCGAAAGGCGAGCGCCGAGTCCGGCTCGACGGTGCCGCGGGCGACGAAAGCGCCGTTTCGGCCGCGCAGGTCGACGACATCGCCGGCCTCGAGGTCCGGCGGGATCGCCACGGCGTCGGCGAACACCCACGGGTGTCCGCTCCGGATCGCGTCCTCGAGCGGTTTCTTCAACTTGAGCGAGCGCGTGGACACGGAGGGGGCGCGGGGCTTGCGTCGCGATCGGGGCCGAGGGTCCAGCGCCGCCCTTGTCGCACGCGCGGTGCCCCACGTCGAGGGACCCGACCATCGCTCCTGTTCACCACCGCCGATCACCCTCGCGAGGCCGATCGGGCACGTCGGTGTGGCCGGGCGCTCCGATCCGGACCGCTGGTGCTCCCGGCGACGCAGGTGTGTTCGGGAATTGTGAGCAAGAGCACTACTCCAAGGCGCCTCCCTCGATCCACCGCCGCACGATCGCGAGCCGCCGCTCGTCCAGGGGGTTTCCGATGGGCATCCAGTTCCCGGAGCCACCGACCGACTCGTGGGTGTCGTTCAGCTTCTGCCAGAGGTAACTCTCCTCGAGGTTCCCCGGGGTCACGCGTGGCATCGGCGGGTTCTGGACGCTCGGCGAGAGCAGGTCGTCGTACAGCGTGTCGCTCCACGCGAGGGAGAGCCCGCCACTCGGGCGATCGACGTGGTGAGGTGTGCAGGCGGTCTGGAAGACCTGCTCGGACACTTCGACCAGCGTCGGCGCCGGCGCCGCCAGATCCGGAATCTCGAACCCGTCGATGTCGGCGTCCGCGTCGGCGGTGGAGCCGTCGTCCGTCGTGTCGCCAGCGTCTCCATCGCCGACCGCGTCGACGCCCGCGTCCAGCTCGCCGTTGCAGTCTCCCCGCGGGGCGCCGGCAGCGGCCCACCCGACCAGGAGACGAGCCGCCGACTCGGTGATCTCCCCCGACGGCGAGTCGGTCGGCGGCATGCGTCCCGCCTCGACCTCGCGCGCGACCGAATCGGCCATCGTCGCCGCGCCGAGCCTGCCGCTGTCGTCGTAGCGGTCGAGACGCATCCAGACGGGCGCGCCGCCGGTCGGGTTCTCTCCGTGGCAGCCGTTGCAGCGGACCTCGAACACCAGCTCGACCGCGCCGCACCAGCTCGGCTGCGATCCGCTGACCCCACCGGGGAGCGCGTCGAGGTCGGGAATGTCGGGGCAGCCGGTGAGGACCACGGAAGCTGCGGCCGCCAGAAACAACGCGATGCCGCGTCGCCCCCGCATGTCGCGGCCGGTGCGTTGCTCGCGCCGACCGTCGCCTCCATGCGCGCCGGGCGCGGGGTACACGGTGTCCCGGAGCCGGTCTGGGTTCCTTGATGTTCCGGGCATGTCGGGGGAATCTCCGCGGGGCCGCCAGGCGCGGCCGCCCGACCGCGCTCCGGGTCACCTGGCGCGCGGGGGCAGGATACCAAGGCCCTCGGTTCGCACCAACACCCGCTCCGCTCAGCTATGTTCGACACCCCCTCTCGTCCTCGTCTCGATGCGACGGCCCGGCCCTCGCGTTCCCTCGCGTTCCCGCTCCTGCTCGCCACGGCGCTCTGCGGAGCGTGCGGCGGTGGTGCCGAGGAGCAAGCGTCGGCGGCGCTGGGCTCCGAAGTCGACCACGCCGCCCACCTCCAGACGGAGGCCGCGCCGCCGGCCCCGGCGACACCGGCGGTCGGGACGCTCGAGGTCGTCGCGGAGCTCGACCGCATGCCCTCCGGAGTCGCGGTCGTCGGCGACCGGGTCTTCGTCTCGCTCCCGCGCTGGGTCGAACCCGGGGCGTTCACGGTCGCCGAGGTGATCGATGGCGAGCTGGTCGCCTACCCGGACGGCGCGGCCAACGAACTCGACGCGGGGCCCGGCACCCTGCACTCGGTCAACGGCATTCATGCCGACTCTCGTGGTCGCCTCTGGATCCTCGACAACGGCCGCGTCGATCTCGGGCCGGCTGCCGACGGGGCGCCGAAGATCGTCGTCATCGACACCACGTCGGACAGCGAGGCGTTCCGCTACGTCTTCGACCCCGAGATCGCGCCTCCGGGCGCCTCCTTCTTGAACGACATCGTCGTCGACGAGCCCTACGGCTTCGCCTACGTGACCCAATCGGGCATGGGCGGTGCTCCGAGCCTGATCGCGTTCGAGATCCCGCGCGACCGCGCGTGGCGCGCCCTCGACGGACACGCGTCCGTGACCCCCGACGGGGCCGACGAGATGGTGATCGACGGGGAGACCGTCATGCTGCACCGACCCGACGGACCGGTCGTCTGGCGAGTGGCCGCCAACGCCATCGCCCTCGATCCGGACGGCGAGCACCTGCTCTACGGGCCGATGACCGGGCGCGTGCTCTATCGGATCCCGACGATCGCCGTGCGTGACGAGCTGCTCGACGACACCGCCCGCGGGGCCGCCGTCACGGTCGCGTTCGACAAGCCGATCACCGACGGGATCTGCACGGGGCCCGACGGCACGGTGTACATGACCGACGTCGAGAACGCCGCCGTCGTCGCCCGCACGGTCGACGGCGAGACGACGACGGTGGCGGCCGACCCGCGCATGTCCTTCCCGGTGGCCTGCGAGGCTCCGGGAGACGGCTGGGTCTACTTCACGTCGAACCAGCTCCACCGGATGCCGCTGGTCCTCGCTGGCGAGGATCGTCGCTTGCCGCCCTACTACCTGTGGCGTGTCCGGGTGGAGTGACGCGAATCGTCTGCTCTCTACTCGGCGTCGGACTCCTCACCATCGACCCGCGCGAGGAACTCTCGGGCCGAGTCGGCGATCTCGAGGGGAGCCGCGGCCATGAGGGAACGGTCATCCGTGGTTCTCATGCGGAGCGCAAGCTCGACCGGGGCCCAGAATCCCGGCACCGGCGACTCCCGGATCGCGTCGAGCACTTCGGCTTTCCGCCCCGCCTGGCACAGGCGAACCGCGAGAGCGATAGCGTCGCCGCCGCTGTGCTCGAGATGCTCTGCGTCGGCGTCGCGGTAGTAGCGTTTCGCTGCCTCGATGGCCCGTTCCTCCTCTCCGGCGCCGAGGAGGGCCGTCGCGAGCGTATGGCGGATAGCGGCGTCCTCGGGCGCCGCCGAGGCCGCCTCTCCGGCGAGGGAGGTCGCCTCACTCCATTTGGCGGGGGAGTTCGCATGGCACACGAGATGCCACGCGAGAGAATTGAGTGCCGAGTGCGAGTGCGAGTCCACTTCAACGAGCCCACGGAGTGCCTGCTCGACCTCCGAGGTCCGCCCTAGCCGGTCAAGCAGCGCGGCCAGGTTTCTCCGGGGCTTCGCGTCGTTCGGGTCGATCTCGATTGCGCGGCGGTAGGCATCCTCGGCCTCGTTGAACCGCGCCATGTGAGTCTCCAGCAGGCTGCCCAGGTTGTTCCACGCCTTCGCGTCCGGTGGGCCCAGCTCGATGCCGCGTTGGTATGCCGCTTCGGCTTCATCGTATCGGGTCAGGCGGTCCTGGAGCAGGTCCCCGAGGTTGTACCAAGGATACGCTTCCTCGGGGTCCGCCTTGATTGCGTGTCGGTATGCCGCCTCGGCGTCGTCGTATCGGGCCAAGTGGTCCTGGAGCAGACGGCCCAGGTTGTTCCTGGCCTTCACCTCCGCCGGGTCCAGCTCGATTGCGCGTCGGTAGGCAGCCTCTGCGTCATCGAAGCGAACCATGTGGTTCGCCAGCAGGCACCCCAGGTTGAACCACGGAGTTGCTTCAGCCGGGTCCGACTCGATGGCTCGCCGGTATGCCGCCTCGGCCTCGTCGTATCGGGCCAGATGGTTCTTCAGGAGGTTACCCAGGTTGTTCCACTGGGGCGCTTCCTCCGGGTTCAACTCGATAGCGCGTCGGAATGCCGCCTCGGCCTCGTCGTGTCGGGCGAGGTGGTTCTCGAGGAGGTAGCCCAGGTTGTTCCAGAGCCTCGCGTCCGCCGGGTCCGACTCGATGGCGCGTCGGAAGGCCATCTCAGCGTCCTCGGCACGACCTTCCTCGGATGCTTGCTGTCCGTCCGATCCCCAGAGGAACGCCAGAAGCGATCTGTCACGGGGGTCGCAGTCGACGCCGTCGAACACGAGCCCGTCGAGCGCGGACGCCTGTTCACCGACATCATTGGTCGCTCCCAGACGCCCCGACCCACAGGCTGTCCGCCATCGTTCGAGAAGCTCTGGGTCCATCGCAGCGGATAGCGCGCGCAGCTCTCGCTGCAAGACACTCCGAAGCTCGACCACTTGGTCTTCCGAAACCGATGCGATCCCGCGTGCGATCGCCTCCTTGGTCTCGACCGAGATCGACACGCATTGACGAACGAGATCGTCGAACTCCTCGGCATTCCACGACCCGTCATCCGGTCGAGACGCGTCCAGGATCATGCGCCGGACAGAATCGAGGCGCGCCGGCGGCGATGATGCCGCGGACTCCCGGTGTGCTGGGGGGAGAGATGAGAGAATCGCCTCGACGGCGTCGACCGCGCCCGTGTCGAGCGCCGTAGAGAGTATCAGAGAGCGAGCGCGCTGGGCTGACCTCGGCTCCGACATGCACCAGGTCGAGTCGATAGCCTCGCGCAGCAGGTCAACGCGGGTCGGACCGTCGGTTGTCTCCACCTCCCGCAGATACGGGATGACCGAGCGGTGGCCCTCGTCGCGCCCGTAGAACGACTCGACGAACACGACCCACCAGCGAAGCCGCTCCCGCTCGCTCCGGCGGAACCGCATCAGGTAGAAGAGGTTGAAGAGGCGGCTCGCCACCCGGTACGTCGTCCCGCGACCCGGGGCCTCCGGGACCTCCTGGATCCAGCCGTCCCGGCTCAGCCGCGACAGCTGGGCGCTGATCTGGTTCCGGGGCAGGCGTAGGGGCGTCTCAAGGTCTCCCGCCGCTGCCGGTTCCCAGCGGCTGGCAAGGGCATGGAAGACGCGCTGACATTGGGCCGGCAGGTCGTCGACTAGGTGCTTGTAGTAGGGCGTGACGTCGTCCAACAGACCGCGGAGATCGTCGTGGACGCCGGCCAGCGGAGAGTCGCGTACCAGTCGGCGCGCGAGCACGACGAGCCGGGGGTTGCCGCCGGTGAGTCTCAGGATGCCGTGGACACGCTCTGGCCGCCGTCCGAGGGTCCGCTCCACCCTCGCACTCGTGTCGGCCGAATCGTCGACGACGAGCAACGCGCGGACCTCCTCGATCTCCAATGGCTGGAGCGTGAGCACTCGGAAGAAGTCGTAGAAGGGTGCTCGGTAGTCGTAGGTCGCCTGGGCCGCCCTCGACGACGCCGCGATCAGCAGGATGTTCGGGTTCTCCTGCAACTCCTCCCGCAACCGATGTGCAGAGTCCTCGGCGACCTTCTCGAGGATCTCGTCGAAGTTGTCGACGAACACGACCAGGCGCCCGCTCGTTTCCCGGACAGCTCGCTTGATCTCCGCCAGGACCGACTCGGCCAGGCGGTCGGCATCGGAGGCAAGCGCAACCTCGAGCGCCTGCACGCGCTCCATGAGCGATGGACCGAGCACCTCCGCGCAGCTCGTCGCCAGGAGAATCCAGAAGTCGGCGAGGTCACCCACCCCGTAGGACTCCTCCGCGACCATCGCCGGGACCAGCGACGGCCACCGTCCGTCTTCACCGCAACGGTGACACAAGCGGAGCAGAAGGGTCGTCTTGCCCATCCCGCGCTGGCCGACCACGTACGCATGCTGCCGACTTTCGCCGGTGGCGAAGTCGTCGAGCACGGTCTCCAACACCGCCAGCTCTGCGTGTCGCACCACGAAGAGATACTCGAGCTCCTCGGGCGACATCAAGCCGGGGTTGTAGGCCGGAACCGCCATCACTCCCCCACCGGGTACCAATGACGCCACCAACGGGCGAGGAACGGAGACGCGAAGCGTAGCCGATGCCCGTCGCGGACCAGATAGCCGTCGTGAAGCAACAGGCTCTCGACATCGCGTCGTTGCTGCTTGTCGAGGCCGGCCGGTGCGCCGATGATGGGTGATCCGACCGCTGCGAGGTCGACGGTGTTCGCCGCAACGCCTTCGGGCTGCGCGGCTGCCGTCAGCACCCGGCGGGCGAAACGCGCGGCCTCGCCGGGAAGCGCCATGTCGAGGCGCTGCCACCAATGCTCGAAGTGCTTGCGCGCAGCCGGGCTGAGCAGCTCCTCTTCAAAGACTCGATCGACCGCCGCCGCGGTCGGAGGGGCCTTGGTGCGGATGTATCCATCCTTCAGCTTCGAGAATGCGAGCTGGAGGTGGAACGGGATGTACCAATGCGCAAGGCGCTCGAGTAGGCGGTCCCGGGCATCGGGCGGCAGCGGCACCGATTCGCCCGCCGAGAGCTCGGCCAGGAACCGTGTCGCCTCGGTTTCGTCGAGCGGGCCGATCGAGAGGACATCGAGATCGTTGACCGCCCCCGTCAGCCGGTGGCGCGAGAGCACGGAGTCCAGGCCCACGGAGCCGTAGAGCAGGAAGCGGACCGGATTCGTTGTCGTGTCGACGGCCTGCCGGAGCTCGCGGAACCAGTGCACGAAGTGGCTCGCTGCCTCTCGCCCTCCGTCGGTCGCCAACCGGTCTACGAAGAACGGGAATTCGTCGATCATGATCGCCGTCCTGACGCCGGTATCCGACGCGAGACGGGAGATCAGCTCGTGGGCGGTTCGCTCCCACCGGTCCTCGACGAGGTCGCCGACCTCCAGAGCGACCAGCTTGAGGTCGACCCGGTCGATCCGTCGGAAGACACCGTCGACGAGGTCTCGCAGCGCCGACCCGGTCCACCACGCATCGTCCACGGTCTTTCGCACCGCCGCGACGAGCTTCCCGACGAACTCGGCGGCTGTTCTCGCGCTCTCGACGCTGAAGTGGATGACTCGCCAGCCCGCGGCGGGCTCGGTTTCGAGCCGAAACATGAGACTCGTCTTGCCCACCCTCCGGGGAGCGGTGACGATCAGGCTCCCGGCCGTGAGCTTGGACCAGACCAGCTCGCGCTCGATGGGTCGATCGAAGAAATCGGCTCCGATCGCAGGCGGTCCGACGATGTTCTTCATTTCAACGGAGTCGTTGTGAAACAGATCGGTTGCCAACGCAATGTCATGCAGTTGATACAGTAACCACAACCAATTCGTTGCGCAACAAAATCGTTGCGCAGGGGTGGCCCCCTGCGGACGATCGAACCCGGATTCGACGAATGCACCGCTGCACCGACATAGCGAGCAGAGACAGACTCGCCGGCGCGGCGGAGACGAACGAGGTCTTGGGAGCGGGGTGACCGATGGAGTGGGCGCCGGGACCGGTCGTCCTCCGGCCGATGAGGTCCAGGCGCTACCCGGCCTCGCGCCCGCCCGCGGTCAGTCCCACCGCTCCGGGTAGAGCGGGACCTCGACGGCCCCGTCGAGGAGCGGGACGATCTCCAACTCGTGGTCCCGCCACGCCACGTTGAGGTGTCGCTGCAGGTTGGCGAGCTGCATGCGGTTCCGGTCGAGCAGCCAGGTCGACGCCGGGTGGCGCGGCCGCAGATCCTCGACCTGCTCGATCGTCCAGACCGCATCGGCGACCACCAGGATCCGGCGCCCCGAGTCCAGGGTGACCAGGAGGCCGACCTCGTCGATCGTGGAGCCCTTGAGCGCGACGAGGACCAGCGCGCCGTCTTGGAATAGGTCGCTGCTCTTGCGCATGCCGAGCCGAGGCACCCGCCGCCAGCGAACGGTCTCGATCCGGTCGGAGAACTCGGACACACGCGCGCGATCGATGGCGAACCGCCGCGGCCAGGGGCCCCGCAGGGCCATCCACCGATCGCTGCTTCCGACCTGGATCGGTGTCTCGTCGCCGTGCACCAGGCCCCCGGTGTGGTACCAGCGCGGTGTCGGGAGGACGATGCGGTCGATGTCCGCGTCGGCCAGGGACTCGGCCACGGGAACGCCGACGTCGATGGAGGAGAACGGCGTCGAGACCGGGAAGGGTGGCAGGTGGTACTCCGGGCTGATCCCCGTGCCGAAGAGCAGGTTCCCGCGCGGGTGCTCGACGAGCATCGCGCGAAAGACGACATCGCGTTGGCGAAGTCCCAGGCCCTGAGCGAGACGATACCCGGGAACCCGTGTCCGGCCCGTCTCCACGAACGAGACGCGAACCCCGTTGCCCGGGCTCGTCGTGTACAGATGCGGATCGGCCGAGTCCAACGAGGCGAGCGACCGTGGGACCATCGCGGCGAGCTCGAGACTCGCCCAGGCGAGGGCGGCGCCGATCGCGACACCGAGGAGCAGGCGTCGCCGCGCTCGCCGACTCATCGCGCCTCCCACCACTGGCCCTCGGGCTGCACCATGACGGCCCACAACTCGCGCACGTCGTCGGCGGTCGTGGCGGCCGTCAGCGCGGTCAGGACCACCACTGCGGCGCCAACGAACACGACGACGGTCCGGTACCACTTGCGGAAGCGAGCGTGGTCTTCGGCGCTGAAGTAGGCGTCCGGATCCTCCCGCAATCCCCGCCGTCCGCGACGGGAGAAGAGTTCGAGGACCCGAATGTCTCCGCGCACCGCGAGCGCCGCGTCGAGGAGCTTGTGGTCGAGCCACACCGCGCCGCTTCCGAACACGGTCAGCCACGCGAGGAACACCAGCCCGACGTCCGACGTCGTCGGCGCGACCGCGACCCCGAAGAGCAGGCACGCCGTCGCCAGCAGAGCGACCACGTTGATGGTCCGGATCACCCGCACGATCTTCAGGTTGTCGTCGCGGCGGTCGACCGCGTCGGGCGCGCTCACGGACATCGACGGAGCAGGGGGGGGGCGCGGAGGCTCAGAAGAGCTTCTCCTCCAACGCACTCCAGCGTACGCCATCCGCGAAGCGCAGGCGACCCTCGCCGATCCAGAACCGCGCCTCGTCGACGCGCTCGCGGGCGTGCAGGGTCGTGACGATCATCTCGATCACGCGCTCGTCGGCACCGAGGTGGAGCTCGGCCGCCTGTACGAAGGTCTCGACGTCACCATCGGTGTCGGCCGTGCCCGCGAGCACGCGCAGGAGCGGCACGGTCTCGGGACCGCTGGGCGCGCGTTCGAGGTAGCGGACGAGTCGTCCCCGCGCCTCGGCGTTGCGCGGGGTGGCGACGGCGGCGGCGACGAGCCTGTACGGCCCTTCGTCCCGCTGCTCCTCCGCGAGACGGCGGGCGAGCGCGACGAGGGCGCGCAGCCCGGACTCGTCGACCGTGACGTCTCGGAGCTGCTCCTCGACGGTAGCGATCAGGGGATCCAGGTCGGGGGTGGTGCGCGCCTCCTCGGACGGGCGCCTGAAGGCCCGGTCGGCTTCTCGAACGATCGCGAGCGCATCGACGAGGCGGTCGGTCAGCTCGAGGCCGGCCCGGAAGTCGTATCCGATCGCGCGCGAGGCTTCCTCGGCGAGTTCTTCGAAGGCCTCGCGGAGGGCGCCGGCGAGCTGCGGATCGGAGACGGAGGCGGCGATGGCCGGGAAATCGCCGCCGGAGACCCGGGCCATGGCGACGCCGAGGGCGGTCAGGTGCTCGATTCGTCGTCCGACCGCGCCGGTGTCGATGGCGGCGAGAGGCAGCTGGGCCTGCTGGTCGGTCGCGGAAAAAGGCGAGTCGGGAA
>CAZFPM010000108.1:0-10967 GCA_964520965.1 uncultured Myxococcales bacterium
CCTGAATCACGAGGTTGTCGAGCGTGAGCGAGCGCCGCTGTCTGCGGTATCGGTGGAAGATCTCGGCGTCTCCGTCCCCATCGATGTCGTGCAGCTCGAGGCCGAGCGACGCGTGATCCTCGGACGGCAGGACGAGGACTCCGGAGAATGCGAAGCCGTCGAAGTCGTAGCTGGCGATGTAGAGGTGCTCGCCGACGAGCAACGCGAGGTCGGTGCGGGGGCCGCCTCCCACGTCGCCCCAGAGCCGGTGGACGATCTCGTCGACCGACACGCCGACGCGTTCGGCCAGGGCCCGAATCTCCATGTCGGTGTCGGAGAACGAGAGCGTGCCCCACTCGTCGGGCCGATCGCCGGGCGAGGTGGCGATCACGGCCTCGTCTTCCCCATCGGCGTCGTAGTCCCAGTCGCGGTGCTCGGCGACGAACCGAAGGGGGGCGAACGGGCTGGTGAGGGCTTCGGCGGCTGCGTAGGGCAGGTAGACCTCGAGGAAGTACCCCCGATCTCGGGCCGAGACCTCGCCGCGCGCGCCGGGGATGTCCCCTTCGCGTCCGGATGCTTCGAGCCACCGGGGTGGGGACGACCCGTATTCGGCGGCGGGCCAGAGCGGGACCTCGAACGCGATGAGCTGTTCGCGCACCTCTGGGGGACCGTCCGGCTGCATGCGGATCACGAACCGGTCCCCCTCGCGTCGGCTCTGCGGTTCGACGACGGCGTCATCGCGACCGATCACGGCGAAGTAGATCCCGTGCTGGGCGTAGCGACACCAGAGTTTGAAGCTGGCGTCGTTGGGTCCCGTCCAGTCATATCTGAACGCGCCGTCGACGAGCTGGGAGACCCGCTCGGTGGGTCGCGCCTCGTCCTCCCAATCGCGCTGGATGCCGTCGACGGTGACCGACGTGGCGTAGTTTCCCGCGCACGCGTAGTCGATCGGCACCGGGTCGGGCGGCTCGTCGGCGCGGGCGCCGGAGCCGGCCAAGAGGGCCGCAAACACAGCGGCACCGCCGATGCGGCGGGGTTGGAGGCAGGCTGGAATTCGGTCGACGGGTGTCATGGAGCGGCGCGTCATGTTGACCATCCCATTGGGGGGGATCTACACTCCCCCGGCTGGGCACCCCTTGGGGGCACCTGGCCGGCGCATGAGGTCCGCGGGTGTCCTCGAGACCACCCTACTCAAAACACCGGGTCCGTCCATCGCCACAAAGGAGTCGGATCCAAAAAGGTCCGACCGCGTCGCTTCCCCGCAGAGAGACCGAGCAATATTGAGTCGCTCCACGCCAGGCGCCATCATTCATCGCAACGTCGCGGTCATCGCGTGTGACACGTCGGCAACCCTGCAGGAGACCGTCCATCGCCTGCAGGATCTCGAAGTCGACGCCATCGCGGTCGGCGATCGTCACCTAGTGCTCCCGGCGACCGACATCGGGCGCGTGCTCGATCGGCTGAAGGAGCACGGCCAGTTCCCGCGCCTGGTGGGCGAGTTGGAGGTTCCCGACTCGATCGCGACCGAGGCCGGCGAGCAGGAGGACGGGGAATGACGACTCCCGCGGAGGTCCTTCTCAAGGTGTACGGGTCGGCGAGCGTGAACCG
Source organism: uncultured Myxococcales bacterium (assembly GCA_964520965.1). Lineage (GTDB taxonomy): Bacteria > Myxococcota_A > Bradymonadia > REDH01 > REDH01 > CAZFPM01. The sequence continues at coordinate 1,588 of CAZFPM010000108.1, forward strand.
CATCGCCGGGGCCGCCGAGGGCGACGAGACAGCCGGCTTCGACCTGCTGACCGACAAGTTCGCGGACAAGACCGGCCGCAAGAAGGCGGTCGCCGCGATGCCGCCGGACTCGGTGGGGTTCCTGGCGTTCATGGACCAGATCGGACGTCGCCTGCGCGGTGAGCGCCTGAAGAAGCGCTGGTTCCTGCACGGCTACGACGATTTCGAGACCCGGATCCGTCCGCTCGTCGACGCCGGGCTCGTCTTGGTCGGCAACGCCCAGTCGCGCGAGCCGGTGTCGCTGGAGACGGCGTTGGAGCAGGGGATCCTGCAGCAGTGGCTGCAGATCACGCCGGGTTTCGAGTCTCTCGCCGGTGAACCGCCGCCGGCGCGAGAGGTCGTGCAGCAGGTCGTCGACGAGACGACCGTCGAGTTGGCCCGGCGCACGTTGGTCGTCGAGTTCAACATCCTCAATGCGCTGAACTACGTCGAGCGGCACGGCATTCGCCTGAACCGCGACGGTTCACCGCACCGATCCGACCTCAAGAGCTTTGCTCCGTTGATCGTGGATCGGCCGGCGAGCTCGGGACGGGCGGACACCGCGCCCGATCCGCTCAAGGTCAACGGGTGGGACCTGCTGTCGTGGCTGCTCTCGATGGGCGAGGCGCTGGGGATGATCGAGCGCCGGGGCGATGTCCTGCGCGCCTGCTCGCGAGCTACGGACTACTTCCTGAAGCCGGTCGCCGCCCGCATTCCGTTGCTCGTCCGGGCGATGGAGCACCAGAAGGCGTGGAGCGAGCTCGACGCGGCCCGTTGGTTCGAGGCTGGAGAGCCGCCGGTGACGGGGCAGGGCGACGGAGGCTTCGTAGACGAGGGCGCCCACGGTGCGTCGCTCGCCGGCCCGCGAGGCAGCGTGTTCGCGGCGATCCGTCGCCTGAATCCGGCTGACTGGTTCGACGTCGAGAGCACGGTCGAGACGATCACGAACCTCGAACTGCAGTACCTCCGCTCGGCGCTGCCCGTACCCCAGGGGGACGAGCAGTCGTCGTTCGTCTTCGTCCGGGCGGTGATCACGCGGAGCCTCCCGCACGTCGGCGCGATCGAGCTCGGTCGCGGCAGCAACGGCCAACAGCGGGCGCGGCTCACGGACATCGGCCGGGCGTTGCTCGGAATGGGCGACGCGCCCGATGAAGGCACGGGCCGAGGTGGCATCCTCGTGGAGCCGAACTTCGAGGTGACGGCGTTTCTCGACATGGCGTCACTCCGCCTGCTCTTCGACCTGTCGCGGTTCACCGATCTCGCCCGGACCGGCGAACGCGTGGTGCGTTATCGGCTGTCTGGAGAGTCGGCCCAATGGGGCTACGCACGCGGGTACACTGCGGACGGGATCATCGACATCCTCGGGGAGTTCTCGGCCCAGCCGATACCGCCGTCGGTTCAGTTCGCACTCCAAGACTGGGAGCGACTGCATCGGCGGGTCACGGTGTTCGTCAACGGCGACATCGCGGCGGCCACGGGTCGGTCGGATCCGGAGGTGATCCAGTCGGGGATCGAGTTTGCGATCGAGGGCGCCGACCAGGTCGAGGCCATCGACGCGATCCACACCTTCGTCGCCGCCGGCTACGAGGAGCACCTCGATCGGGCGCTGGACGCCGCCTCGCCGGAGGTGATCGACTACGACGGGCCGATCGTCCCGTCGCTCCACTGGGTCGACGACGAGCGGTTGAGGGCTCCGGCTGGTGGCACAGACATCCGGACGCTTTCCCGCCTGCAGAAGGTGGTGATCCCCGAGGACGACGACGTCTATCGGGTCGCACCGGACAAGGTGCGTTCGGCGTTCGGCGACGATGGTTACGGTCGCCTGATCGACATCCTCCGAGACGGGCTCGTCGGCGGGTTGAGCGCCGAGCGCGAGATCGCGCTGAAGCGGCTGCTGGGGCGTCCGGCCGACGGTCGGATCGAACCGATGGAGGTGCTCGTGGTTTCCGGGGACGACGACGGCGATCGGGTCGCCCGCATCGAGTCGGTGGCCGGGATGATCGCCGAGCGGCTCGGTCCCCGCGCGTTCCGTGTCGCCGAGGGCGCCTCTGCGGAGCTCGCGGAGCGCCTTCGGGGGCTGGGGATCTCTGTCGAGGTCAGCGGCTGATCGCCGACGAACCTCGGCTCAGGGCATCACGAAGAGTGCGCCGAGTCGCGGTTCGACGCTCGCGGGCAGCCCGCGGTGGCTGCCGAGCTGCTGGGGCGGCGGCGTGTGGCTGATGCGACCCTCGCTCACCATGCGCGTGTGGTGACGCAGGCTCTGTCGGCTGAGGTAACCCGCTCCGTGCAGGTTGGCGAGGATGTGCTCCATCTTCTGCCGCCGTGACGGGGGGATGATCCGGCGGGTGTACTGTTCTCCGAAGAGTGCGGGGTTCGGGAGGATCGACGCCAGGAAGATGCTCTCTCGCAAGCTCAGCTGCTCGGGGAGGTGGTCGAAGTAGCCGAGAGAGGCCTGGCGCACGCCATAGATCCCGGGGCCCCAGTGGACGAGATTCAAGTAGATCTCCAGGATCGCTTCTTTCGACACCAACTGCTCCAGCTGCCACGTCAGGAAGGCCTCCTGCAGCTTGCGCGCGAGCGTCCGCTCGTGGTCGAGGAAGAAGTTCTTGACCACCTGCTGACTGATCGTGCTGCCCCCACGGACCACCCGCCCGGCCTCGAGATTCGCCCGAAACGCCGACAGGATCGCCATCTCGTCGAGACCGTTGTGAATCCAGAATCGGTCGTCCTCCGCGGCGACGACCGACCGGTAGACGTGGTTCGGGATCTCCGAGATCGAGACCCACTCCCCGGTGCCGGGCCCGACCCTGCGGGTTCCGCCTTCGAAGTTGTGGACACGCCACGTGAAGTCGGAGTCGAGGAGCCGATCCATCGGCGCGAGCGGCCCGAACTGAACGATCCGCAGGTCGTCGGTGTCGAAGCTGACGTCGGCCTCGAGACCGTCGAGATCCGCGGTGTCGAGCGAGAGCCTACCCTCGAATCCGAAGTTCCCGTCGAGTCGGAAGCCGTGGAGAACGGGCACCATGCCGTAGGGGAGCGCGCGGAGCAGATCCTGCGCGGGTCGCGGCGGCAGGAAGGCGGAGACCTCCAGGGTCAGTCGCCCGGGCTCGATGCCTGCCGAGCCGCGCGCCGAGAGGCCGATCGCCGGTACGAGGACCCGGGCGCGCTCGACCAGCAGGTTGTTGCCGTCAGGCCACCACGTCGCGGTCAGCTCCACCCCGACCCCGATGCCGTGCAGCGTCTCGCCGCTCAGGAGCGGCGCGTCGACCGAGAGCTGCTCGACCGCCCCGCTCACCACCGCGCGCATGGCCGACTCGGCGGGGTTCCACTCCCCTTCGACGGAGCCCGAGAAGGAGCCGGCGGCGGCGTGCGCGGGTGCGGCCTCGGGCAACAGACGCAGCAGGGGGGCGACGTCGAAGTCGCTGGCCCGAGCGCGCGCCGACAACACGGCCTCGTCGGTGGTCCGATCGAACCAGACGCTGAGCGGGTCGCCGTCGTCGTCGGTCAGCTCGAGCTCGGCGGTCGTGGCCTCGGCAGCCCAGGGGTGGTTCAGGCGCGCAGCGCTCATCTGGAAGTCGATCGCGCCTGCGTCGCTGGCGATTCGGAGCACGATGTCGCGGGTCTCCATCGCGAAGCCCTCGGCGTCGACGGAGATCGTCATCGAACCGCCGACGACCTGGTCGAGACGTCGGTCGGACAAGCCGGGGATGGGGGCGTCGAGACCGGAGCAATTCACGTCGCGCAAGACGGCGTGCGGCGGCCAGTCGAACTCGACGGCGCCGACGGAGAGTTGCGCGTCGGCGGAGGCTTCGACCTCGAAGGGCAGGAGCGGGAAGACGTCGTTGTCCTCCATGAAGCGGAGGGCGATGCGGGGTTCCTCGCCGCCGCCGAAGCGACCGTCGATCAAGCCGGGCCCGAGGCCCTCGATTGTCAGGCTTCCGGCCACCCGCGCCGAGGTGCTGGTGTCGTCGTCGGGATCGGGACCCACCATCAGCTCGTCGAATCGTGTTCCCATGCTCGGGTATCGGCCGGACGGATCGTCGAGCGTGACGTAGCCCCCGCGGACGACCACGTCGGGGAACGTCAGCACGCTATCGCCGGACGGTCCGACCGCGGCGCCGACCGGTGCACGCCGCGAGCGGAGCTCGTGCGTCAGCCAGTCGATCCAATCGGTGTGTGGGCTGCCGTCGGAGTCGAGGATCGCGACGACGCGCGGGTTGTCGATCAGCACGCGTCTGATGCGCGCCGTGCCGTCGACGACCGCGCCGAGGTCGGGGTAGAGGCGGATGGCGTCGATGGTGGCGAGTGGGAAGTCGCCCTGCAGGGGAGCGACGGTGTGGGGGCGGAACTCGACGTCGCGAAGCTCCACGCCCCAGACGCCGGCGGGGACCATCGAGCCGACCGAGATGCGCCCGTTCAGCCGGTAGGCGAGGTCGTCCATGCGTTGCTCGACGGGACCACGCACCACAGCCTCGCTGCGAGCGACGATCTGCGACGTCAGCAGGGCGCCGAGGGCGATCGCCACGGCCGTTCTGCGGAGCAATCGTCGGGCGCCGGTTGAAATATCGTGGCGGTGGTGCATTCTCATCGCGCCGCGCCAGAGCGGGCTACTCCGCGGCCGCGCGGTGCCGGTCTCGCCGGCGCACCTTCGTTCGGAAACCGAGCCATGTCCAGCGCAATAGCACAGATTCAGGGCGTTCGTCCCGGTCGCGGGACCGGAATCCGGGCGTTGTTCCTGGTGCTGGGGCTGCTGGCCGGGTGCGGCGCCGAGGCGGTGATCTCCGCCGGTTCGTCGACCCCGCTCGCGGTGCGAACTGCGCCGGGCCCCTTCGACGGACTCCGAGACCGGACGGCGATCCCCGCGTTCGAGTACGGCGCTTGCGATAGCGACTTCGACTGCGCGCCGCGCGGTTGCGAGGGCGCGGTCTGCGCCACGATCGACGACCCGGCCGTCTGTTCGGTGGACCCCGTGTCGACGTGCCTGGCTCGGGTCGGCGCGCAGCACTGCGGCTGCGTCGAAGGCGTGTGTCGGTGGGCGCGGAGCGCGCCGGTGCTGCAGTGTGCCCGGCTCGGTGCCGACCCGGCGGGCAACCGGGGTTTCCGCGGCGTCGAGCCAGACGAGCCCTATCCGATCCGCCTCGGAGAGTAGGCGAGGCCCGGCCCGGATCGCCCGGGTCGTGCGCTACTCGGCGAACGCTCCCTCTCCCACGATGGTGGTCAGCGCCCGGTGCTCCGTTCCGAGGGCGCGCCCCACGGCCTCGTGGGTCACGCAACCGGCGTGGGTGTTCACGCCGCGGGCAAAGGTCGGGTTGGTCCTGACCGCCTCGGCGAACCCGAGATTCGCCAGCATCCGCTCGTACTCCAGCGTGGCGTTCGTCAGCGCATAGGTGCTGGTGCGCGACACAGCTCCCGGCATGTTCACGACGCAGTAGTGCACGACGTCGTGAACGATATAGGTCGGGTCGTCGTGGGTCGTCGGCCGGCCGGTCTCGACGCACCCGCCCTGGTCGACCGAGACGTCGACGACGACCGCTCCGGGCCGCATCTCCTTGAGGAACTCCTCGGTGACGAGTCGGGGGGTACGGGCACCGGGGATCAGCACGGCGCCGACGACGAGGTCGGCATCGTGGATCTCCTCGCGCACTGTCGGTGGGTTCGAGAAGAGGGTCTGCAGGCGGTTTCCGAAGACGTCGTCGAGGTACTGGAGCCGCGCGATGTCGATGTCGAGGACGGTGACGTGCGCGCCCATGCCGACGGCGATCTTGGCGGCCTCGGTGCCCACGGTTCCGCCGCCGAGGATCACGACCTTTCCACGGGAGACGCCGGTCACGCCGCCGAGGAGGACGCCGCGGCCGCCGTACTCCTTCTCGAGGCACCGGGCTCCGACCTGGACGGACATCCGGCCGGCGACCTCGCTCATCGGGCGGAGCAGGGGCAGGCTCCCGTCGGGCAGTTGGATGGTCTCGTAGGCGACGGCCGTCGCCTCGCGCTCGACCAGAACTCTCGCCAGCTCGGGAGCCGCGGCGAGGTGGAAGTAGGCGGAGATGATCTGTCCACGACGAATGCGGGGGTACTCGGCCGAGGTCGGCTTGCGGACCTTGACGACGAGATCGCCGGAGGCCCACGTGTCGTCGGTTGAGGGAAGTACCCGGCAACCGACCTCCTCGTAAGCCTCGTCGGGGATGCCGCTTCCGACGCCTGCTCCGGACTCGACGAAGACGTCGTGGTCGTCGCCGATGAGCAGGGCCGCCCCGCCGGGAACCAGTCCGACGCGATACTCCTGGACCTCGATCTCCCTGGGAACGGCGATCTTCACGTGGCGAGCCTGAGCTGGGGGGAGGCGTTCAGCAGGGGTACCAGCGCATCCGGCGTCCGGCAACGCCCCGTCCGGTCGGGTCCTCGGGCTTCGCGCCGAGACCGATCGGCCGCGATCTCCGTTTGGAAACGCCATGGATCGTGTGTAGTCTTCGGGTCATTCGGCACCTCGAGACGAAAATCGCGACCGTGGAATAAGAGACGACGGTCGCCGGTTTCCCCCGCCGTCACACAGCGAAAAGGCCTGCGCTCATGTTCGGACGGAAGACGCGACAGCAAACGCTGCACGAGCAGTTCAACGCCGAGGCGATGCCGCATACCGATGCCCTCTTCGGTGCGGCGATGCGCCTGACCCGGTCGCGCCGCGACGCGGAGGACCTGGTCCAGGACACGCTGCTGAAGGCGTTCAGCCACTTCGACAAGTACAAGCCCGGCACCAATTGCCGGGCGTGGCTGTTCAAGATCCAGACCAACACCTTCATCAACCGCTACCGCAAAAAGCAGCGCGAGCGGGTCTTCCTGCTCGACGGGCAAGGTCGACCGCTCGAGGAGCGGGTGAGCGCGCGACCGCGTTCGGAGTTGGAACCTCGGGACGAGACGGGCGCCGAGAACATCGGTCGACTCTTCGGCGACGAGATCGGCGAGGCGCTTCAGCGCGTGCCCGTCGACTTCCGCATGGCGGTCCTCCTGACCGACGTCTACGACTTCTCGTACAAAGAGGCGGCCGCGATCCTCGATTGCCCGATCGGCACGGTGATGAGTCGCCTCTACCGGGGGCGGCGCCTGCTCCGGGCCCAGCTGGCTGAGTATGCGCTCGATCGTGGCGTGATCCGCGAGGTCTCGGACGACTACCGCGACCAGATCTCCGCGGACCGGGAGAAGATGGTCGACCTGGCCGAGTACCGGACTGCCCGTGGTTGACGCGAGGTGGTGACGCGATGACCTGCGAGGACTTCACCGAGACCCTGGACCTCCTGCTCGACGGCGAGTTGGGAGAGCCGGAGCGTTCCGAGGTATGCGCACACCTCGAGCAGTGCACGTCGTGTCGCGAAGTCGCAGACACCCAGCGCCAATTCCGCGAGGAGCTGCGCGCGCTGGCAGATACGGGTCCGCTGCCCGACGCGTTCCGTGACCGGATCGACGCCGCGCTCGCGGCCGCTCCGCCGCCGGGTCGTGCAGGTCCCGAACCCGGGCGCCTGGCGGCAGCGGCGGCCGGGATCCTCGGGCTGCTCGGATTCGTCTTCGTCGCGTCGACCGCGCTTCCGGATGCGGAGCAGTCGACGGTGGCGGCGGCCGACTCGAGCGAGCTGCTCCAGTTCGTCGACGGCCCGAACTCGGTGGTGGATCAGTCTGTGCGGTGGCACCGCCGCGAGGTACCCGTGGAGGTCACCGGCCCGGACGAGTTCGCGGTGCGGGACTGGTTCGCCGACAAGGTCGACTTTCCGGTGCTGCCCCCCGACTTCCGCCGTCGAGCCCACCTGCTCGGCGGACGGCTGGGCAACATCGACGACGACGAGGCGGCGTTCCTGGTCTACGATGTCGGCGGAACCAAGCTCTCGGTGATGGTCTTCGATGCCCAGGGGCGACTGGCCCCTGTCGTGCACGACCGCGAGGGACGCCCGGTGTCGACATTGGTGAGGAGCTCCGGCTCGTACAACGTCGCGGTGCAGGAGGTGGGCGGCGTCGCCTACACGTTCACGGCGACCCTGCCGGACACCGAGCTGGTCGATCTCGTCAACGCGGCGTTCTCCTACTGAGGTTGTGCCGCGGCCGGTGCGGCGGGCGCAATCACCGGCTGGTGCTCTCGGACGTCGAGACGAAGCGTCGCGGTGCGTCGACGGGCGTGGCCGACCGATCGGCTGCCCGTGTTCATGCGGCCCTCGGTCGCGGCGGTCCACGTATACTCGAACGCCACGACCTGCCCGGACCTGAGATCGAACTCGAAGCCGCCGTTGCCGACGATGCGCATGGCGAGGTCGGTACCGAGAGCGCCGACGGTGGTCGTGCCATCGAAGTTCATCGATACCGTGATGTGACGGCCGGCGAAGGTCTCGTAGGGGGCTTCGGCGACGAAGTGCGCGCGCGCTGCGGACCGGTCGGGCATTCCGAGCAGCGCGGCGACGCCAGTCCTTCGGCTCCACGTGTGCGCCGGGACGACCGCGTCTCCGGGGAGGAGTACGTCGAGCCCCAGGGGCAGCCATCGGGGGGCGGGGAACACCGACGAGTCGTCGTTCGCACGGCAACGGCCCCCACTCTCGGTGACGACGCAATCCCAGACGTCGCCGGTCGCGGGGAGATCGTCGGGCGCCGGACCGGCGGGTGATCCGTGGGAGCCCGTCACCGCGACGAACGACAATGCCATGCGGGTCGCGTGACCCTTGTCGACCTCGGCCACGGTGACCGCGACAGTCGCCTCGATCGACTTGAGGGGATTGGCCAGGAGCGTTCGCCCGTCGGAGACGACGGAGACCTGAGATTCGTCGGCGAAGCGGATCCGCCACTCGAAGCGCTGGCCGACCTCCGCGGTGGGCGCGAGAAGATAGGCGCCGGGGTCGATGGCGGTGGGCTCGACGAGGGTGGGGATCTCGGGTTCGTCCAGTGTCGGGGGCTCGATGAGGGTATCGGCGGTGAGGAGCTCGCTCACGGGTCCCAGCTCGTCATCGCCATCGCCGCTGGACTCGGACGGCTCCGTCGGCGGCGCCGGCTGGGGCGGCGGGTCGTCATCGTCGCGACCGCAGGCGACGAGTGCGACCAGGGGAAGCACCGCGCGGAGCGACGTTCGGCTGAGGGGGGCCATCGAGATACCGTCGTGACGGGAGGGGTGGTTCTCGGTATAGGTGAGCCAGCTCGGAGTAGGAAGATGACTGATACGATCCTCATCGTCGACGACGAAGTCGACCTCCTGAAACTCCTCGAATTCAACCTCCGGCAGGCTGGATTCGACACCCTTGTCGCCGAGACCGGGGCGCGGGCGTTGTCGATCGCGGCGGCGGAGCGCCCCGACCTGATCCTCCTCGATCTCATGCTGCCCGATCTTCAGGGGACCG
>CAZFPM010000108.1:10977-18351 GCA_964520965.1 uncultured Myxococcales bacterium
GATCATCATGGTGACGGCGAAGGCCGAGGAGATCGATCGGGTCGTCGGCTTCGAACTCGGCACGGACGACTATGTCGTGAAGCCGTTCTCGCCGCGGGAGCTGGTGTTGCGGGTCAAGGCCCTGCTCCGCAGATCCCGCGGAACGACCGAGACGGCGGCGCCGACCGCTGAGCGACTGGACTTCGGGCCGATCTCGGTCGACCTCGCGGCACACCGGGTCACCATCGACGAAGAGGAGGTTCCGCTGACCGCCCTGGAGTTCCGGCTCCTGGCGACCTTCCTGCAGCGACGCGGCCGCGTCCAATCGCGGCAGCAGCTCCTCGACGATGTCTGGGGGGTCGATATCGCGGTCACCAATCGAACGGTGGACACCCACGTCAAGCGCCTCCGCGAGAAGCTCGGCGAGTCTGGCCGCTTCGTCGAGACCGTGCGGGGAGTCGGCTATCGATTCTCGGAGTCCTCACACGACGAGACCCGATGACCGACGTTCTGGCGGCCGTGCTGTCGGCGATCGAGGAGGGTGTCGTCATCGTTGGGCCGAAGCAGAAGGTGGAGTTCGCCAACGCGGCGGGTGTGCGCCTGATGACCCTCGAAGACCGAACCCTCCCGGCGACCGTGGTCGGCGACCGCTTCGCCAAGGTCTGCAAGATCGGCCGCTTGACGGAGCTACTGGAGGAGGTGGCGCTCGAAGGAGAGGAGTTCCGCGGCGAGATCGGCGTCAAACGTGGGGACATCAAGCGCCTTCACGTCGCCGTGGTTCCGGTCCAGCTCGGCTCGGACCGCAGCGGCGTCGCGATCGCGCTCGCGGACCGGACGGATACCTGGCACCTGGAGCGGGTCCGTCAGGACTTCGTCGCGAACGTATCGCACGAACTCCGGACCCCGATCGCGGCGATCCTGGGCTGGTCCGAGACGTTGGCGACCGGTGTGGTGGAGGTGCCGGAGCGGATCCTGGAACCGCTGGAGACGATCCACCGCCACGCCGAACGCCTGGCGGCACTGGTGAACGACCTGCTCGCGCTCGCCCGGGCGGAGACGATCGGGATCGACACGGCGTTCGTCCGGGTCGGCCTGAATGCCCTGATCGGGGAGATCCTCGCGTCGCAGGACGAGGCGCTGAAGGCCCGTCAGATACGCGTGACGGTCGAGATCGCTCCCGCGGCGGAGGTGATCCACACCGAGCCGCGGGCGCTGGAGTACGTGCTCAAGAACCTGATCCAGAACGCGATCCGTTACAACGTCGAGGGGGGTGAGATTGCGATCCGGGCGCAGATCCGGAAGAAAGGGCGGCTGCAGCTGACCGTGCGCGACACGGGAGTCGGCATCGACCGCCACCACCTGCCGCGTCTCTTCGAGCGGTTCTACCGGGTCGACAAAGGCCGCAGCCGAGAGTTCGGGGGCACGGGTCTGGGTCTGTCGATCGTGAAGCACTTCGTCTCGGCACTCGGCGGGGACGTGCGTGTCACGAGCTCTCCCGGCGACGGAACGGAGTTCGCGGTCCGGCTTCCGCAGTCGGCCTGGGAGCCGCCAGACGGGGCGAGACCGGATTGACTCGCTCTTCGGGGGACGGATCGCGGCTTGGTTTTCGGTGCTGCGGGGGTCCGGGCCGGGCACGTCGTTGCGGCAGGCAGGCAGGCGGATTCGTGGCGTCGGAGGGGCTTGCGTTGCGGGCTCTCCGACCGTAGGTTTCGCGCCTCGGAAATGGACCCGATACCGTTTGCGTTTCGGAGTTGAGTGGACTATGGGCTCACCCCTGCCCGCAACGCACTGAACCAGTAAGGAAAATGATGCGAATTGAGAAGAAGCTCACGATTCTGTTTGCCCTTGCCACGATGGTCGCGGTGGCGAGCTGCCGGTCGACGGACGGTAACGAGGACCGTGCCGAGCCGACGACCAACGCCCCCGAGGAGGCCGAGCAGGCCGTCGCGGAAGGGCCCCAGTTCGACCCCGAAGATCAGTGGGGCCTCGCGGGAGCACCGCTGCAGGGTTCGCCGAACGGTCTGGTCACGATCGTGGCGTTCTCGGACTTCCAATGCCCCTTCTGCGGTCGCGTCGTTCCGACGATGGACCAGATCCTCGAGTCCGAGGAGTTCGAGGGTAAGGTCCGCATCGTGTTCAAGCAGCTTCCGCTGTCGTTCCACGAGCACGCTCACCTGGCGGCGCAGGCGTCGTTGGCGGCGCACGAGCAGGGCAAGTTCTGGGAGTACCACGACCTGCTCTTCGAGAATCAGCGCGCCCTCGAGCGGACCAACCTTGAGGCGTACGCCGAGCAGCTCGGCCTCGACATGGAGGCGTTCCGGGCCGCCCTCGACAACGAGACGTACAAGGAGCAGGTCGACGCCGATGCCGCCAAGGCCGGCGAGCTGGGAATCCGCGGGACGCCCAACTTCATGGTCAACGGTCGCCAGGTGACCGGCGCCCAGCCCTTCGACGCCTTCGCCACGATCATCCGTGAGGAGATCACCGCGATGGACGCCCTGATCGAAGACGGCAAGAGCCTCGGCGAGGCCTACGGTGCGCGCCTCGAGGCCAACGCCGCGGCGAACGCCCAGGCGAACAACCGCCCGCAGCGCCAGGAGCGCCCGGCGCGCCCGACCCCGGATCCGGACGCCGAGCTCTACGTTCCCGTCGGGGAGTCCGCCGCCAAGGGACCGGACGACGCGCTGATCACGATCGTCGAGTTCTCCGAGTTCCAATGCCCATTCTGCGCGCGCGTCCTTCCGACGACCTCGCAGATCGTCGAGGAGTACGGCGACGATGTCCGCATCGTCTTCAAGCACAACCCGCTCTCGTTCCACGACCGTGCGGAGCCTGCGTCGCGCGCTGCGATCGCCGCGCAGAACCAGGGCAAGTTCTGGGAGTACCACGACCTGCTCTTCGAGAATCAGCGTGAGCTCACCGACGACAACCTGGTCCGGTGGGCCGAGCAGCTCGGCATGAACATCGACCGGTTCCGCGCCGACATGGAGGCCGAGGCCACCACCGCGCGCATCCGCGAGGACCAGCAGCTCGCGCAGCGGCTCTCCGCCAGCGGCACCCCGCACTTCTTCGTCAACGGCATCCGCCTTCGTGGCGCGCAGCCCTTCGAGCGTTTCAAGGCCGTCATCGACGAGCAGATCGCGCTGGCCCGGACCGCCGTCGAGGGCGGCACCGCCCGCGCCGCGATCTACGAGCACCTGCAAGAGGACGCGGTCCGCGGCCCTGCGCCGATGATCCAGCCCCCGGCCCAGCCCGCCGCCGCCCCGACCCCGCCCGAGCCGACCGGCCCGGTCGAGATCACCCTCGGCGACGCACCGACCCGCGGGCCGTCCGACGCGCCCGTCACGGTTGCCGTCTGGACCGACTTCCAATGCCCCTTCTGCAGCCGGTTCGCCAACAACCTCGACGCCGCCATCGAGGGCTACGAGGATCGTGTGCAGGTCGCCGTGTTGCAGTTCCCGCTGTCGTTCCACCAGCAGGCTCACCTCGCCGGTGAGGCATCCCTCGCCGCCCAGTCTCAGGGCAAGTTCTGGGAGTACCACGACCTGCTCTTCGAGAATCAGCGCGCCCTCGAGCGCGCCGACCTCGAGCGCTACGCTGAGCAGCTCGGGCTGAACATGGAGGCGTTCCGCGCCGCCCTCGACGACGGCACCTACCGTGCGGCCGTCGACGCGCAGATGGCCGAGGGCCGCCGCGTCGGCATCACCGGCACGCCGGGGTGGTTCGTCAACGGCGTGAAGTTCGGCGGCGCCCGGCCGCCCGAGGCCATTCGCGCCGAGATCGAGCGCGCCCTCAACGCCGAGTAGGTCCGCTCGAGACCCACGGCGGCGCCGGTGACGGAAACCTGTCCCGGCGCCGCGGTCGTTTTTGAGTCGGGTTGACCGCGATCACGGGTCCTGGTTGAAGTCGACGAGACGCGTCCCGACGCCCGGCGACTCGGCGCGCCGCGGGACCCGGCCTTCGACCCACGGATGATCCAGATGGCGAACCACGGCGCGATCGTCGCCGTCGACACCGGCGGCACCTTTACCGACGCGGTCGGCGTGGTCGGCGGCAGCGCAGCGATCGTGAAGGTCCCGTCGACTCCGCGAGACCCTGCAGCGGCTGTGCGGGAAGCGGTCGCGTTGATCCTCGACGAGCTCGGTGTGTCTTCCGCGTCGTTGCTCGTGCACGGCACCACCGTGGCCACGAACGCGCTGCTCGAGGGCCGGGGCGCAGAGACGCACCTCGTCACCAACGCCGGGCTCGAGGATCTGCTGGAGATCGGCCGCCAGAACCGCGCCGAGCTCTATGCGCTCGAACCCCGGCCACGGGCGGCGCTGATCCCGCCCGAGCGCCGCATCGGCGTCGACGGGCGCCGCGGCCCGCACGGGGAATGCATCGAACCCCTCGATGTCGCGCCGCTCGTTGCACACGTCACATCGTTGGACGACTCGCCGCGCAGCTGGGCGGTGTGCCTGCTGCACGCGTACGCGAGCGGTGCGGACGAAGAGGTGCTCGCCGCCGAGCTCGGGCGCCTTCGGCCGAACGATCCGGTGAGCGTAAGCTCGCGGGTTCTGCCGGTGTTTCGCGAGGTCGAGCGGGCGTCTACGACCGTCGCGAACGCGTTCGTCGCAACGGTGATGGGCGCCTACCTGCGGCGGCTGCACGGGGTCGCCGACGAGGTCGCGGTCATGAGCTCGTCCGGCGGCCGCCTGCAATTGGAAGCGGCTCGGGCGCTTCCCGCTGCCACGGCATTGTCCGGGCCCGCCGGCGGGGTCGTGGCAGCGCTCGACCTGGCGCACCGGCGCGGGCTCGACGGGGTCGTGTCGTTCGACATGGGCGGCACATCTACCGACGTGTCCCTCTGTCGCGGGAGCCTGCCGATCCGGCACGCGGCGACCATCGGGGAGCACCCGATCCACCTGCCGACCCTCGACATCCACACCATCGGCGCCGGCGGAGGCAGCATCGCGCGCGTCGACGCCGGCGGGGCCCTCGCGGTCGGGCCGGAGAGCGCGGGCGCGGACCCCGGGCCCGCATGTTACGGCCGCGGAACGGAAGCGACGGTCACCGACGCCAACGTCGTGCTCGGACGCCTCCCCGCCGGCACTTTGCTCGCTGGCAGGGTACCGATCGACGCCACGCGGGCGAAAGAAGCGGTCGGCCGCGTCGCCGATCGGCTCGAGATGCCGATCCAGGACGCCGCCGAGGGCATCGTGCGCGTCGCCGTGGAGAAGATGGCGCGGGCGATCCGCCGGGTCAGCGTCGAGCGTGGCGCAGATCCGCGGGCGCTGGCCCTCTGCTGCTTTGGCGGGGCCGGCGGCCTCCACGCTTGCGCGCTCGCCGAGACCCTCGGGATGACGGCGATCGTCGTGCCGCCGGCTGCCGGGGTCTTCTCGGCGGTCGGTCTCTCCCTCGCGGTCCCGGTCGCCGAGCGGTCGCGCACCGTGCTCGGCCGTACGGACTCCGAGGCGGAACGAGCGCGCGCGACGTTGATCGCCGCTGCCTCAGAGACGCTCGGCGGTGGCGCCGTCCGCACCGTGTCGCGACTCGACATGCGTTACGAAGGCCAGAGCTTCGAGTTGGCGGTGCCGTTCGACAGCGATGTCGAGACCGCCCGCCAGGCGTTCGCACAGGCACACCGCGACCGCTTCGGCTACGGGCTCGACGCCCCCGTGGTCGCCGTGACCGTCCGCGTGCGGCTCGAGGGCGAAGCGCCCGGCGTCGAGCCGGCGCGCACACCGGCCGAGCCCGAGATGGTCTCCGGTCCGCGGGCGCTGGTCAGCCTCGGCTCGACGACCTGGGTCGCCCCGGGTTGGCAGGGTGAGCGAGAGGGAGACGGCACCCTCGTGTTGGGCAGGGGGGGGCGATGAGCGACGGCATCGAGCTCGAGCTTTTCCGACACCGCTTTGCCGCCATCGCCGAGGAGATGGGCGAGGTGCTGACGCTCGCGGGCTTCTCACCCAATATCAAGGAACGCCGCGACCACAGCTGCGCGCTCTTCGACGCGGACAGCGACATGGTCGCCCAGGCCGCGCACATTCCGGTGCACCTCGGCGCGGCGCCACTCTGTGTGAAGGCCGTCCGCGAGGCGCTCGACCTGCGTCCCGGAGAGACTGCGATCGTCAATGACCCCTACGCTGGCGGCACGCACCTGCCTGACATCACGCTGGTGACTGCGGTCGAGGTCGTCGCCGATGCGGCGCCCTGGTTCGTCGCGACACGAGCGCACCACGCCGACGTGGGCGGGGTCAGCCCGGGGTCGCTCCCGCTCTCGGCGCGGATCGAGGACGAGGGATGGCGCTGCCCGCCGACGAGGCTCACCGAGGCGGTTGTCGCCGAGCTCCTGGCAGAGTCGCGGACGCCCGACGAGCGGCGCGGCGACATCGCGGCGCAGCGGGCGGCCAATCGGCGGGGAGTCGAGCGACTACGCGAGCTCTGCGCCGCCCACGGTAGCGGTCGGGTCTGCGAGATGGCCGCGGGGCTGCAAGACTACAGCGAGCGCCTGACGCGAGCGATGCTCGCCGATCTGCCAGCCGCGCGGGTGGTGGCCGTCGACGTCCTGGACGACGCCGACGGTGGCGGGGACCCAGTCGATATCGCGGTCGAGCTGTCCCTCGACGGCCGCGGAGGGGTGCGCCTGGATTTCGGCGCGTCTGCGGACCAGGTCGACGGACCGATGAACGCCGTGCGCGCGATCGTGGAGTCGGCGGTCTTCTACGTGCTCCGTTGCCTCGTCGGCGAGCGTGCGCCTGCCAACGGCGGAGTGATGCGTCCGGTGGAGATCGTGACGCGCCGCGGCTCCGTGGTCGATGCGTGCCCGCCGGCTGCGGTGTCGGCGGGCAACGTGGAGACGAGCCAACGCCTGGTCGACGTCGTGTTGGCCGCGTTCGGTCGGGTCGCGCCCGAGCGGATCCCGGCCTGCGCCTATGGCTCGATGAACAACGTGTTGATCGGCTCTCTACCGGGAGCGCCCGATGCCTTCGTGTACTACGAGACGATCGGCGGTGGACTCGGCGGCGGTCCCGGCGGCCCCGGAGCGTCGGCCGTCCAGGGTCATATGACCAACACGCTGAACACGCCGATCGAGGCGCTTGAACACGCGTTCCCCGTGCGGGTGCGACGCTATGCGGTCCGCCGGGGCAGCGGCGGGCCGGGCCGGCACGGCGGTGGCGACGGGATGGTCCGGGAGTACGAGTTGACCGTGCCGGTCGAGGTCACTGTCATCGCGGAGCGCCAGCGCGTCGGCCCACCGGGTGCCGCCGGTGGCGGTCCAGGTGCGCCGGGCGAGGTGTGGTGGGTCGATCCCGCCGGCGTGCGGACCCGGCTCCCCGGCAAGTCGAACCGACGGCTCCCCGCGGGTTCGAGGCTGATCGTGTGCACGCCGGGCGGCGGCGGCTGGGGAGCGACGCC
>CAZFPM010000109.1:0-18299 GCA_964520965.1 uncultured Myxococcales bacterium
CCTCACCCGCCGCAATCGGCGTCTCCGGGCACGGCGCCGTGCGGGCCTGGTCGGCGCGCTTGCGGCCGGTCCGCTTCAGAATCCCGGACCCGGCGGCGAGCGCCGACTTGACGGCAAGGTGACTCCCAGACGTGATCTGGGCCAGGCGTTTCTTCGCGCGTTGCAGTATGCCTGCGGCTTGCGATTTCTCTTTTGGCGCTCGCTCGCCGCCGACCGCCTGCCGGAGCGCGACGCGCGCCAGGGATTGGCTCGACCGGCGAGGCGTCCCAGCGGGCCGGGTCTCCGCGGCCGGTTGCGGGCTGACTCCGGCGGCCTGCGCGGCTTCGACCTCGGCCACCAGCGCAGCCGCCTCGGCGACGCTCATGGGGCGATACTGGGTCTTCTCCGCGTCGTCGAACTCGTGGCTGCCCGACGCGCTGAGGTCAGGGCGCATTCCGACGATCGTGTGTTGCGTTTGTCCGTTGCTCGCAGACATGGCCGCGTGGCTTCCGAGGGGATGACCGGTCCATCCACCCTATCGGAGCCGGCCCATGGTGGCAGTAATCCCTTTGTTTTCAGCAAGTTGGTGTGCCAGTGTGTGCGATCATGGTTCCGGTCACTACCTGCCCGCACAGGCAAACCGACCTCGGCGGACTCGGCCGCGGCGCCCTCGGAAGCGCGGTCGCGAGCCGCGCATGATGGACGCAGCGCCCGCCCGTACCTGGTGCTCGTCGCGCAAGATGTTCGGCGGCTGCGCCAATGCCCTGCGCCCGTTGCGCCAATCGGCTTCGGTGAGGTGAGCGCGCCCGCGCCTCGACTGGAGATCGCCACACCCGGCCTTGCGCCGGTCGCCGAAAATTTGTGCGGCGAATGTAGGTGCGCCACGGTGGGAGTCGTTCACGCTGGCACACTCACCGCGGCCGACCCGCGCAACACCGGCGCAACTCCGCTCCTCGCGAAGACCATGAACCAGCCGATTGCCACCGAAGTTCCGATCATCACGCAATGGCTGGGGCCCGACGAGGCCGCCGCGGCTCTGGGGATCTCGTTGCGGACCCTGCAGTATCGCGCCAAGCGCGGTGAGATAGAGCGCCGCCGCCAGGGGCGGAAGTCCTACTATCGCCTCGAGACGCCCGTCGCGCCGTACCCCGCGGTCACCAACTGGTTCGACGCCTCCCCGGCTCCGGCCGCCCCGAACGCCTTCACGGCTCCGCCGATGGCGTCGTTCTCACCGGTGATCGACGGTGCACCCGCGCCGTCGCTCCGGCGATCCGAGGCGCCGACGCCTGTCGTGGCTCCCCAGGTCGTGCGGTCGAACGCCGAACAGCGAGCGGCCGGTCCGACCGCGTCGGTTTCTTCCGCGCGCCCTGGCGCCCGCGGGACCCCGGTTGCGCCGGTTGCGCCGGTTGCGTCGGTTGCGCCGGTTGCGTCGGTTGCGTCGGTTGCGTCGGTTGCGCCGGTTGCGTCGGTTGCGTCGGTTGCGTCGGTTGCGTCGGTTGCGTCGGTTGCGTCGGTTGCGCCGGTTGCGCCGGTTGCGTCGGTTGCGTCGGTTGCGCCAATCGACGCCCCGGCGCCTCCCGCGCGCCCTCGCATGGAGATCCTGTCGCCCAGGCAGGTCGCGGACCGGGAGCGCATCGAGGAGACCGGAAACCTGGTTGCGTCCGTTGCGCCAATCGGCCGTCGCTCCGCCGAAACCCCACTCGACCAACCCGCCGTGGGCGAAGGGCTGATGCTCGCGCAACTTCAACAGCTGGTCGAGGAGAGCGGCATGTTCGTGGCGCCGCCCGAGCCCGATGAGTCGTTGGCGCAGCGGCAGACCGGCGCGCGGCGCGGGCGCGCTGCACTTTCCACACTCTCCCGCGAGCTGCGACGCCCGGGCGTGTTGTCCCAGATCTTCCTCATCGCCCTGGTCTTGACGCCTGTCTCGAGCGTGGCGTTCGGTCTCGCGCTGTGGTGGAGCGGGCTGCTGGCGACCATCGTCGCGACCGCAGGCTCCCTGGCGTGGACCCGCATCGTCCGTCTGCTGGAGATCTAGCCTCGCGGGACCGGCGCGGCGGCGCTCGCCTTGACGCGTTCGGGCGCGCGCGGCATCTGGAGGGACGCCCCCCCTCCAACAACAGCTCCGCCGATGCTCGACAATCTCGTAACGCTGGGTTTCCTCGTCCTGCTCCAGGCCGTCCTGGGCTTCGACAACCTGCTCTACATCTCGCTGGAGTCGAAGCGGGCCCCCGCAGAGAAGCGCCACTTCGTCCGGCGGGTAGGCATCGGCGCAGCGATCTTCCTGCGGATCGCGTTGCTCTTCCTCCTGATCCAGCTCATCGACCTGGTCCAGGACCCGCTCTTCGGTTTCCACTTCGGCGACACCTTCGCCGGTGAGTTCAACCTCCACAGCCTGATCGTCCTCGGGGGCGGGGTGTTCATCATGTACACGGCGGTGAAGGAGATCTGGCACATGGTCGGAGTCGGGCCGGAGCACGGCGCTGGCGGTGAGCAGTCGGAACGCTCTGTGGGCGCGGCGATCTCCTGGATCATCGTCATGAACCTCGTCTTCTCGTTCGACTCGATCCTGAGCGCGATGGCGCTCACCGACGTGTTCTGGGTGATGGCGGCGGCGATCGTGGCGGGCGGCCTGCTGATGATCTGGCTCTCCGACCACGTCGCGACCTTTCTCGAGAAGAACCGGCTCTACGAGGTGCTCGGGCTCTTCATCCTGCTCATCGTGGGCGTGATGCTACTCGGCGAGGGCGGTCACCTCGCTCACCTGCACCTCGGCGGCCAAGCGGTCACCCCGATGAGCAAGGCCACCTTCTACTTCGTGATCACCGTCCTCGTGCTCACAGACGTCGTCCAGAGCCGCTACCAGAAGCGCCTGCTTGCCGAGCGGGCCGCGCACGACGCCGCGCCCGCCTGAGACCACGTGAATCTGGAAACCGTCACGAGTCGGGCGCTGCCGGGGGCTTCGAGTGCGTCGCGCCCATCGCTTGTAGGCGGATGCCGAACGTGCCGCAACCGTCGCCGGTGCGCGGTTACCGCCTGAGCGCCGCTCCTACCAGGTGTCCTTCCACGGACGCACTCGGAGTGGGACGCCGAGCTTCTCGGCGAGCGTGTGAGCTTCGGCGAGCTCGTCCTCCGAGAGGGTGTCGACCACGGTCGCGACGACGTCGATGCCTTCGCGCAGGGCGCCCTCGATGAACGCGATGGTGGCCCCGAACGAGTTCGGGAAGCTCGGGCGGACGATCTCCTCGTAGCGCTCCTCGTTGCCCGCGTTCAGGGAGACGCACATCGAGTCGATCAGCTCGCGGAGATCGGGGAGGATCGGCCGACCGTTGAAGAGGGCGCCGTGTCCGTTGGTGTTGAGCCTCACGTGGAGTCCGCGGTCGTGCGCGCTTCGGGCCACCGCCTCGAGCACGTCCATGCGGATCGTCGGCTCCCCGAAGCCGCAGAACACCACTTCGGTCGCCGGATGAACCTCCAGCGCCCCGAGCACGGCGGCGACGTAGTCCGCCGGATCGGGCGAGACGTCCAGCCGCAGATCCTGACCCCCGATGACCGCGCTCTCCCGCCGCGGACAGAAGACGCAGTCGGCCGTGCAGGCGTTCGTCACGTTGACGTAGATGTTGCCCTTGACGATGTAGATCAGTCGCGGGGCTCGTTCGGTTGACGCTTCCACGGTCCTCTCGTGCGCTCGCTGTCGTACGGCCGGAGCTTCTCCGGACGGTCGGGGCTTCGTCAATCACAGCGACGCGCCCACGTCGAGTGCTTCCTTTGTCGCGCTCGGCAGCAGGCATCGGCTCGGCTCGTCCCGGTGCGTGGCGTGCGCGGGGGGCTGCAGGACGTCCGGGTCAGTCGACCTCGCTGGTGGCGGTCGACAGCTTCGGGATCGACTCCACGTCGCGACCGTGACGCCGTCGACCTCGGTCTCCTCGATGCCGGAGGCGCCACCATACCGTGGGGTGCTGGCGAGTTGAATCGTCTGATCGGGTCCGATTCGTCGGTGGCCATTGCCGGTCAGCGGCGTTACCTTGCCGATATCGCTACCATTCCGAACCGCTCGCCAACCATCCACGGGGCCGCCAGGAGGACACCGAGATGTCACGACGCAAGCCCGAGACCACGAGCGCCCACGAGATCGCTGCCGGCCACGTCGAGCTGCCGATCGTCTACTACGATGCGGCCGCCGTGTTCGCCTACTTCTGGTGCGATCACGCGCGCACCGGGCCGCTGCTGCACGGCACCGGCATGACCGCCGTGGGCTTCGGTCGCGGCCGGGCGCTCGTCGTGCTCGCGTTCTTCAACTACTACGACACGAGCATCGGCCCCTATCACGAGGTCGGCACCACGATTGCCGCCTATCCGTCAGCCGGCAAGGCGCCCCTGATGCCGACGTTCGGCCTGTTCCGACGCGTGAAGCGGCGCAAGGTCGGGTTCTTCGTGCTCGACCTGCCCGTGAGCACGGAGATTGCGTGTTCAGCGGGGCGGGAGCTGTGGGGATACCCCAAGTTCGTCACGGAGACGCCGTGGTCCGTGGAGAGCGGCCGGTTCACGGGAAAGGTGCAAGACCCGTACTCCGACGCGCCGCTTCTCACGTTCAAGGCCGCCTTCGGCCGTGGGGCGCCGGTGCCCGCGTCGGACCTCCTGCTCTACTCCCATCTCGACGACGAGATCCTACAGACGATCGTCGAGGTGCACGCGACGGCCTACACGTCGCGCGGCGCGGGCGCCCATCTCGCCGTTTCTCCGGACCACCACCGCATGGCGGACAACCTGTGCGACCTCGGCCTCGACGGGGCGCACCCCTTCGTCGTGCAGAGCGCGCCGATGTACAAGTCGACCCTGCACAGCGGTGCGGTTCACTCGAGATTCCCGAGCCCACGACTGGCGTACCCGACCTGATGACGACGGTTCTTGCGCTCGGAGCGTGTGGTGGCGTCGGGCGGTACGCGGTGCCGGTACTCCTAGACGACGAGCGCATCGGCAGGGTCGTGTTGGCAGACCTCGACGGGGAGCGGGCGACGGCGCAGGCGCGGACCTACGGCGAGCGGGTCGATGCATTGCAGCTCGACGTCACCGACACCGCGGCACTTCGTACGGCGATCGGCTCGGTCGACATCGTGATGAACACGGTCGGTCCGTTCTTCCGTTTCGGCGAGCCGATCCTACGAGTGACGCTGGAGGTCGGTCGGAGCTACGTCGACGTGTGCGACGACCCCGAGCCGACGCTGGAGATGCTGGGGCTCGATGCGCTGGCGCGGGAGCGCGGGGTGAGCGCGGTGGTGGGAATGGGCATCACCCCCGGGGTCTCCAACCTGCTGGCCGTGCTGGCGATCGAGGAGCTCGAAGAGGCCCGTGAGGTGATCACGGGATGGGACGTCGAGGCGGCGCTCCCGGAGGAGATCGGCCGGGAGCCGAGCGCGGCGACCGTGCACGGGGTGGAGCAACTCACCGGGACCATCCGTGTCCGTCGGGGCGGTCGGTGGGTCGACGAGCGACCGATCCGGCCCGTCGATGTCGACTACCCGGGGCTCGGCTTGCGGAAGGCGTGGACGATCGGTCACCCCGAGCCGGTGACGTTGCCCCGGGCGTTCCCGTCGATCGAGGAGTCGGTGAACGTGATGGTCACGAGCCCCGGGAACGCGCTCGCCATGCGGGCGCTGCGCTTCGTCGTCGATGCCGGGCTTCTTTCGCGCCGGCGCGCGGCACAGATCGCGGAGCGCCTCGAGGGCGAAGGAGGACAGACCCCCAACCTCGCCGAGGTTCTTGCCCGGGCATCGCGAAAGGGCCGTCTCGGTCTGCCTCCGATCTTCGCCCTCGCGCGCGGCGTGCGCGCCGATCGGTCGGCGGCGGTCGGGGTCATGTTGCTCTCCGCACCGGCGGGCGGCATCGGAGGGACGACCGGAGTCCCGCTCGGCGTCGCCGTCCGGATGCTGGCGCGCGGCGATGTCGCCAGAACAGGCGTGCTCTCACCGGAGGAGGCGCTGGACCCGAGCACCTTCCTCGACGAGCTCGCCCCGCTGTGCGATCCGCCCGCCGCGCGCGCTGCCGACCTGCTGCTGGTCTCCCGATCCTGGGAGTCGCCAAACCTGCACCAGATGCTGCGAACCGCATTGCGCTGACCCCGCTGCGCCCTGCCCCCCCCTTTGCGCTCTTTGCGCCATTGCGTGAACTGCCCGCCCCCTCGCGCCCTTTGGTTGTACTGCCCGCCCCGCCGGAATTTCACGCAAAGGCGCAAAGAAGCGACCCGCAAAGGCGCAAAGGGGCTGCACGGACCTCCGGGCGAGGCGCCGCGCGCGCCGTTACCACGGGGCCCGGGATCAGTCGCCCGGCCGCCGTTCCGTGCAGCGCCCGTCGTCGCAGACGGCCACGACCCTCTCCCCCTCGCAGGCGTTGATGCCGCACGTCGCGCACCCGTCGTAGTCGCACTCGTCGAGCTCGCGGCGTGGGTCGTCGACGTGGACGGCCTGGCAGGCACAGCTCGAGTAGATCAGCCGGCACTCGTCGTCGTCGGTGCAGCGCGGCACTTCGTCGAGACAGCCCACGAGCGGGTCGCACGGTCCGCGGGTCCAATCGCCGCTGCAAAACGAAGCGAGACAGCGGTCGCGGATGCAGCGGCCGAGGCCGATCTCGCAGACCTCGATCTCGGCGGAACAGTCTTCGTCCGATCGACATGGACCGCTCCCGACCGGCTCGCCGGTGTCTACGAACGTGAACGTGCCGGTCGATGGCAGCTCGGGCGGTTCCACGGGCCAGCCGGGCTCGCCATAGAACACCCAGACCGGGAAGGTGCCCGCCTCGTGCGGCAGCGTCATGAAGCGGAGCGTGCACATGCTCGGGAACCCGGAGCCGTAGATCGTATTCAGCCAGACGTCGTCTCCGAGGCGCATCCATCAGTCGAGCGCGCCGATGTAGAACACCTCGCCTACCGCCTCGACGATCGTCCCGCCGGTGGTGGGTCCGGAGGTGGGTGATGTGCGGAGAGGACCGGTGCACGGATCGAGCGGGTCCGCGTCGGGGTCCGGCGTGTCCGCCGGAACGTCCGAGGGCGGGTCTTCGGCGTCTACGTCCTGGTCGACATCGGCGTCGGCTTCCCCGTCGCCAGGCACGTCGGGAGCGGGTGTCGGATCGTCCGCGGGTTCGCGTCGTGCGTCTCGCGCCGGTTCGCCGTCGGCGTCCTCCGCGGGTACCTCGCCGTCGGTCGCGGCGTCCTCCGGTGGGGCGCCGCGCGAGTCTTCGGCGTCCGAGCCGGGAGTCCCGCCGGGAACGTCGGAGCCGGGAGTCGTGCCGCACGTGGCGACCAGAAGGCCGACGAGGGCTGCGAGCAGCAGGTGACGCATGGGCGACACCCTAGCAGACTTCCCCGGTCGATCGCGTCGCATTCCGGCCTGGCCCTGCCGACCCCGGCAGCCGGTCTAGGCTTCGCCGAGCACGTTCCGGAGGAAGCGAGCGAGCTGGGCCCGGCGGAACGGCTTCTGCACGAACCCCGACAGGTCGGCGTCGCCGAACATCGCCCGGGTTTCCTGCTCGTCGTATCCGCTCATGATCAGGATCGGGAGGTCATCCCGGATCGAGCGCAGGTGTTCGAACGCCTCGCGTCCGTCCATGCGGGGCATTTTCAAGTCGAGCAGGACGCAGGTGATCTCGTGCTGCCGCTCCCGTAAGACCTCGACCCCTTCGAGGCCGTCGCAGGCCGTGACGACATCGAGGCCGAGGCTCTCCAGCGCGCGGCCTGCGACCACGCGGACGATCTCCTCGTCGTCGATGACGAGCGCGGTCCCGCTTCCCTTCCAGCCGGCCGGCGCATCGACCGAGACCGTCCCCGGCACGACGACACGGTCGAGGGCGGGCAGGAGGACTTTGAAACTCGAGCCTTCGCTCGGCGTGCTGTCGAGGAGAATCGTGCCGCCGTGTCCACGGACGATGCCGTGGGTCGCCGCGAGCCCGAGGCCGCGGCCGATGAACTTGGTGGAGAAGAAGGGTTCGAAGATCCGGGCCTGGGTCTCTTCGTCGATGCCAGCGCCGCTGTCCGACACTTCGAGGACGATGTAGCGGCCGGGCGCCACGTCGTGACCGTCTGCGTCGCGCACCCCCTCGCCGTAGTCGTCACCGGTCGCCGAGGTCCGGATGCTGACCACGCCGCCTTCCTCACCGAGCGCCTCGGAGGCGTTGACGACGAGGTTCATGACGACCTGCTGGAGCTGGGCCGAGTCGGCCCGCACGCCCGGCAGGGGTCTGGCGAGGTCGACCTCGAGACACACGCTCTTCGAGACGGCGGTCTCGAGCAGGGTGCGCATCTCCTCGACGAGGGTGTTCAGGTCGTGGTCCTCGACGGTTCGGTGCGCCCGGCCGGAGTAGGCGAGCATCTGGGCCGTCAGCTGAGCGGCTCGTTGCGCGGCGACCTTGATGTGCGCGATGGAGGGGCGCAACGGGGCGGTGTCGGGCATCTCGAGGAGCGCCAGGTCGGCGTTGCCGAGGATACCGACGAGCAGGCTGTTGAAGTCGTGGGCGATGCCGCCGGCGAGGATGCCGAGGCTCTCCAGCTTCTGGGTATACTGGACTTGGGCCTCGAGCCGCGATCGCTCCTCTTCGGCCCGCTTTCGCTCGGTCAGGTCGACGTTGATGCCGAGATAGCCCTGAATCTCCCCCTCGTCGCCGTGTAGCGGACGGGCTCTTCCGAGGATCCACGTCGCGCTCCCGCTCTTGTCGACGAAGCGTGCTTCGAAGCCCTGCAGCCCTTCGGAATCGACCGATGCGCGCCACCCGGCCTTTGCGGCGTCGATGTTTTCGGGGTGGAGTTGTTGATACCACGGCCGGCCGATCGCCTCTTCAGCGGGGACCCCGGCCAGCTGCGCCCAGCGCTCGTTCACGTACGTGCACTTGCCGTTCGCGTCGGTCAGGTACATCGCGCTGGGGTTGAGCTCCGTCAGCCTGCGGAATCGCTCCTCGCCCGCCCGCAGCGCCTGTTCCATGTGCTTGCGGTCGGTGATGTCCCGGGACACCGCGAGCACGGTCTCCACCTCGCCGTTCGGAGAAAACTCCGGGTGCAGGTGCAGGTCCAGCCAGATCATGCCGCCGGGTACACCGACTTCACATTCGAGCTCGGTGGACTCGCCGCTGTCGAACACCGATTGAATCGCGTTCTCCCACAGCTCGCAGAGGTCGGGTGGA
This sequence comes from uncultured Myxococcales bacterium, assembly GCA_964520965.1. GTDB lineage: Bacteria > Myxococcota_A > Bradymonadia > REDH01 > REDH01 > CAZFPM01. Next base: position 9,142 of record CAZFPM010000109.1, read on the forward strand.
TAGCCTACCTCGCGGTGGGTCTTCCCCAGCCCCTGCTCCGGCGTGAGTCCCGTCCTCTCCCAGACGATCCGGTTGCAGAAGACGTGTCGATACTCGCGGTCGTAGCGGAGGATGTTGTCGCGCGCGTTGTCGACCATCCCCCGCACGCCGGCGATCTCGCGCCGCGCCTCCCGCAGCTCCCGCAACAGCTCGTCCTTCGTCTTCGACTCGTCGGACACGGTGCCTCGCTGGGACGCCCGATCGCACGCGCCACCACACCGGGTTTGCGCCCAGGCGCGGGGTGCGCCGTTCAGTCTCCACTGACGCTCGCACAGCGGTGTTCGACCGTCAAGGCGCCCCCGGCCGATTCGGGGCCCAGATGGGCCGCTCCGCGCCGCCTCGTGCGCCTCGCCGGAGGAGTCGCGCCTCGGTCTGCACCCCGACGACCGTCGCCGCCGTTGACGGCGTGCGCGGCGTGCGAGATGACCGGTGCGGAAGTCTGCAGAGTGAGGACGCCATGCCGATCGGCACCCCCTTTCACGAGCGCACCTTCGGGTACTGCACCAGCCTCTTCTACAAGGACTGGGGTGGCTACTACACGGTGAAGTCGTACGACACGTGCCACGAGCGGGAATATGTCGCCATACGCCACTCGGCAGGGCTGATCGACGTCAGCCCGCTCTTCAAGTACGAGGTCACCGGGCCAGACGCCGGCGAGTTCCTTTCGCGGGTCATGGTCAAGAGCGTCCGGAAGCTGAAGCAGGGGCGGGTCACCTACCTCTGCTGGTGCGACGACGAGGGCGATGTCGTCGACGACGGGACGGTCCACCGACTCGGCCCCACGCATTATCGCGTGACCGCGGCCGAGCCGACGTACTCGTGGTTCCTGCGCCAGGCCGAAGGCTTCGATGTCGCGGTCGAAGACGTCACCGACCAGATGGGCGCCCTGGCGGTGCAGGGCCCGCGGGCGCGCGACGTCCTGGACGGCTGCGCGGACACGGATATGAACGCCCTGCGCTTCTTCGGCGTGGTCGAGACGACGGTCGCCGGGGCGCACGTGTGGATCTCGCGGACCGGCTACACCGGCGACCTCGGCTACGAGGTGTGGGTGGCCCGCGCCGACGCGCTCCGAGTCTACGACGCCGTGCTCGAGGCGGGTCGACCGCACGGGGCGATCCCGGCCGGGCTCGACGCGATGGACGTCGCGCGGGTGGAGGCAGCGTTCATCATGAACGGCGTCGACTACTACTCGGCCAACCACTGCTTGATCGACGCCCACAAATCGAACCCCTACGAGCTCGGGCTCGACTGGACGGTGAAGCTCGACCGCGAGCCCTTCGTCGGCCAGGCGGCGCTGCGGCGCATCGCGAGGGAAGGCGCCGAGTATGCCTTCGTCGGCCTGGTGGCCGATTGGGACGAGTACGAGGCGCTCTTCGCGAAGCACGGACTGCCGCCGGGCGTGCCGAGCGCCGCGCAACGCGAGGGGGTGCCGATCTACGATGCCCATGGGGCGCAAGTCGGTCGAGCCACGACGCGCGCGTGGTCACCGACACTGAAGCAATACCTGGCGATCGGGCAGGTCTACGCGCACTACGGGGCGCCGGGGACCGAGCTGCGGCTCGAGGTCACCGCGGAGTGGGAGCGGCAGCAGGTCAAGGCGACGGTGACGCCGACGCCCTTCTTCGACCCCGAGCGCAAGAGGAAGCCGTGAGCAGGCAGAGCTGGTACGACTTCGAAGCGCCCGGCGCCCCGGGGAAACCGGACCACGCCGCGTACGACGCGATCGTGATCGGCGGTGGGCACAACGGGTTGATCACGGCGGCCTACCTGGCGAAGGCCGGCCGCAAGGTGCTCGTGCTGGAGCGCCGCCACGTGCTGGGGGGTTCTGCGGTCAGCGAAGAGCTGCACCCGGGATTCACGTTCTCGGTCTGCTCGTACGTGATCAGCCTCTTCAGGCCGCACATCATGCGCGAGCTGGAGCTGGCACGGCGCGGCCTGGAGATCATCCCGCTCGACACGTCCTACGTGCCGGGCCTCGACCACCCGGGGCTCTGTCGCTGGGGCGACTCGGCACGCAGTCGGCGCGAGATCGAGAAGTTCAGCCGGAGAGACGCGGAGATCTACCCCGAGTTCGGGATCCAGATGACGAAGCTCGCCCGCTTCGCCAAGGACATCATCGACGTTCCCGTGCCCGACCCGGCGTCCCTGAACCCCGCCGAGCTCTGGCAGCTCGCGAAGCTCGGCCGCGGCATGAAGGAGTTCGACACCGCGCTCCGCTACTCGAACTTCAAGCTCCTGACGATGAGCGCAGCCGACCTGCTCGACGAGTGGTTCGAGAGCGACGTGCTCAAGGGGCCGATGAGTGTCAGCGGCATCATCGGAACCTTCCTCGGCGTGCGCTCGCCGGGCACGGCCTACGTGCTCCTGCACCACTACATGGGCGAGATCGACGGTGCGATGCGCTCGTGGGGGCTCGTCAAGGGCGGCACCGGCCAGGCCAGCCTCGCCTGCGGTCGCGCGGCGGAGCACTACGGCGCAGAGATCCGCACGGAATCGCCGGTGGATCGAGTGCTCACGTCGGGCGGACGCGCGACGGGCGTCGTGCTCGAAAACGGCGACGAGATCCGGGCCAGGGTCGTCGTCTCGGGACTCGATCCCCGCCGCACGTTCTTCGGCCTCGTCGGCGAGGAGGCGCTCCCGGACGATTTCGTGACCGCGATCGGACGCTACAAGTACCGCGGCAGCTCGGGGAAGGTGAACCTCGCCGTCGACCGCCTGCCGGAGTTCGCGTGTCGACCGGGAAGCGAGCACCTGCGCGGCGACGTCGCGATCGCGCCGAGCATCCGCTACCTGGAGCGGGCCTACGACCAGGCGAAGTACGGGGACTTCTCGGACCGCCCGTACATCAACCTGGTGATCCCGAGCATCCTGGACCCGAGCGTCGCCCCACCGGGCAAACACGTGATGTCGTGCTTCGTGCAGTACGCCCCGTACGACATCAAGGAGGGGCCGTCGTTCTGGCCCGAGCGTCGCGAGGCGTTCGGCGAGGCCGTGATCGACACCCTCGAGGAGTACATCCCCGGACTGCGCGACACGATCCTGTTCAAACAGGTGCTCACGCCTTGGGACCTGGAGCAGGACTTCGGGCTCACCGAGGGAAACATATTCCACGGCGAGCTGAGCCTGGAACAACTGCTCTTCCTGCGGCCCGCGGCCGGATGGGCTCGGTACCGCACGCCGATCGACAAGCTCTGGTTGTGTGCTTCCGGCGCGCACCCCGGCGGCGGCCTGATGGGGGCCCCGGGTGAGATCGCGGCCAAGGAGCTCCTGCGTTCGGGGGAAGTCTGATGGCTGGCTACGACCACATCGTCATCGGCGCGGGCCACAACGGCCTCGTGTGTGCGACCGTCCTGGCGCGGAAAGGAAGGAGGGTGCTCGTCGTCGAGAAGGCCGAGCAGGTCGGCGGGCTCGCTGCGAGCTGGGAGTTCCACCCCGGGTTCCGGAGCCCCGGTCTCCTGCGGGACGTCGGCGCGGTGAGACCAGCGGTGATCGACGGACTCGGGCTCGCGGGACACGGCCTCGAAGTCCTGCCGCATCGTCCGGGTCTGCTCGCCCTCGGCGCCCCGGGGGACGCCCTGTGGCTCGACGGAGATCCACACATCGCCGGCGAGTCGATCGCGGCGCGAAACGCGGACGACGGCGGGGCCTGGGACCGGTACCGGAGCTTCCACGGCGCGGTGCAGGGCGTGCTCGGGACCTTCGTCGACGAGCCGCCCCTCGACGTGATCGCGTTCGAGTCCAACAGCGTGTGGGAGGTGCTCGGCCGGGCGTTCGGCGTCCGGCGTCTCGGTCGGCGGACGATGATGGAGCTCTTGCGCGTCGCCCCGATGCCGGTTGCCGACTGGCTGAACGAGTTCTTCGTCGACGACGTGCTCAAGGCCGCGCTCGCGCTCCCGGCCGTGGCCCACACCTTCGCCGGACCGCGGTCTCCGACGACGAACGCTGCCCTGCTCTGCGGGGACGCCGCGGCGCGAACGAGCGTGGTCGGTGGCGGTCCCGCGTTGATCGCCACGCTAGAACGCGCGGCCGCTGCGGCTGGCGTCGAGGTGCGGACCGGCGCCGACGTGTCCCGCATCCGCATGGAAGGCGACGCCGTTGCGGGCGTGACGCTGTCCGGCGGCGAGGAGATCGACGCCGCATCCGTAGTCTCCAGCGCCGACCCGAAGACCACCCTTCTCGGCCTTCTCGAGCCCGGCGTGCTCGGCTTCGGCGCCCGCACCCGAACGAAGGCCGTTCGCTCCCGAGGCACGACAGCGCAGGTCCTCCTCGCCATCGATGGCCCCGTGCTGCTGTCGGGTCATGACGCGCCGGTGGAGTACGCCCGCGTCGCGCCGAGTCTCGACGCAATCGAGCAGGCGCACGACGCGATCAAGTACGGAGAGTTTGCACCGGAGCCGATCCTCGACGTCCACATCGCGACCGTCGGCAACCCGGGCCTCGCCCCCGCCGGCAAGTCCGTCGTCTCTGTGCACGTCCACTTCGCGCCCTACGACCTCGACGCCGGCTGGGACACCGGCCGTGACCTCCTTGGCGGACGCGTCGTGTCGATGCTCGACGCCCACGCCCCCGGCCTCGCCTCGAAGGTGGAATCCCGGGTCGTGCTGGCCCCGCCGGACATCGAGCAACGATTCGGCGTCGCCGGCGGCTGCCTGGACCACGTGGAGCACGCCCTGGATCAGTTGCTGATCCGGCCGATCCCCGACTGTAGCGGCTATGTGACGCCAATTCCGGGTCTGGCGCTCTGCGGGAGCGGCCTGCACCCCGGCGGCGGTCTGAGCGGCGCTCCGGGATGGTTGGCCGCGACCGTACTTGGCGGCTGACGCGCTCGCGAACGGGAAGCGAATCCTCGGTCGCACCCATGGTTGCTACAGCTCCCACCGGAAGGAAGCCCGTGATCCACCCCTACACGAACGAAAACATGACCCGCTGGGCGCACGGCGAGTTTCAGGTCCAACTCGACCGGGCCGGCTACAGCCGCCCAATGGGTTATTGCGATGGGCTCGAGGAGGACGAAGCGGCGCTGCAGGCCCAGGCGCGGGACGAAGGCGTCGAGGACCTCCGCATCGAGAAGAAAAGGCTGAAATCCGGTCGGGAGATCTGGACTCTCGGCGAGATTCCGGCCGAGGAACCTCAGGACTGGTAACGAACCGGCTCTCGCCGTCGCCTTGACGCGTGGGCCAGCGCAGCGAAGCTTGCAAAGAGCCACGCGCTCACGCCGCGGCGGCGACTCGAGACGCCGCAGGCGCAGCCCGATCCCGAACCGCTCGCCCCGGCAGCGACCCCGCCTCGGCCGGTGTCCTCGACGGCCGGCCCTGACCCGGAGTCGGTCGGCGGCCTGCCGTCGCCGCCGTCGTTCACGTCTCCTCGCAGGATATCGTCCGCGCGCGGATCATCGTCGTCGCCGCCATCGCCTGCATCCGGATCATCGTCGTCGCCGCCATCGCCTGCGTCCGATCCATCGTCGTCGCCGCCATCGCCTGCGTCCGGTCCATCCTCTCCTCCGCCGTCGACATCGTGCAGCTCGCCGCCATCAGTTGGGACATCAACGCTGTCGGCGTCGGCATCGGCGTCTGCGTCGACGTCCGTGCCGACATCGCCCGCGTCGATGCCGACATCACCGACCTCGTCGCTGTCTCCACCCCCTACCGGGGGCGCCGCTGGGGCCTGCAGTTCGAGCCGCGGCCCCATCGGACCGGCCTCGCGAGCGACCATGGCCAGAGTGCCGTCGTCGTCGGTGTCACCGTCGAATCGAACCTCACGGACGATCAGGAAGGTGACCGCGGGGTCGGTCTGGCGGCGGACGAATCGCGTGACGTCGACCATTCGTTCCTCCGGTGTCGCGTCGGCGGACAGGTGACCAACGATGAACGCCGAGGCTCCAGCGCCTTCGACGTAGTTGTGGGCGATCAGATCGACGGCGCCGCCCGCCTCACCGAGGTTGGGCGCATTGGCCCACTGGATCCCGTGTTCGGTCCAATCGTCGTCCGCGATGCCGTAGACGTGCGCGATGACCCGGGCGTCGCTGCCGGGGTTGTTCGCGAACACGTGGAGCACCGCGCGCTCGACGTCCGCGCCCGGCACGTCGCCGAGGTCGAACCTCACGAAGGTGGCGCGGCGTTCATCGGGGTCGCTGCTGTGCCCGGAGGTCAGCAGCACGGCCTCGCCGCCGAAGTTCTCCGCGCTGTGCGCTCCGCCGACGACGGTCGCGTCTGCCACGGGCACGACGCTCAACCTGCGCTCGGATGAAGAGACCGGGACTGTGAGGAGCCACACGCTGCGCGGCGGCTGCGCGAGCTCGAGGACCGATGTCGGCGGGAGATCGACGACGTGACGCACCTCGCCGAGAGCGTGCGCGCTGACCTCTTCGACGGTGATCGGTGTGCCCTCGGGAACGCCCCAAGCCGACAGATCGAGTGTCAGGGGGAGCGTCCCGCCGCCGGTGTTCGTTGACCACAGAAAGTGGTGAGCGCCGTCGCGCGCCGCGGCCAGGCGGATCCGGTCCGCACCCTCGCCACTCGCTTCTGGCTCCCGGTACAGCGGTCGGCCACCGCGAAACCCTCGGGCGAACAGGCGAACCACTTCGGCGCCGCGCGTTACCCCGCCGATGTCGTAGGGCTCGGCGTCGTTCGTTACGTAGTGGGTCCCGTTCTTCTTGACCGTGTCGCCGTCGGCCGTCTGGGCGAACTTGAACACGTAGAGCTCGTCGGCCTGGCCGTTCGCGAGGTTGGCGAAGATGGAGCCGAAGCGAGCGATCTTGTTCGGGGACTCGAGCGTCTCCTCGAGGGTGTTGAACACACTGTTCGAGTGGACGTTGAACTCGGTGATCGCGACGGTCATCGGCGTGCCGTCGAGGACACCCGCGACCGCTTCGCGGACCCCGGCGACATCTCTGCCGACGGCGGGGCCGGTTTGGTTGTACGTGTGGTAGGCGTAGGTCTCGGCGATGAAGTAGCCCTCCTCGTCTTCGCCGAGCACGTTCGTGTGGATGTTGTCGAGGAGCAGGTCGCCCCAGTCGCCGGAATCGAAATCATCGACACCCCCGCCAGCGGTGACCGGGGCATGCATGCGCGGCACGTACGACGTGCCCAGGTCGCGGTTCACGTCGGCGATCGCGGACTGGACTGCGTCGGACGCAAAACGCAGGCGGGTGACGTAGTGCCCCTGGCTCAGGTTCGCGTTCGAAGAGTGGTTCGGCTCGTTGTACATCTGGTACCGCACGACGCCGTAATCCGAGGCCAGCACGTACGCCATCGCGTAGTAGTGCTGCCAATGTTCCCAGCGGTCCGCCCACGGATTGCCGTCGTCGAAGGGGTAACGGGCGACCGTGCGGCCGATCATCGCCACCATCCCGACCCCGAGGCGCGTGAGTTCCTCGAAGGCGTACGCGACACGCACACGACTTCCCGCCAGGGTGACGCTCTCGAGACGCGACCGGTAGTACTCGAAGTTGTTGTACGCAGCCGGATCGGCCCGCAACGCCGCCCGGCGGGCGATGAAGCCATCGCGATTGCCGACGCCATCTCCCCAGGGGTCCGCGTCGTCGTCGCCCACCGGCTCGATCCGGGCGGGGCTGATGAAGAAGCGCGCGCCGTTGACTCCGGCGTAATCCCACCAATCTGCGGTGTTGCTGCCCGGGACGAAATGGCCGGTGTTGTAGCCCACCACGTCCGGCGTAGTTCCCGCAGTCTCGGCGCTCACGGTGACCGTCGCTGCCTCGACCGGCCGCGCCAAGAAGAGCAGTCCGACGAGGACGGCACAGGATCCTGCGTGGAGCCGAAGCATGCGGGGTCGTGGCCCGAGTGTAAGGGAGGGACGAGCATAGCGCGCCCGAGGCCGGCCGACCACCGTCCGGCGCTCCGTGGCTGGCCTGCTGCCATGAGCGGGAGTGGGGCGCCGAGCCGGTTCAGTCGTCCGTCGACGTCAGGACTTCGATGCCCCCGAGCTGCACTACGATCGCTGGTAGCGCGGCGGCAGAACCGATAACTTCGGGCACATGCTGGATCTCGGCCATCGCTCTGCCGCCGGAGGCCCGCGCGGTCTCGTCGTCGCGGGGGTCGTCGTGACGGCGATCATGCTGGCGTCCGGCTGCCACTCGGAGAACAGCGAGCGTCCGGACGCGGATGCCGCCGCCGCGCTCGACGACGTCGCGGCGGAGAGCGACGGCAGCGGCGCCACCGCGCGCTGTCCCTTCGGCGAGGCCGACGACGTGTGCTTGCCCGAGCCCCCACGACTGCGCGATTGGGACTGCCCTGACGGATGGCTGGCCGAGCCTGTCTTCGTCGACGCCGACGGCGCGTACGACATCCCCGACGACGTGCCGCAGGTGTCCGCCTGCGCACCACCGCCGGTGCCGGCCGATTGCCCGCCCGGGTGGATGCAGGTGCTCGGCTCGGCGGAGTGCGTGCGCCAGGGGCTCGAGTGTCCCCCGCTCGGGGAACGCTGGCACGACGAGGAGACGATCCGCTCGCGTGCACCACTGCACTTCGGCCCCATCGTCTACGTCGATCCGACCGCCGACGACGACGGCGCGGGGACGCGGACCGACCCGGTTCGGCGGATCGGTCGCGCAGCGGTGCTGGTCGACACCGGCGGGATCATCGCCCTCGCGAACGACGAGTTCCGCGAGCTCGCGTTGCTGAACCGGCGCGTGGCGCTCGTCGGGAGCTGCGTCGAAGGCTCGGTGATCACCGCGCCGGAGCCCCACGATCAGCTCCCCACCGTGCGGCTGGCCGGATCCGCGGAGACCGTCATCAGCGACCTGACCATCCGCGGCGCTCGTCGTGGATTGGTCGACGAAGCCATCGGCCTGAACAAGCTCCAGGCAGTACGGGTCGCCGACGCCGAGATCACCGGCATCTTCGCGTTCGGCGAGGGCATGGAGCTCGAACTCGAAGATGTCGTGATCGCGGACATCCACGCCCGGTCCGGAGATGGCGCGTTCGGGTGGGGAATAAGCCTGGAGGGCGGGGGCCGGCTCCGCGCCGAGCGCGTCGTCGTCGCCCGAGCCCGCGAGGTCGGGATCTTCGTGGCGAACGCAGCCAACCGGGCCGACCTCGTGGACATCATCGTCATGGATACGCGGGGCTCCGCCGGCGACAACGGGCGAGGGAACGGCTTCG
>CAZFPM010000110.1:0-10577 GCA_964520965.1 uncultured Myxococcales bacterium
CGACGCGCAATGTGTGGCTTCGCCAACGGTTGGATGATTGCGCACGGGCCGACAACGCCTGTGAGCCGATCACCTGGAGCATCTCTCCACACCTTCCGCAGATCGCGCCCGATGTACTCGAGTGGTACTTCGAGGCCAGCCATCAGACCGGGAACGACTACTTCACCCTGCCGCCGAGCGGGCACCTCTACGCCTACCCCTCGTCGATGGGAGAGGGCGACCAGGAGCGATTCGCGGCGGCCACCGAGCAGAGCGCCCGCATTCTGGGTGTCGGCAGCACCGTCCACTGGGACTGGTGGGAGACCTGGCCACAGGCCGAATCGGAGTTCCTGCCCCGATACGCCCGGCAGGAGGGCGCCATCCGTGGCGTCTTCCCCATCAACGTTCCGTACATGTTTCCAGCCTTCACCTGGTGGGACTCGGACTCGTTCTTCCGGGTCGTCGTCGGCGAAGACGGCGGCGAAACCGTGGTGTTTCGCCCTCGGCAATGGAGAGGAATCGACGAGAGCGGGAGCGGCGTCACAGAGGCCTTCTTCCTCAGCCCGGAGAACATGGCGGAGGAGCTGAGCAACTACCCGCCAGGCACGGTGACGTGGGTGTACATGACGAGCGACGGCGGGCTCAGCCTGGAGAACTCGTTCATGGAGCTGGTCGGGCTGCTACCGGAACACGTGCAGCTCGTGAGCGCCGACACCGCAGCGAGACTGGCACTCGAGGCGTTCCACCGCGACGGGGGCGAAGAGTAGCCCGCATCCTCCACGGCACCGCTGCCGCCGCATCGCATCGCCAGACCCGGCCCACGTCCGCACCGTCGACGGTCCTCGACCCGCCGTCGTGCATCCCCCCGGGCCCGCTCAGATCTCCAGCTGGTCGAGCAGGTCCTTCTTCTTGGCGTCGAACTCCTCGTCCGTGAGCACGCCCGCGTCGCGCAGCTCACCGAGCTTCTCGAGCGCGGAGAAGATCTCCTTCGACTTCGCCTCGTTCTTCTTCATGTCGCGCGCGACGTCCTTGCCGCGTTCGAACTCCTCTTTGTACGCCTCCTTCGCGGCGCCCATGTCGAGTCCGTCGAAGAAGCTGCCGTGCTTGTCGAGCTGGCGGAGGGCCACCTGTCCCACGGCGTACGTGGAAGCGCCGGACATCACCGACATCGACAGGCCACCGATCGCCGTTCCGATGCCCGGGATCCCCTTGATCAAGCTGGCGGCGAGTCGCGCGGCAGCCCCGCCGGTGAGGGCCGAGACGAAGGTCTTCAGGCTGTCCCGCGAGAGGTCCTGTCCATAGACCCGGCCGACCTCGCGGAGCATGTCGATCTGGATCACCGTGACCGCCGCCATGTCGGCGAGCGGCACGGGAATGAGTCCAGCGCCCATCCCCCAGATGACGTGGGTCTTCACGATCTTGTCCGCTTCACTTCGTGCGCTCATTCTCCGCCCGTGTTCGAGGTCGGGAGAAGCTCGACGCTGCTCGGCGCGGCGTCAAGGGATTCAGAGCGACCGCACCGGCCGCCCCGGCCGCCCAGAGGGGGCGCTCAGTACTTGAACGGCCAGGCCATGAAGTAGCGCTTGATCCGCTCCCACACCCCGACGAGCCCCATCGGCTCGAAGAGCAGGAACCCCATGACCAGCAACGTGAACAGCAGCGTCCCCTGCTGATCCGACGTCAGGTACGCGCCGAGCCCGAGCGCCGAGCCGAGCTTCTCGGCCAGCGGGTGCAGGATCGCGAACGCCATCGCTCCGAAGACCGCACCGCGCACCGTCCCGATGCCACCGAGCACGATCATCGCGACGTAGTCGATGCTCATGACCAGATCGAAGGGTGGCGACACGGTGATGTACCCCACCCGGTAGGCGAACATCGCCCCGGCGAGGCCGGCCAGGAACGACGAGATCGCGAACGCCGTGATCTTCGTGCGCGCCGGGTCGACGCCGAGGACCGCAGCGGCGAGGTCGTGATCGCGAACGGCGAACATCGCGCGCCCCGTGCTCGAGCGCTTCAGCCACGCGGCCGAGAGGATCACGAGCGCCGTGATCGGCAGGAACGTGAGGTAGACCAGCTGCTCCGTCCGCACCTGAAAGCCGGCGATCGCCGTGATCTCGTGCACGTCCCCGAAGGGTGACGGGGGGGCGCCGGCGGGCGGGAACCAGGTGTTCATGGCAACCGGCATTCCCGAGACCCCGTGCGTCAGTTCCGGGAACGACAGCAGCATGTGGTTCACCAGGAAGAGCAGCCCGATCGTCACGATGGCCAGGTAGAGCCCTTCGAGACGCAGCGCGAACGGCCCCACCACGAATCCGACGGCGACCGCCGTCAGTCCGGCGGCCGGCCCCGCGAGCCAGAAAGGCATCCCGAACTGCTCGCCGAGTATCGCCACGGTATAGGCACCGACGGCGAGGAACGCGGCGTGGCCGAGGCTGATCTGGCCGCAGAACCCCGTCAGCACCATCAACGCGACGGCCCCGACGATCGCGACCAGCGCCTGCGTACCGATCTGGAGCCAGTAGTCGTTCGCCACCGCGGGCAGCACCAGCGCGGCGGCCACGATGAGCAAGAGGCCGACGACGTGCCAGCGGCTCGACAGCAGCGCGCGGTCGTGCGCGTAGCGCGTATGGAGACTACGTAACCTCATGCCAAGGATGGTTGATTGCCCTGAGTTGATGGCGCCGAACGGGTCGGGGCTGCCAAGGAACGAGGGAGCCGCGGGCTGGTTGCCCGTGGGGACCGAGCGACGCTGGCAGCGTCGGCCCGGGCAAGCCAGACATCTGGGAAATCAATGATCCTTGGCATCATACTCGGCGCACCGTGCGGACGCCGAAGAGCCCGTAGGGGCGCACGACGAGGAAGAGGATCATCACGAGGTACGGGAAGACGGCGTGGAAGTCGTGCCCGAAGTCGCCGAGGTGCTGGTTCACGTATCCCTGCGCGAGCACCTCGAGCAGCCCGAGCGCGAGGCCGGCGATGATGGCGCCCTCGGTCGACTCGAGGCCCCCGACGATGACCGCCGGGAAGGCCCGCAACGCGATGTAGCCGAGGTTCGGGTCGACCTGCCGGGGGAACACGCCGAGGAAGATGCCGCCGAGCGCCGCGAACGCTCCAGCGATGAACCACGAGGCCCCAAGCACACGCCCGACCGGGATGCCGAGCCCCTGGGCGGCCTCCTGATCGCTGCTGGCTGCGCGCATCGCGACGCCGAAGCGGGTGTAACGCGTCACGAGCACGAACGCGCCGATCGCAAGGGCGCCCGCCACGAAGGTCGCGACGGAGTTGGTGAGCACCGCGACACTGCCGATGTGCACCGTCCCCATCGCGTCCCAGGGTGTGGGGACCCCGCGCGCGTCGGGCCCCCAGACCAACATCATCGCCAGCCGGAGCAGCACGCCGACGAAGATGGTCAGGATGATCGTCACGAAGACCGGGCGACCGACCATGCGGCGCAGGGCAAGCCGCTCGATGCACGCGCCGAGCAGCCCCGTGCCCACCATCGAGGCGAGCACCGCCGGCACCCAGGGCACGCCCATCGCCGTCAGCGCCGTCATGGCGTACGCACCGAAGGCCAACAGCTCGCCCTGGGCGAAGTTGAACACCTTCGACGCCCGGTAGATGACGACGAACCCGAGCGCGACCAGCGCGTAGATCGCGCCGAGGGCGATGCCGGAGGCGCAGAGTTGGAGCAGCTTCTCCACGGCTAGGACATCTCCTCGATCAGATTCTGATAGCGCTTGTGAACCTCGCGCCGTCGTACCTTCTGGGTCGGCGTGAGCGTGCCGTCGTCCTGGCTCAACAGCTCGCCCAGGATGCGGAACGTGCGGACCGACTCGACGCGGGCCAGGTGTTCGTTGGCCCTTTTGACCTCCTGCTCGACGAGGGCCACGACCTCGCTCTTGGCCGCGAGGTCGGCGTGCGAGGTGAACGGGAGCTTGCGCCGCGTCGCCCAGTCGCCGACGGCGTCCTGGTCGATCTGGACCAGGGCCGAGATGAACTTCCTACCGTCGCCGATCGCGACCGCCTCCTTGATGTATGGGCTCGTCTTCAGCGCGTTCTCGATCTTCTCCGGGGACAGGTTCTTGCCGCCGGCGGTGATGATGATCTCCTTCTTGCGCCCGGTGATGCGCAGCCGTCCGTCGTCGTCGAGCACGCCGATGTCGCCGGTGTGCAGCCAGCCTTCCTCGTCGATGGTCTGCCGGGTCGCCTGCTCCTGGTGGAGGTAGCCGTTGAACACGACCGGGCCGTGGATCAGGATCTCGCCGTCGCCGGCAAGCCGGCACTCGGCGCCGTCGATTGTGTGGCCCACCGAGCCGAGCACCACGCGGTCGGGCCAGTTGATGTGGCTAACGCCGCCACACTCGGTCATGCCGTAGCCTTCGAGCACCGGCACGCCGATGCCGTGGTACCACTCCAGGAGCTCGGGGGAGATCGGGGCGGCGCCCGTGACGGGGATGCGGCAGCGGCGCATGCCGAGCCGCTCTCGCAGCGGCCAGAAGACCAACACACAACCGAGGAACCAAACGAGGCGATCGAGCAGGCGCAGCCGGCCTTCTCGACGTCGCGCGGCGATGGCGATGCCGCGACTGACGAAGAGGTCGTATAGCGTCCGTTTCAACCACGACGAGTCTCGCATCTTCAGCGTGGCGCCCGCGTGGATCTTCTCCCAGATGCGGGGCACGCCGAGGAACACCGTGGGCGCCACCTCCCGCAGGTCGGACTGCACGGTCTCGATGGCCTCGCCGAAGTGCACGCGCGCCCCGGTCGACAGCGGCATGAAGAGCGAGAAGATCTTCTCGGCGACGTGGCAGAGCGGCAGGTACGACAGGAGCTCGTCGCGGGCGCTCAGGCCGAGCGCCGGCACGACCGAGTCCGCCTGCACGAGCACGCTGCGGCTCGAGATCATTGCGCCCTTCGGCGGCCCCGTCGTGCCCGACGTGTACACCACCATCGATGCCTCGGCCGGGTCGCGCTCGGCGAGGCGCTCGGCGAACCAACCGCTGTCGGCGGTCCGCAGGCGTCGGCCCTCGGCTTCGAACGTCTCCCAGTGCATCAGGCGGTCGTCGTCGCAGTCACGGAGCCCGCGGGGGTCGAACACTACGACGTGATCGAGGCTCGGCGTCTGCTCCCGAATCTCCACCGCCTTGTCGACCTGCTCCTGGTCCTCGCAGAAGAGGATGCGACTCTGGCAGTGATCGACGACGTACGCCACGTCGGGGGGCGGGTTCGTCTGGTAGATGCCCACGCTGCGCGCGCCGATCCCCTGCGCGGCGAGGTCCACGTAGAGCCACTCCGGCCGGTTGTCGCTGAGGATGGTCACGTGATCCCCGGGTCGGCACCCCAGCTCCCACAGCATCCGCGCCGCCGCTTCGACCTCCTCGAGGTAGGCGCGCCACGTGACCTCGCACCACAGGCCGAGCTCCTTGTATCGGAGTGCGATCTCGTCGGGCCGCTGGCCGGCCCACCACGCGAGTCGTCCCGGAAGCGTCCGGGCCAGGGGGTCTTCGCGCATCGCGGCGATCGTGCTCATACGACCGCCTGCGCGCCGCCGAGGTACGCCTCGATCACCGCGTCGTCGCGCGCCACCTCGTCGGGCGCGCCCTCGGCGATCTTCTGGCCGAAGTCGAGCACGGCGACCCGATCGGCGAGGTCCATGACGAAGCGGAGCTCGTGCTCGATCAGGATCTGAGTGATGCCGAGCTCTTCCTTGATGTCGAGCAGGTAGCGCGCGAGATCCTCGGTCTCCTCGAGATTGAGGCCGGCCGCCGGCTCGTCGAGCAGGAGCAGTTTCGGGCGCATGGCGAGTGCTCGGCCGACCTCGATGCGCTTGAGGATGCCGTAGGGCAGCACGCCCGCCGGTGTGTCGCGGTAGCGCTCGAGGTGCAGGAACTCGAGGATCTCCTCGACCGCCGCCCGGTGCCGCAGCTCTTCGCGGCGCGACAGGGGGAGCGACAGCACGTCGTGGAACCACCAGGCGCGGTGCAGGTGGTGGCGCCCGAGGAGGATGTTCTCGAGCGTGGTGAGTTGCGGAAAGACGGCGAGGTTCTGGAAGGTCCGCGCGACGCCCCGGGCCGCGATGCGGTGGGGTGGGGTGCCCACGACATCGGCGCCGTCGAGGCGGATCGTGCCGCGGTTCGGGTGGTAGACCCCCGAGATGCAGTTGAAGAGCGAGGTCTTTCCGGCGCCGTTTGGACCGATCACGGCGAAGAGCGAGCCTACGGGCACCGAGAGCGTCACGCCGGCGAGCGCCCGCACGGCCCCGAACGCGAGGCCGACGTCACGGGCCTCGAGCAGGGGGGTGCCGGCCGCCTCGGCCGCCGGGTTCGCCGCGCTCATCGACGTCCTCGCGCGAGGTCGAGCATCAGGCCAGCCACCTCCGCTTGCGTCGGTAGTGCTTCACGTCGCGGAAGCTCCGCGTCCCCTCCTGCCCCATGCCGAGATAGAACTCGCGCACGTCTTCGTCTTCGCGCAGGTCGGCGGCCGACCCGTCGAGCACGATGCGTCCGTTCTCCAACACGTATCCGTGGCTGGCGAGCGACAGCGCCATGGCGGCGTTCTGCTCCACGAGCAGGATCCCGACGCCTTCTTCGCGGATCGCGTGGATCAGCTCGGCCACCTCGGCGACGATCTTGGGGGCGAGGCCGAGGGACGGCTCGTCCATCAGCAGGATCCGGGGCTGGGCCATCAAGGCGCGGGCGATTGCCAGCATCTGTTGCTCACCGCCCGAGAGGTATCCGGCGAGGCCGCGGCGACGCTCGGCGAGTACCGGAAAGCGGGCGTAGGCGCGCTCGAGGCCCTCCCGAGCCTCTTGACGGGCGACGGTGTGGCCGCCGGCCAGGAGATTGTCCTCGACGGAGAGGTCGACGAGGATCCGCCGCCCCTCCATCACCTGGGCGATACCGTTGCGCACGACCGCGTCGGGTTTCTCGCCGAGCAGGCTCTGGCCCCGCCAGGCGATGCTCCCCTTGGTCACGCGGCCCTCGTGGATCGCGAGCATGCTCGAGATCGCGCGCAGGGTGGTCGTCTTGCCCGCGCCGTTCGGGCCCAGGAGTGCGACGATCTCCCCTTGGGGTACACGCAGGCTGACGCCTTTGAGCACCGCGAGCACGGAGTGGTACACGACCTCGACGTTCGAGACTTCGAGCGTGTCGGTCGTGTCCCCCCCGGCGGTCAAGGCGCCAGCGCAGCGGGCTCGGCGTAGCCGACGACTTCGGTCCAGCTGGAGTTCTCGAAGTCGGGGCGGAGCACCCGTGTGCGGGTCGACGCGACATAGGGCTCGCCCGTCAGGTCGAGCGGCTGCAGGAGACCGCCAGCGTCGAATCCCTCTATCGATCGCATCGCGGTCCGGTAGCCCTCCGGCGTGATGTCGCCGGCTTCGATGGCGATGCGCGCGGCCTCGAGCTGCACCAGCCCCTGGAGATAGGAGAAGAGGACGTAGGAGTCGGCGTTGCCGAGCTCCGCCCCGTGGGCTTCCCAGGCGGCCAGGAAGCTGTCCATGCCCGGAACCTCCTCACCCCAGAAGGGGAAGCCGCTCATCTGGTAGTAGTTGCCGAAGACCGCCGACGGGATGACGGACGCATCGAAGAAGGCATCGACCCACGCCGGCGTGCTCCCGACCCACGTCGGCATGTACTGCAGCTGAGCCGAGGTGCCGAGGATCGGCCCCGTGGCGCTCGGAAGCGTGGTCAGGAGCACGTAGTTGGCCCCGGCGTCCTTGAGCCCCTGGGCGACGGCCGTGAAGTCCGTCTGTCCGGGGGCGACCGTCTGCTCGCTGACGATGGTCACGCCGTGGTGCTCGGCCGCCTGCTGCCAGCCGTTGAGGCCGTCTTGTCCGTAGTCGTCGCGCTGGTAGACGATGCCGACCTGCACGGTCGACGCGTCGCCCGCGTTCTCGACGACCCAGTCCATCGCTCGCATCGCCTCGACCAGGTAGGACGGCCCGAGCGGCGGCGTGTACTGGTGGCTGGCGAGCTCCGACGAGAGCGACGCCGGGAATGCGACCACCGAGTCGCGCTCGAGGTGCGGACGCAGCGGCAGGGTGTTCGGCGTGCCGAAGCTCGTGCCGATGAAGAGCACCTCTTCCTTGATCTCGTTGTAGGCCTCGACCGAGCGCTGTGGATTGTAGCCGTGGTCGCGATCCACGAGCTCGATGGTCCAACCGTCCGGCAGGAGCCCGCTCCCCCCGGCGTTGACTTGCGCAGCGAGGAGCTGCTTGCCAGTGGCGAAGTGGACGCCGATCGCCGCGGCCGGTCCGCTCTGGTCGTGCAGGTTGCCGATGCGGATCACCTGCGCCTCCGCGTCGACACCGCGCCCAGCCGCGATCCCTTCCTCCTCGGCCTCTTCGCCCGAACCCTCCGCTGCGGCCGGCTCCGCCGGCTCTGCGGGGTCGGGGGTTCCTCCACGCTCGCAACCCATCCAGGTCAGCGCAAGCGCCGCGACGGCCAACATCGTGATTCTCAGTTTCATGGTTCCTCTCTATGTGCCCAATGCCCCGTACCCGGCCCGGTCGCCCGGTGTAGGGCGCCGGAAGAACCGGCGAGGTGTTTCGAATGAAGTCTGAAAGTTGTTCGAGCGCCGAATGGTCACCGAGGAAGGGCGAGAGATCAATGCCGATGCGCGCATGTACGCGATCGGGCGCGATCCGGAGGGTGCCGAAGTGCCTACCGTGGTTCCGCTGACGGCTCGCCGCTCCCGATGACGCGGGCGTCGTCGTCGTCCAACCCGAGCGAGCGACGCAGGGCGCTCTCGTCAGGCGCCGTCTCCACGACCGGCGGCATCGACGCGCAATGGTGCCGGCGAGACCGAGGCGCTTCGTCGCAGCGGGCCGACACCTCGAGCGGTGGCCCGAGGCTGTCGACGCGCCACTCGCACGCATCTGCGCACGCGCTGGTGGTGTTGCGAGCGCGCGGAGAACCGATGTGCACGAGGCGAGGTGCCGGCGCGACATCGGGTGTCGCGTACGGAATCCGGTACCGGACATCCCAGTCGCCGGTCGCCGACGAGCCAGGCGCCGCCAGCCGGGGCGGTTGGGGGTAAACGCGGTCGTAGTACCGGAACCTCTCGCCCGGGTCCTCGAACCACTCTGCCGGACGCTGGTCGAAACAAGAGACCGGATCGGGCTCGTCGGAGAAGCGGTAGCATGCCTCGGAGCGCGACTCGTCGAGGGTCGACGGCAAGTTGCGGACGATGGCCGCCGCGCAGCCGTCGAGGGGCACCACGGACCACGACTCCGGCGTTGGGGACACGACGGCCGACGCCGGCACCAGCGCTACCAGCATCGGGTCGACCGAGCGCGCGGGCGCCCCGGACGGGTGGCGGTCCATGAACGGCGCGAGCCCCTGCATGAGGTCGACGCGGTCGCGGGCCCGAAGTGCGGGGAACACGTCGCGGTACGACAGCCCGCTGGCCGACAAGTGGCGACCGATCGCCTCCATGTCGGCGAGCTCCCACCTGATCTCGTCCGGTGGCTGGTCGCAGCGTCTCCCCTGGCTCGGCCACAGGCCGAATACCAGCGCCGCCGCGACCACCGAGGCGCAGCCCCAACGGCACGCGCGGGCCGCGCCGAACCGCTCGCCGCAGGCGCGCCCGAGACGCACCGTGGCGACCCCGAGGGCGATCGCCAACAGGGGCACGAGACACTCGAAATAGCGCGGATCGACGTGCCGTCCGCTCGCCCAGACGGGCGCGGTCGCGGCGACGAAGGCGCCCGCCCAGACCAGGGGGCCGGCCGTGAGCACCGCCCGCTGCGGCAACCGGCGCCACGGGCGACGCATCGCTGCGACGACGACCACCGGTACGAGCAGCGCCGTGACTTCGACGTGACCGACGACCTTCGCGATGTATCCGACGTTCCACGCGAGCACGTGCGGCGAGATCACGGCTCGCGTCGCGAGCGGAACGAGCAGCGCGGCCGCCAGGTGCAGCGGCGAGCCGTGCCGGGTGATTCCGGCGATCAGCAGGTAACCCGGGAGCAACCCCAGACAGGTCGGGTGAATGTCGATCGCCACGCCGAGCCAGACCCCCGCCCACACCACGTGCCGAGTCGCCCCTCGCTCGATCATCAGGGCGCACGCGAGGAAGACCCCCGACGCGATCGCGGGCACCAGCGTGGGGTTCCAGAGCGTCAGGTCCCGCGCGCTGTGATGCACGAGCCACATCAGCTGCGCGGTCGCGGCCAGGCCCCCCGCGAGCGGCCCCGCGAGGCGCGTTCCGGCGATCGACACGGCGGCCACGGAGGCAGCGAAGAGGACGAGGACGACGGAACGGAGCTCGGCGACACCCCCCGCCTCAAACACCTGGGCGAGCAGCCGCACCCACGTCGTCCCCTTGATCCCGCCGGCGAATCCCGCCGGCCCGGAGCTGCACACGGCGCGCTCCATACAATCCCTGGCCAGCAGGAGATCGCGGATGGCGTCGGGGTGCAGCGAGAAGGGAGCGCTGACGGCGAGCAAGACCAGCGCCGAGCCCACCCCCACGGCGAGCGCGACCCCGGCCACGCTGAGCTGCGCTCGCCAACCCGTCGACCCCGCGTCGGTCTCTCGGCGGATCGAGACGAAGGTCCAAGCGACCGACGCCAACAGCACCACCCACCCGGCGAC
>CAZFPM010000110.1:10677-18298 GCA_964520965.1 uncultured Myxococcales bacterium
CGGCGACACGATCAGCGACTTCCACGAGGGCGAGGGTGACAGCGACGAGGACGGGGTGAACAATGCACTCGACCTCGACTCGGACGGCGACGGACACAGCGACGCGGAGGAGGCCGGCGACGCGGACCTTTCCACAGCACCCGTGGATACCGACAGCGACGGGTACCCCGACTTCCTCGACCGCGACTCCGACGGCGACGGGTTGAGCGATCGCCACGAGGCGGGATGTGCTTCCGGCAGCACCGACCGCGACGCGTTCGACTCGGACGGAGACGGTTGGGTCGATCTGGTCGAGGTCTTCGTCGGAACCGACCCCTGCTCGGAGACGAGTGCCGACGAATTCCTGGAGTTCACCGACGCGCTCCTCGTCATCGGCGATGGTGAGGATCTACCAGCGTTGATCGGGGTCGTCGCGCAGGTCCGCAGGGCCGACGTGCACATCGCGCTGGACCAGAGTTCGTCGATGGGCGGCGAGTTCGCCAACCTGCGTTCGACCTTCTCGAGTCTGATCGCACCGCACATCGCCGAGCAGATTCCGGACACCGCGTTTGGCATCTCGACGTTCGACGACTTCTTGTGTGAGGGCCACGGCGCCGACGGCGACGGACCTTTCGTCCTTCGACAACGAGTGACCATGAACGTCATTGCGGCGCAGGCGGCCCTGAGTGTGCTCCCCCTGAGGGGCGGCGGAGACTCCGACATTGCGCAATCCGGATATGAGTCGATGTTCCAGGTCGCGACCGGGCGCGGCGTCGCCGGATGCGGCGTGGGCCTTCCACCATTCGACCCCCGCGTGGGCTCCGGCGAGGGTGAGATCGGGGGCGTTGGTTACAGGGAGGGGGCGCTCCCCGTGCTGGTGCACGTCACGAATGCACCGCCACACGACCAGGCCGATTACGGCGACTTCGCGGCCAGCAGGCTCGATGCGATCGAAGCGCTCGACAGCATCGGCGTCGGATTGATCGGCATCGCCTCCGGGCCGCCCGCGCGGAGCTCGCTCGTCGACGTCGCAGGCGAGACGGGAAGCACGGTGCCTTTGTGTGCTTGGGACGACGGGCGGCCGTCGGAATGTGCGGCCGACGAGTGTTGCACCGGCGAGTCCGGTGTGGGCCGCGACCCGGACGCCGACGGCCGGTGTCCACTCGTCTTCGACATCGACGGCGCAGGCTCCGGTCTCGGCAGCGCCGTGGCCTCGGGTGTTCGAGCCCTCGTCGGCTCCCGGGAGATGCAGATCACGGCCGTCGTCGGCGGCGACGAAGAGGAACTCGCCGGGACCGGGATCGACACCAGCTGCTTGATCAGGAGCGTGCGAGCGCATTCGGCCGTAGTGGGCGACGGCCCTTGCGCCTCGGACCCCACCAGGGTCGATCTCGATGGCGACGGAGATGATGACGCGTTCGCCCAGGTGACCCCGGGAACAGAGCTACAGTTCGAAGTCTGGCCCTACGGCGGCTGTTTCGGGGTGGTCGACGAGCCCTTGGTATTCACGGTGTTCGTCGACTTCTACGCAGACGGCGTGGCTTTCGTGGCCACCCGCTCGATCATCGTCCTGATTCTGCCCGCGTAGGTTCCGGGCCCCCGGGGTGGGCCGGCGAGATCGGTGCGAGGGTGGTCCGTCCATCCGTGCACATGCGCTGGTCCCACCCTCGACTCGATCCTCCGGCTCGTCTATTCGTAGGGATACTCGGTCGCCGGAGAGGAGACATGGCGAGGTCGCCTGAACTGCGCGCGCAACGCGATGCGCGAAGCATCCGAAGATCCTCAGTCCACGCGTTGGCTTTGTTCGGTTGTTTCGCCTGCTTCGCGTGCGCGGAGGATGAGGACGCCGCTCCGCTGGATACTCCTCCATTTCTGGTCGACTTCGACCCCGAGATCGCCGTCAACCTCGCGGACCGCGCGGAGATTCAGTTCTCCGTCGATTCGGTGCGCAGCCTCGATGGCCCCGAGGAGATCGCATACGCGTTCGAGTTCTATCTCAGCGTCGACGACTCGAGCGCCGTCACCCTTGGTGCCGGGACGCTGCAGCCGTTCGCTGCCGACTCTGCCGGGATCGGGACCGTCTACGCGGGACCGAGCTTGACCCTCGATTCATGTACGACCCCGTTGGTCGGGGACGATGGTGACCTCACCACCGTGACCCTCTTGCTCATCGACCCGATTCCGCCCGAAGAGCACGCGGCGATCGGGCTGACCGAGCACGTCGTCCGAGCGACATGGAGAGTGAGGCTGTCCGGATCTTGCCCGGACCGGTGATTGTCGCGGATCGCGTGAAAACGTCGATCCCCGGACAGGCCGGACGATCACGTAGCCGAGGTTCGGGCTCTGGGACCCCGGTTCGGGGGGAGAGTCGGGCGATCGCGGAGCAGGACCAAGTCTCGGTTCGTACTCTGGTCCGAGCAGGAACGCGTGAGATTACATCCCCGGCGGGACCCCAGAAGGGGGCACATAGTGAAGCTGACCCTCGATCAGTGCAGTGTCCAACAATGGCGGCGCTGCGGTTGGTCGCCCAATCGGCGCCTCGGCCTCCCTCCACGCAGCGACTCATCGCCGCCGCTGTCCCGACCCCCCGACTGCGCTATCCTGCCCCCATGCGCTCTCTCGCCGCCGCACTCCTCGCCGCCCTCCTGCTCGCCGCCGGCCCGGCAGGTGCCGTCACCATCCCCGACGGCTTCCACGCCGTCGCCGAGACCGATGGCGCCGTGTGCTACCGCAAAGACTACCCCGGCGGGCAGCCGGACTTCGTGGTCGTGGTCGATCTCGACCGGGCGCGGGTCGACTCGATGGTCGGTGATGTGACCCGTGCCGGCTCCGGAGAAGGGCCGCTCGGCGGCGACAATCCGTCGTTCCGGCGGTTGTCGTTGCGGACGTTCTGGGACCGGGCCCGCGGCGCCGACGGGCAGACGTTCGCCGTCGTCAATGGGCAGTTCTTCGCCAACACCGCGGCCGGTGATGCGCCGCTGGCGTTCTCCGTACACAGCCGCGATCGACACATCAGCGACGGCTACGGGATCACGGCCGAGTTCCCCGGGCAGAAGGAGCTCGTGCTCGTCGACAATGACGCGAACGACGCGCGGATTCCGGGGTGGAACGCCGATGTGTTTCGAGCCTCGGGGGGAGCGGATCACCGGGTCGCCGCCCTCGATGTCGAGGCCGACAAGGGGCCGTCGCGTTACACCGGACGCACGTTCGTCGGGGCGCACGACGAAGACGGCGACGGGCGATACGAGACCTTCATGATCTTCGCGTCGAGCTACGCGAACCAGCCCGGGGCCGCGCAGGTGTTGCGCGACTTCGGCGCTACCGAGCTCGGCATGCTCGACGGGGGCGGATCCACGCAGCTGATCGTCGATGGCAACGACCTCGTGGCGTCGAGCCGCACGATCCCACACGTGCTCGTCGTCGCCTCCGACCCGCCACCCCCTTGCAGCGACGAGTGCGACGGCGGACGGCGCTGCGACGGGGCCGATCGGTGGCAGGAGTGCGGCGACCACGACGGCGACCCGTGCCGGGAGTGGGGCGGCGGAGGCGCTTGCGGCGACGGCGAGCGCTGCGAAGGCGGCGGGGTGTGCGCGACCGTGCCTCCGCCAGACGCTGGTCCGCGTGATGCCGGGAGCACCGACGGCGGTACACCCGACGCCGGGCAGCCCGCCGATGTAGCGGGCGGCGATGCCTCCCCCGACGCGACGCCGGGTGACGCGAACGGCGATGCCAGGGGCCCCGACCCCGCCGGCGCAGACGCCGGCTGCGGCTGCGCCGGTCGCGCGTGTGGTGTCGATCCGTGCGGTGTGCTCTGCGGCGCCTGCGCACCCGGCGAGCGGTGCGACGAGCGCTACATGTGCGTGCCGGCGGACCCCGAGCCCGGCGATGTGGGCCGCGACGCGGGCGACGACCAACGTGACGCGGGCGACGACCGCCGCGACGCATCGACGGCGGACACCACCGATGCAGGCGACACCTCGGGTGCGACGACGCGGACGGCTCGTACCCGCGGCCTGTGTGCGGCGTCCCGACGCCCGCCCACCGGGAGCGCGATCCTGTGGCTCCTCGTCGCCGCCGCTATCAGGCCGAGCCGAGCGGGGTCGCGTCGAGCACGTAACGCCGCCCCGACGCGTCGTACCCCAGCGTCGTGACGCTCACGCCGTCGCCGATGCGGAATCGGGGCCCCTCCCCCCCGACCGGGCGCAGGACCGCGCCGTCGAGGTCGAATCCGCAGCCGTGGCGGGCCGCGAGATCTTCGACGTAGATCTTCAGGTCGATGCCGACGTCGTCCAGGGCCAGGTACACACGCGACGGACGCAGACCGACGACCGTCGCCGCCCGGCGCGGACGCACGTGCTCCGGCGACGCGACATCGTGGCCGAGGAGCTGGTCGATCGCCAGGAGCGCGATCTCCTTGTCGATGCGTTTCTGCCGCCGCTTCGCCGCGTTCGCCGCCTCGATCACCTGGCTCCGCAACGCCACGTCGGCCTCTGCGCCGCAGGGCGGCTGCAGGCCCATCGCCTCGAGGAGCTCCTTGTGGGTGAAGACGCCCACGATCTCGCGCATCGGCGCGGAGAAGCGTGCGTAGGCATCGACGCCGAGCGCGTGATGCGGACCGACTTCCGCCGAGAACTCCGACGCGCGGTTGGCGTATCGAACCTGCCGCTCCAGCGCTCGACGCACCCGGCGCCGCGAGGCGTCGAGGGGGAGGGCGGCCAGGTAGTCGGCCAGGTCGACGCCGGAGTCCGGGCCGGCCCAGCGCCACACATCGCTCAGCCCCTGCGCGTCGACGATGCCGGCGATCGTGTCGCGCAGCCCGTCGAGACGAGGGCGGAGCGGCGGCAGGTGGACCCGGAATACCGGGTGGAGATCCGAGCAGTCGCGGCCGTGTCGGCGCAGGAGCCGAGCGCCCTCGATGTTGCACAGGAGCGAGAGCTGCTCGTTCCACCGCTCGACGTCGTTGCGCCGACGGCTGACCACGCAGAATTGCTCTTCGTCGGTCGGAGACAGCGCGATCCGGGCCTCGACGCGGTTGTACTCGACCACCCCACGCTCGCGTGACAGCGCGATCCGCCGCTCGCCCACATCGCGCAGGCGGAGCAACGACTCCGTGTACGACTGCTCGGCCAGGGGGTTGCCGTCCGGGTCGTCGAAGAACGCCTGGACCCCGTTGTACGAGAGCTTCGCCCGGCTGCGGATGCGCGCCCGCTCGATGCGCGTCGAGACGACGTGTCCGGCGTCGTCGAGGGCGATGCGGAAGAGCAACGACCGGCGATCGACGCCGGGATTGAGCGACACCAGCCCCTCGGACAGGGTCGGCGGCAACATCGGGACGGAGAGCCCCGGCAGGTAGAAGCTGGTTCCCGCCTCGAGGGCGGCCTCGAAGAGCGCGGTGCCCGGGCTGACGAAGTAGGCCGGATCGGCGATCGCGTACCAAACGACGAGGCCTCCGTCGTCGGCCTCGACGAAGAGCGCCTGGTCGAGGTCCCGGGAGTCCTCGTTGTCGATCGTGACAAAGGGGAGATCCGTGCGGTCGACGAGCTGCGGGTCCGAGGCCGCCTCGCGGTCGATCGCGGCGACCTCGTCGAGCACGTGCGGCTGCGGCATCGGATCGAGCCGGAAGTGCCGCAAGACACCGTAGACCCGGGCCAGGGCGCTCCCTGCCGCTGCCAGCACGCGCACCTCGTCACCGCTCACCGCCACGATCGTCCCGGGGGGCGGCAGGGCGTCGGAGCGCATCTCGAAGTCGGAGAAAAGCCCGGCGGCGGCGAGCTTGCCGTCGACGAGCCGGACACGGGCGACGTGTGGCGTGGAGGAGGGCATGGGGTTCCATTGTGCTCTTACCCCGACTCCTGGCAAGCTCCGACTTCCTCACTGCGGAGATGTAATGCGCCGCGTACAAGCCTTCGAGTTCCACGACCTGCCATGGTGTCCGGCATTCGTCCGCGAGACGATCGTCGAGACCCTCGGCAACGCGCTGCGCTGGGGCCATATCTACGACCCCGTGGCGCCGATCTTCGCCGAGTTCTGCGAGCGGGCAGGCGTCGACGCTGTCCTCGATCTGTGCAGCGGCACCGGGGAGCCGGTGGCGATCCTGATCGATGCGCTCCGTCGGCAGGGCATCGAGCCGCCGAGGTTCGCGCTCTCGGACCTCTACCCGAACGTCGGCCGGTTGCAGGGCGTCGCGGCTGATTACGGCGACCGCGTCGAGGTCATCGACACGCCGGTGAACGCGACCGCCGTCCCCCGAGTCGCCGATCGGTCGGCGCGCAGCATCGTCAGCGCGTTTCACCACTTTCCGCCGACGATCGCCCGCGACATGCTCGCGGACTGCGTGGCCCGGCGTCGGGCGGTCTTCGTCCTCGAGCCCACCGCGCGCGACCTGCTCGGCACCTGGGGCATGCTCGCGCCGCTCGTGGCCGGCCACCTGGCAAACCCCTTCGTCGCACCGGCGCGGCGCATGCAGAAGTTCGCGGGCACGTTCCTGTTGCCGGTGCTGCCCGTCGCGACGGCGTGGGACAGCCTGGTGAGCGTCGCGCGCATGTACGGCGAGCGCGAGTACTTCGACCTCGTCGAAGGGCTCGATGCGGACTACACGTGGGAGTTCCGCGCCGTGAACCCCCGTCCCGGGGTCCGTGTGACCGTGTTCATGGGTTGGCCGCGCCGCTGACTCGCGGGCGTGGCGCTCGTCAGGGCTGAACGGCTCCGAACGTGTCGCAGGCATCGAGCACGTGACGCGAGCGGTTCGCGTGATGCGCCCATATGCCGGCTCGGCTACCGCGGCGATCTTCGATGTTGACGGTGCGTCGTCCTGATTGCCATTTCATCGCGTCATGCCTCCGGAAGTTTGGGGGCCTCGATGTCGAACGTGACGCCGGCGCTCAGGCCGAGGGTGGCGGCGGCGTTCCCCTCGACGACGGAGATCTCGAGGAGTCCGCCGCTGCCGATCAGCGCGACCACCGTGCCAGGGGGCGCCTCTCCGTAGGTGCGCACCCACTGTGCCGCTACTTCGCCCACACGCACGCGCGACACGTCAGGCAGCAGTCGGATCTGCTCGTCCGTCACGTTGGTGATCAGGTTGCCGAACCCGTCCACGGTCACCACTTCGCCGTGGATTCCGGCCTCGTCGGCCGTCGGCTCGGGCCGCTCGAGGAGCATGGGCTCCACTTCGGGTCCACACTCCGTGACGTCGATCGCTCCCGAGGCGAGGAGGGCGCCGACCGGGGCAAAGATGTCGCGGCCGTGGAACGTGGCCGACACCTCGGCGAGCCGGTGCGCCGGGTCCGTCAGGGCGAAGCAGCGACACGCGTGTCCGGCACGCCACAGGTCCGACACGAGGCCGTTGTCCGGGGCGACGACGAGCTGCAGGTCGACCTCGGCGACGATCGCCCGCCGCGCGGTGCCGACCCCCGGGTCGACGACCGCGACGTGCACCGTTCCCGTGGGGAACCACGGAACCGCAGACGCGAGCACCCAGGCGGCGCGCCCCACATCTTGCGGCGGGATCTCGTGGCTCACGTCGACGAGCCGTACGTCGGGCGCGTGCGACAGCACGACGCCTTTCATCGCCGCCACGTACGCGTCGGTCACGCCGAAGTCGGTCAACAGGGTCAGGATCCCGGAAGGGGGCATCGCGTCGACC
>CAZFPM010000111.1:0-1475 GCA_964520965.1 uncultured Myxococcales bacterium
AAGACGCCGGAGAAGACGCCGGAGAAGACGCCGGAGAAGACGCCGGAGAAGACGCTGAGGTGGACGAGGTCTCGGACGACATGATCGAGTCTTCCGAGGACAGCGGCAGCCAGCCCGCGGCCGAAGAAGCCGAGGTCTCGGACGATATGATCGAGTCGATCGAAGTCGACGGCGATTACATCGCTTCGGCAGACGGCGACGGTGCCGACGGGACTTCGGTGTTCCCCGACGATGAGGTGGACGAGGTCGAACCGGACGCGTTGGACGCGTCCGAGGACTCCGAAGCGCCCGCCGCCGAAGCGGCCGGCGAGGACGAGGACCTGATCGACGTGAACGCCCACATCCACGTCGAGAGCCCGGACGATCTGCTCGACCTGGACGACGCCTCGATCGAGATCGACGACGAGCTCCTCTCCGAGGATCTGATCGACGACGACCTGATCGAAGAGGACTTCGACGAGGAACCTCTCGACGAGGAACCTCTCGACGAGGTTCTGCTCGAGGACGTGGTCGACGAAGACGAGCCAGACTGACGTCGGGGCCACGTTTCCGAACCTCGCCGCGTGCGGTCGCCGAAACGGCGCGCTTGACACGCTCGGAGTCCTGATCGATACAGCCTCGGCTTTTGGCTCACCGCCGGCTCTATCACCGCCGCGATCAGGAGACTCTTCGATGACTGAAGGAGCGATCTTCCTCAACTCTGGCCCCCTGCTCAGCGCCGAGCGCATCGAATCCCTCGAGGAGACGCCGATCTGGGGCGAGTGCGACGATGCCACCCACCTGGCGTTCGAGCAGATCAAGGAAGCGTTCGAGAAGCACGCGACGCTTCTCGCGGGCAACCCGTCCGCCGACGAGACGCGGTACTTCATGGTGAACGCGGCGCTGCACGCGCTGGGGTTCATGCACAGCGCCGACGAGCGGGTCGACACCGGCGCCGACACGTCCGCGCGCGTCGACTACGCCCTGTTCGCGCATCCGGACGACTTCCGCGAGGTCGAGACGGTGCGCGGCACGGCCGGGTTCTTCCGTCCGGCGGTCGGCATCGTCCATTGCGTTGCCTGGGGCCGTGGCCTCGACGATGTGGCCGAAGACGCGGCCGAGGGTATGCTCGCCCCCGGCCAGGAGCTCGATCTACTCCTGCGCGCGACCGGTATGGACTACGGCATCCTGTCGAACGGCTGCGACTGGCGGATCTACCATCGGGCGACCTCGAGCCTGCTCAACACATGGTTCCAGGCCGACATGATCGCCGCGATCAAGAGCGACTTCGAGGACTTCAAGCGGTTCTTTCTGCTCTTCGGTCGCGACTCGCTCGTCAAGGATGACTCCGGCGAGAGCTTCGTCGACCGGCTGCTACAGTAGTCGAGCTGCGCCCCGGTCGTGGCCGGCGGCCGCACCGAGAGGCCGATGTCCGCGTCTCCATCCAATCGGACCGGCGGGATCGGCGTTCGGCGTCTCGGGAACGTGGACCACGA
>CAZFPM010000111.1:1485-18245 GCA_964520965.1 uncultured Myxococcales bacterium
TGGCGAGCCTCCTCGACGTCCACCGCGAGTGGAACGCGTTCCTGATCGGCTGGCTCACCAACCACGGCGTCGAGCCCGCTGATCCGAACGCCCACTACACCTACGTGGGAGCCTGGGTCGACGGGCGACTCGCCGGGTGCGCGTTGCTCGCCGGCCAGGAGGTGTGCTGCCTATCGTCCGGGCCAGCCGCCGCCCTGGCGCCGATTGGCGCGGCGCTCGCGCCACGCCTGGGGACGCTGCGGACGATCGTCGGGCCTTCGGGCTCGGTGCTGGCGTTTCTCTCCGGCGCGTCCGTATCCCCCACGGACGCCACGCTCGTTCAACGGCAGACGTTGATGGGTCTCCGCGACGAAGTCCCCTTCGACGCGTGCGAGCCGCTCCTGATGTCGGCATCGGACCACGACGTGCCCGATCTGGCACGGGCGTCGATCGAGATGCATGCCGAGGAGACCGGGCGGTGGCCCACGTCGCGGGAGCGCGATCTTTTTCTCCGGAGCGTGCGCCACAAGGTCGCCAGCGGGCGGGTCTGGTGCCTGCGCAACCCGATGTCGAACGCGTTGCTCTTCAAAGCCTCGGTATCGGCGTTCACCGACGATCTCACCCAGGTCGAGGGTGTGTGGGTCGAGCCGTCCGTTCGCCGCCGGGGTGTCGGTCGACGAGCGATGGGAGAGTTGTGTCGGCGCCTGGCTGTCGGCGGGCGCAGCGTCAGCCTCTACGCGAACAGCGACAACGAGGCCGCACTACGCCTCTACGAGGTGCTCGGTTTCGAGCAGCTCGGCCCCTTCATGACGGTCTTCTGGCGCTTCCCTTCGAGCTGAACGCAACGATGGGATCGCAGCGCCGAGGGGGCGTCAGCGTCCGCTGCTCGTCACGAAGTGGATGAAGTCGATCTTGGTGACGATGGCGACCACGCGCCGGTCGTCCATCACCAACACCGTCAGATCCTGCGTGAAGAACTGGCTGAGCAGGTCGACCTTGTTCTGGAGCTCGACGATGGCGAACTGCGTCTCGGCGAGGTCGCCGATCGGCTTCGTCGGCTCGCCGCCGCCTACGAGGAAGTTGAGGACGTCCTTCTCGTTGACGATGCCGACGACCTTGTCTCCGTCGAGCACGGGCAGCTGGCTGATGCCGTGCTCGTGCATCCGGGTGATGACCTCGCGCACGGGCTCGTTCGGCCTGCCGATGATCAGCGGCCCGGGCGACTTCTGGGCGAGCAGGTCGGCGACGGTCCCCTGCCGCGGGTCGTCATCGAGGTACCCGTTCTCCCGCATCCACTCCTCGTCGAAGATCTTCGTCAGGTAGCGCATGGCCGAGTCGGCCATCACCGTGACGACGTTCATCGGCCGCTCGTGACGCTCGGCGTACTTCACGCAGGCGGCGATGGCGCCGCCCGAGGAGCCGCCGGTGTAGATGCCCTCCTCGCGGACGAGGCGACGAGCCATCAGGAAGCACTCCTTGTCGGTGACGCGGATGACATCATCGACGTGGTCGAAGTGCATCGTCGTCGGCAGGAAGTCCTCGCCGAAGCCTTCGACCTTGTAGCCGTGGGCCGGTGGCAGCTTCCCGGTGTTGAAGTAGTCGTAGTAGACCGATCCGATCGGGTCCGCGGCGACGATCTTCACATCGGGGTTCTTCTCCTTGAGGAACTTGCCGACGCCGCTGATGGTTCCACCGGTGCCTGCGGCGCTGACGAAGACGTCCACCTCGCCGCCGAGCTGCTCCCAGATCTCCGGGCCCGTCGTGTTGTAGTGAGCGCGCGGGTTCGATTGGTTGTGGTACTGGTTCGCGTAGAACGACCCCGGCGTCTCCTCGGCGATGCGGCGCGACACCGAGTAGTACGAGCGCGGGTCCTCAGCCTCGACGTTCGTCGGCGTGATCACGACGCGCGCGCCGACGGCTCGCAGCGCCTTGATCTTCTCGTCGGACATCTTGTCGGGCATCACGAAGACGCATTTGTACCCGCGGAGCGCGGCGGCCAGCGCGAGCCCCATGCCCGTGTTGCCGCTCGTCGCCTCGACGATCGTTCCGCCGCGAAGGAGCAGGCCGTCGCGCTCTGCGTCTTCGATGATCTGGAACGCGACCCGGTCTTTCACCGACCCGCCCGGGTTCATGTACTCGAGCTTCGCGTAGAACGACGATTGGGTGTGCTTGCCGATCGAGTTCAGCCGAACCAGGGGGGTGTTGCCCACCGTGTCGATAACCGAGTTGACCGCCTTCGGAGCCGCCATGAACTTCTCGTGGAAGGGTGACTTGGATCGCGCGACTCTGTACTCAGTACATCGAAGCCGGTACTGCAAGAGGGTCCTTTCCCCCGCGCCGATCAAATGCGAACTCTCAGCCGACTCCTGGCGTCCATCGTGGTGGTGTCCGCACTGCTCGGAGCCGGCTGCAACGAGGATCCGAGCCCCACGCTGAGGGAGACGACCCTCTTGCCGGACACCCGCGACGAAGCGGGCCCATACGAGGTGTACACAGTCGCACTCGATCGCCGGGGAATCGAGCGGGTCGATCTCTTCTGGCAGGCTGAAGGCGACGCTGAGCCCTCGTCGATCCGTATGCTGCAATACAGGCCCGACAGGTATCGAGGCGGCATCCCCGGCTACCCGCTCCGCTCCCGGGTCACCTACTGGGTAGAGGCAAGCGCACACGGCGGCGCCGAAGCCCGCGATCCATCGAACGCGCCCGACCGGCGTTACGCGTTCAGCGTTCGTCCGGATTCGGCCGTGCCTCGCCCCGACGAATCGCTCCCCGACCCGGGCTTCCCCGACGGCGGCATCGCGTGGGACGGCGGCGTGCCGGTCGAGGATGTCGGTGGCGGAGATATCGGCCTCGACACCCCGCTCGATCCCGGCTCGTGCGAGATCGCCTTCGTGTTCCCGCAAGACGGCGCGCTGCTGTCGATGCTCAACGACCGAGACCCCGCGACCGTCGAGGTCGACATCGACGTCTCCGCGCGCGTCTTCGGCGCCGACATGGCGGAGATCTCCTTCCCGGGCGGCTCCGTCGGCCCCGTCGAGGTCGAGGGGGCGACGGCGATCTTCCCCGGCGTGGCCCTCGCCACCGGCGACGCCACGCTGACCGTAGTCGGGTTCGCCACTGGCGGCGGCCGGTGCACCGCCTCGATCGGCGTGACCGTCGATCCCGAGCCGGACGACACCGACGGCGACGGCGTCCCCGACGTCGCGGACAACTGCGTCCGGACCGCCAATCCGGGCCAGGAGGACTTCGATCGAGACGGCACCGGTGATGCCTGCGACTCCGACATCGATGGCGACGGCGTGGGCAACGCGAGCGACAACTGTCGATTCGTACCCAACCCCGATCAACGCGACGCCAACGGCGACGGTCGTGGCGACGCCTGCGAAGAGGACCTCGATGGCGACGGCGTCCTCGACGACGACGACAACTGCCCGTCGACCCCCAACCCGGCCCAGATCGACAACGACGGCGACCTCCAGGGCGACGCCTGCGACCGCGACGACGACAACGACGGGGTCGGCGACGCACGAGACAACTGCCAGTTCCACGGAAACCCCGGTCAGGACGACAACGACGCCGATGGACAGGGGGACGAGTGCGACGCCGATGACGACAACGACGGCGCCCTCGACAGCGCCGACAACTGCCCGTGGATCGCCAACGCCGACCAGCGCGACACGGACAGTGACGGCCTCGGTGACGCGTGTGACGATGACACGTCGTGCGCCACCGACCGGGATTGTCCGAGCGGAACGTTCTGTTTCCGTGGGAGCTGCACCGGCGTCACCTCGTGCGAGCACAGCGAAGACTGCGACGTCGGCCTCGTCTGCCAGGCCCACGTATGCGTGCCCGCTTCGACCGTGCCCGGGACCGGTTGCGACGACGACATCGACTGCCCGGAAGGGCTCGCCTGCACCTTCGGCGTCTGCACGCCGGACCGATGCTACGTCGACGACGATTGTGCCAGCGGGCAGCGATGCATCTCCGGAGAATGTCTCGACGGCTCCCTGCCGATCCCCGACGGCTGCGACGACGATTCCGAGTGCGCCGACGACGAGCAGTGCCTCTTCGGGCTGTGCGTTCCCCGCGATTGCCGGCGCAACAGCGACTGCGGGTCCGGCGAGACCTGTATTCGCGGTTTCTGCGCCCCCTTCGACATCCCGATTCCGATCGTCGAGTGCGAAGACGACGGAGACTGCCTCGGCGGGTTCTTCCGCTGCCTGCTCGGCATCTGCGTGCCCGACATTCCCGGCCTCCCGGATGGGTGCACCGACGATCGCGACTGCCCCGACGACCAGGTCTGCCTCGTCGCGGTGTGCATCAACGCCCAATGCCGCGTAGCGAGCGACTGCGGCCCCCGCGAGAACTGCATGTTCGGCTTCTGCACGCCGGAGGATCTGCCCCTGCCCATCCCTGGCTCGTGCGTGACCGATCGCGACTGCCCGGACGGCTCTTCGTGCACGTTCACCGTATGCCTTCCCGACAGCTTCCCGATTCCCGGCCCGTGCGGCCCCGGCGGGACCTGCGACGAGCCGTTGGTCTGCCGTTTCGGCTTCTGCCTGCCATTCTGAACGCGCCCGCTCGATGAACTGCGTCTCCTGCCAGGCCCGACTCGCTCCTCGCTCGACCCACTGCTATTTCTGCGGGGCGACGCAGCCGGCGGGGGCAAGCGCCCCGGTCGGCGGTGGGACTCCGAGCGGCACGAGCCCGTACGGGCCCGGCTCCTACGCCCAGTGGATGTCGTCATCGGCACCGAACAGCGAGGGCTGGCGCCTCTGGGCCTCGTTCTTCCTCGGGGGCCTCTACGGGCCGATCGCGTCTCGTTATCTCTACCAGCGCGAAGAGTGGAACGCCGGGCGCCGCCCGGGCAAGGCGGCCCCGACGGCCCCGTCGAACCGCGGCCTCGTCGTCCTCGGCATGTTCGTCGGGCTGCCGATGCTCTTCATCCTGGTGCTCGGATTCGTCATCAGCGCGAACGAGGTGTCGTGGTACGGCGCCGGGAACACGTCGTGGAACCTCGACGAGGCACACGGCTTCGCATTCGCGAATCTCTTCGTGGCCGGGTTCTACCTGCTCTCGCTCACCGCTGCGCGCCAGATGGACCGGCGCTTCCAGCTCCTGCTCTACGAGCTCACCGGCGGCGACCGGCAGACGCTCGACACGTACCGGCGCGGGCGAGGTGCGACGTTCGCCGCCGCTGTGATGGCGGCCGCCCCGTTCGGGCTCCTCACCTGGATGTCCATCGTCATGCGCCAGGAGATGTGGAGCCCCGATCTCGACACATTGGCCGTGCTCTACATGTTCCTGATCATGGCCGCGACGTGGGCCACCAGCTGGCTGCACGTGACCCCCGTCAGCCGATTTCGTCGGGCAATGCTCGCGCGCCCCTAGGCGCTGCCGTCGTCCGCCGCCCGCCGTCGGGCTGGGGATCCGCGCCGAGAAGCCGGTTGTCGATCAAGCGCGTACTCCCGAGGAACGCTGCGACGAGGGCGACGGGCGGCCGCCCGTCCGGCACCGTCCCCGTCAGAGGGGCGAGGTCGTCCGGATCGACGATCTCCGCGTAGTCGACACGGACGAGGGGAGCTGCCGACAGGGTCTCGCGGAGCAGGGTGCGGAGCGACGAGGCGTCGCGCTGTCCTGACCGCCACGCCCGGTCGACCGCCGCGATCGCTCGGCTGAGTTGCCGCGCATCGCGCCGTTCGTCGGCCTCCAGATAGGCGTTCCGAGACGACATCGCGAGGCCGTCGGGCTCGCGCACGATCGGCAGACCGACGACGGTGACCGGCATGTCGAGGTCACGGGCCAGTCGCCGGATCATCGCGAGCTGTTGGTAGTCCTTCTGGCCGAAATACGCGCGGTGTGGGCGCACCAGGTTGAAAAGCTTGGTGACGATCGTCGCGACCCCGGCGAAGTGGCCCGGTCGTGAGGTGCCGCACAGACCATCGGTCACCTCTGCGACCGTCACTGTCGTCGTGTGGTCCGGGGCGTACACGTCGGCGATCGGTGGCATCCAGAGCAGGTCGACCCCGATCTCCTCGCAACTGGCGCGATCTCCCGCTTCGTCGCGAGGGTAGCGGTCGAGGTCTTCACCCGGGCCGAACTGGGTCGGATTGACGAAGATCGTCGCGACGACGAAGTCGGTCTCGCGCCGGGCAGCCCGCATCAGGCTCAGGTGTCCCTCGTGCAGGTAGCCCATCGTCGGTACGAGCCCGATCGACTCATCGCGGTGTCGGCGCAGGGCATCGCGAAGCTCTGCCTTCGTCGTGACGACCCGCATGGCTCGCGTCATTCGTCGAAGGAGTGCTCGGGCGCCGGGTACGCCCGCTCGCGCACCTCGGCGACATAGGCCTCGGTCGCCTCGCGGATCGCCTGACCGAGGTGCGCGTAGCACTTCAGGAATTTCGGCGAGAAATCCTCGTTCATGCCCAGCATGTCGTAACCGACGAGAACCTGGCCGCTGGTGCCGGCGCCGGCGCCGATGCCAATCGTCGGGATCGAGCGATCTTCGGTGACGCGGATGGCGACCGGAGCCGGGACGAGCTCCAGCACGATCGCGTAAGCCCCGGCTTCCTCGAGGGACCGTGCGTCGTCGATCAGGGCGTCGGCGTTGTCTCCGCGACCCTGCAGATAGTGGCCCCCAAACCTGTGGACCGACTGGGGTGTGAAGCCGAGATGGCCCATGACGGGGATGCCGACCTGGACCAGGCGCGAGACGAGCGGGGCGAATGGACGGCCCCCTTCGAGTTTCACCGCCTGGGCACCGGACTCCTTCATCAGCCGGACGGCATTCGACACCGCGTCATCGACATTCGCGCCGTAGCTCCCGAAGGGCATGTCGGCGACCACGTGCGCTCTGTCGGTGCCGC
Source organism: uncultured Myxococcales bacterium (assembly GCA_964520965.1). Classification (GTDB taxonomy): domain Bacteria; phylum Myxococcota_A; class Bradymonadia; order REDH01; family REDH01; genus CAZFPM01. The sequence goes on from CAZFPM010000111.1 coordinate 8,331, forward strand.
GAACGACGGCGGCAGTGTGGTAGATCACGTCGTCGAGGGTGACCGGCAACGTCGTGCCCCGGCCCTGGATCACGTTTCCCAGCGAGTCGCCGACGAGGATCGCGTCGACCCCCGCGGCGTCGAAGAGGCGCGCGAACGTGGCGTCGTAGGCGGTGACCATCGTGATCGGCGTGCCTTCGTCACGCAGCCGTTGGAACGTCCGGATCGAGTTCTTCCGGGCCATCGTCTCACCAGGACTTCGAGGTGCAGCCGGATCGCGCGCGCTTCGTGCGGGCCGCGGGCGCGGGGACCATACCGCCCGTCCCCGGCCCTCGCAACCGCAGAACACGTCACGGCGGTGCGCGCGACGCTTGATGTGGGACGCCGCCTGTGGTTTTGGAGCCGCAACGTCCTGGCTGCCCCCGACTGTCGAGAGGTCCCGCATGTCCACCCCGGTTTCCGACGCGCGCGCCGCGTCGTTCCGTCCAGCGTCCGTGCGATCGACCGTCGTGGTCATCGCGTTTCTCGCGGCCGCCACCGCGGCTTGTGGAGGTAAACAGCTCGACATGACGATCCCGGTCGAGGACGCCAGGGCGCTGAACAGCGAGGTGTCGGCCCGCTACGTGCGCACGCGCACGTTGTTGGAGGATGCCACCCATGACGCCCGCACGATCGGGCTGTTGCCCGACGAGCTCCCGGCTGATGATCTCGATGTCGATCTGCTGCGCCACGTGATGGAGGCCTGCTTCTCCCAGGGCGTCAGCCACGTCCGTGACGTCGATCTGGAACAGGTGCCTCGGGCAGCTCGGGCGGAGCTGGGTGAACCCCACGAACCGCTCACGGCGCGACCCCCGGTCGGTCGGGCGTTGGCCTGCGACCCGGCCAGGATGCTCGCCTTGGAGACCTACCTCGACGTCGTGGACCCCGAGATCGCCGATTTCATGAGCGGGCGCGTGCTCCTGGTCGATGAGCTCCGGGTCGACCTCAAGGACGTCCTCGAGGCGCAGCTCGACGACCTGGAGCGCACGGTGGCCTCGGCCAACGCCGAGCTCGTCGAGCTCAGAGAGACCTCGGCCGAGCGACGGGCACTGGCCCAGACGAGCGACATGCCCCCGGACGACAAGCGCCGCGTCGAGATCGACTACGAGACCATCACCCAGGAGCTCGACCAGATCGAGGCGGTCCTGGGCCAGATCTCCGGCGAACTGACCAGCATGCGCCAGCTCCGCCGCCAACTCGTCGACGAGGCAGCGCGATCCATCGCCGAGTTCGGCACCCAGGGCTGAGCCCCGCCGCAGCAGGACCTCGATGAGCGACGAACTCGCCGACATCCAATCCGACAGCGACGAGCGCGGCATCCCTCTGCGGCAGGCCGGGATCAAGGGCCTGCGGTACCCCATCACGGTCTGGGATCGCTCGGCGAACCGCCAGGACACCGTCGGCACCTTCAAGCTGACCGTCGACCTGCCGCATCACTACAAGGGCACCCACATGTCTCGCTTCCTGGCCGCCATCGAGCGGCACCGGGGCGAGATCTCGCTGGAGACGATGCCCGATCTCGTCGACGACCTGCGGAATCGCCTCGACGCCGAGCGGGCCCACGTGCGGGTCGACTTCCCCTACTTCCTACGCAAGTCGGCCCCGGCGTCCGGGGTCGAGTCGTCCCTAGAGATCCACAGCTGGTTCGTCGCCGACGCCGAGGAGCGCGATGCGCTGTTCACGCTGGGAGTCGAGACGCCGGTCATGACCCTCTGCCCGTGCAGCCGGGCGATCAGCGAGCGTGGGGCGCACTGCCAGCGCAGCCGCGTCCGCACGAGTGTGCGCTTCCGCGAATTGGTCTGGATCGAGGAGCTCGTCGAATACGCCGAGCAGGCCGCATCAGCCCCGCTCTTCCCACTGTTGAAGCGGGAGGACGAGAAGTGGGTCACCGAGCATAGCTACGACAACCCGGTCTTCGTCGAGGACCTGGTGCGCAACGTCGCCGTCCGGCTCCGCGACGACCCCCGGATCACCTGGTTCTACGTCGAGGCGGAGAACGAGGAGTCGATCCACGTGCACAACGCCTACGCGGCGGCGAGCTCGGACGACCTGGGGTAGTCGAGCGCGCCCGTCCGGCGGCGCGCCGATGGGGCCGCTCTCCGCGTCGGGTTTGGCCTTGATGTTTGCGGCGGCATCGCCTACCGACGGATCACCCCTGGATCATCTGAAAATGGACAGGAATACTGTCGCTCGCCGGGTCGCGAGCGCGCAAATCCGCTATCGGTGTCGGGCATCGACCGTCCGTCGTGTGCCTGTGGTCTTCCTCGTCCTCCTGCTGACGGCCTGCGGAAGCACCGCCGACGAAGATGGAGAGTCGGGAGCCGGCTCCGGATCGCCGGACGCCGGTGTCGATGGCGGCGTGGGTGGCGACGCGGACCGGGGTGCGGAGGGGACCGACGAGACGGACCTCTGCCTCGTCGCGGACCAATCCGCCGGCGTCGAGATCGGCCGCTGCATCGTCGCGGGAACCGGCACCGATTGCACCGGCGCGACCGACGAAGACGAGGTGTTCGTGCCCTTGGAGCCAGGCGATACCGTGCGCATCGTCACCGGCTTCCAGGGCGCTCGGATGTTCAACTTCTCCGTCCGAGCCGGCGGAATCGCGTCGGGCGCTCCGGACGATCCGAACAGCGACACCAATCCCATCGTCGAAGTTCGGGTCCACCGCACGTCTTACAGCGTCGTCGGGCGCTTCCGGGGTCGGGTCGTCTTCCGGCCCGATCTCGACGACCCGGACATGATGATCGGAAGTGACCTGTTCGTCCTGCTCGATTCGGTGGTGCCGGTGGACGAGGGGCAGACGCTGACAGCAGTCGCCTCGATCCGTGACGCCGACGGTGATTCGTGGTGCGGGACCCTGGAGTTCGTCGTCGATGGCTGAATCTCACCTCTGTTCGTCTCTCGTCCGCGCGCGTGGACTCCTCGCTCTCACCCTGACGATGGCGCTCGCCGCTACGGCGGGCTGTGGTGCTGACGGCACAGACGAGTCGTCCGCGGACGACTCGGCCGACACGTCGCCCGATGTCGTTGCCGACGCCAGCGACGACCCCAACGCCGACATCGAGCCCGACCTCCCCGACGACGTCTGGTGCGACAGCGTCGAGCGCCTCGCAGCCCCGGTCACACCGGGCGTCGAGGTCTTCGGGACCTCGGAGGGCGAGTCGCTGACCCAACCGACCTCCGAGACCTGCAGCGGCGGCGTTGGGGCCGAGGCCGTCTACTGGGTCGAGACCGAGAGACAGGTCGACCTGCTGTGGGAGATCACGCCCGACTTCGACGGCGTCGCGTACATCCGGGACGACTGCGACGGCCTGGACGAGGACCTTCGAGTGATCGACGAACCAGCCTGCGCCGACCTGGAGGCCGACCTCGGATTCGAGCGGGCCGAGCTCTTCGACGCGCCACCTGGCACGTACTTCCTCTTCGTCGACGGGTTCGATGTCTCCGACGCGGGCTCCTTCAGCGCCCGGTTGGTACTCCGAGAGATCGTCGCCGAAGGCGAGGCCTGCGACCCCGAAGTCGTCCTCAGTCGCTGCGCGGCCGGGTTCGGTTGCGACCCCGAGACGGCGACGTGCGGACGCGAGCGGGTCTGCGAAGACCATATGGACAATGACGGAGACGGACTCATCGACTGCGAGGATCCCGACGACTGTCAGGGGCAGGCCGCTTGCGCGGTCGGCGACGGAGCGCTCGGGACGTCTTGCGACACCAGTGCCGACTGCGCGGCAACCGGTGGTGACCCATTCTGTTGGTCCGAAAGCGAAGAGGGCTACCCCGGAGGCTACTGTTCCGAGTTCTGCGACGGTGTCGACGACGACTGCGGCGACAACGGCCTCTGCCTCGATCTGCGCCTGCCCAGCGGCAACGGGATCTGCTTCCTGGAGTGCGATCCGAGGGGCGGCTGCGAGCAGCCTGGCTATGCCTGCACGTCAGTGCGCGGCGTGACACTCTGCCTCCCGGGCTGCACGAGCGACGACCAATGTCCGACAGCGGGATTCTGTGACCAGGACACCGGTGACTGCACCACCGATGACGAGGACTGCACGGACGGCACCGACAACGACGGGGATCAGCGCGCGGACTGCGAGGAGTTCGACTGCGTGGCCGACCCCGCCTGCACCGAAGCCTATGACACGGTATGCGCGGAAGCCGTGGCCGCGACCGCGACGACGATCGGAGACAATCGCGACGGCACCCAGGTCTTCTCCGGCTCGTGCGTCGGCGTCGGAGGCGCGCATGAGTCGCTCCACACGTTCTCGCCCGGGGAGCCGGGCCAGGAGGGTTTCCTCGCGCTCCAGCTCTCGTCGTCGCCGGATCTCGGCCTCTACGTCCGGAGCGCTTGTGAAACGATGGAGAGCGAGCTCGGCTGCGTCGACCGAGCACCCGGTGGCGGCAACGAGGGGCTCACCGTGGCGGTGACCGGGGGAGAGTCGGTCACGATCTTCGTCGACGGGTTCAACTCGCCGGCCGAGGCCGGGCCCTACACCCTGCTGCTCGACTTCTTCCCGACCAACGAGACCGAGGCCAACGACGACGCAGACGGAGCCAGCCCCTACGTCGAACCCTTCGCCGGGCAGATCTTCCCGGAGCTCGATCAGGACTACGTGTCGGTCACGGTCGACGAAGACGGTGCGACCCTCACCGCCGAGGTCGTCGGACTGGCCGGTGAGTGCGAGATCCGGACGATCGATCCCGAGGTCGAGATCATCGACACCGACGGCGTCACCCAGCTCGCGTTCAACGACGATCGGAGCGCCCGTGAAGTGTGCTCCCGGGCCCGGGCGTCCGATCTGGCAGCCGGCACCTACTTCGTGCGGGTCGGCTCGTCGCAGGAGTTCACGCCGCTGTTGACCTTCCCCTACCAGCTCGTGGTGGAAGTCGCGGACTGAGCGGGCGCCCGATGAGCCGCGGGCTCACACCCCGCGGGCGTCCGGATCCCAGATGAACTTGTGGAGCTGGAGCTGGACCCGGGCCGGCACGCCGTCGGACAGGACCCACTCGACCAGCTCCCGTGGGTCGATGCGACCGAAGACCGGCGAGAAGTGGATCGCGTGGCGACTCCAGAGATCGCGCGTGCCGATCGCGTCGAGCGCCCAGTCGTAATCGGCGCGATCGCCGATCACGACCTTCAGCTCGTCATGGGGCCGCAATCGGTCGAGGTTCGGCCAGTGGTTCCGGTCGGCCTCCCCCGAGCCCGGTGCCTTCAGATCGACGATCGATCTGACGGCAGCGGGAACGTCCGAGAGATCGAGGCTGCCGCCGGTCTCCAACATCACCTCGAGCCCCCGATCCAGGCATGCCTGCATGAACGGGACGACCGCGGGCTGCAACATCGGCTCGCCGCCCGTCACTTCTACGAGGTCGCACGGCGGGAATGCCTCCAGACGTGCGAAGATCTCCTCGAAAGTCATCCACTCGCCGCCCGAGAACGTGTACTCCGAATCGCACCACGTACAGCGCAGATTGCACCCGGTCAGACGCACGAAATACGACGGTCGTCCCGCTTGGGTCGACTCGCCCTGGATCGAGTGGAAGATCTCGGTGATCCGGAGTCTCTGCGTTGCGCCCATATCGTCCTTGTCGTGCCGCTGCGCGAGCCGCCGACGACGAGAAGGCAACGGCGGCGGGCCACCCCCCAGAGAAGCCCGCCGCCCCCAAATGTCAACGCCCAGCCCCCACGTCCAGCGGGAGCTCGTACACGACCTCGGTGTCGACCGGCTGCATTCCCGCGCGCTCGTAGAGGCGCACGGCGCCGTCGCCGTTATAGGCATCGACGCCCAGCCGGACCGCCCGCTTCCCGAGACGTTGCAGGCGGCCGAAGCTCTCGCGGAGGAGCGCTTCGGCGATCCCGCGACGGCGGGCCGAGGGGATCACACCGAGGGTGCCGATCCAGCCGACGTCCTCGTCGGGTCCGTCGGTCGGATTGCTCCAACACACGCCGACGATCTCCTCTCGATCGCAGGCCACGACGAGCAGGTCCGGGTCGAAGGTGTCTCGATCCATCAGGCTCTGCACGTACGCCACCGCGTCCTCGAAGGGACCCTCCATGTGTCCCCAGTGCGTCGCGAACGCGTCGACGATGCAACGTGCCATCGCCGCGTCTTCGACGCCACGGCGGAACGAACGCAGTTCGGCGCCGTGGGAGTTCTGCGGCGCCGGCACGGGCCCGGTCAGCGCCACCTCCATCGTGTGGAAGCGGCGCACTTCGACCAGACCGGCCTCCAGGGCGTGCGTTCGGAGCCACTGATCATCGGTGGGCGCGATCAGGTGCAGGCGGGTATCGTCGGGGGTCTCGGCCCGTGTCGCGAGCTCCTCTGCGTGTCTTCGCACCCAATCGAAGGTCGCATGCCAGAGCGCATCGGTCCGCTGCTCCGGAGGGGTCGTGATCACCGCGGTGACGAACGTCCACGGGTCCCGGCTGCGGGCGACGGCGTACGCGGCGATCTCGGCGTCGGGGGTCGACAGGAGTCGTCGGTCGTCGTGCCCATAGTTGGGGGTAGCCCACCCCTCGCGGACCTGGCTGGCCGTGCAGATGGGGCGCCCGAGCATCTCGTGACCGTAGCGGTTGCGCAGCTCGGTGACCGTGGCGACGTCGTCGTCGGTGGTCGGCCGCGAGGTGAGCGCGGCGACCCGGGTTCTTTCGGCAAGTTCTGTGGTCATTGTTCTTCGACCGTAGTCGGCGCGCTGGGAAGCGGCGACAGCTCGTCGTTGGGCCGTCGCGGGGGGCGATCGGAGGGGGGTGACCCGAGGGCGGCCACTGTCCATGTGTACGTGAGTTCCATCGTCGTTTGTGTGTTTTTGGGCGCACCAATCCCGTCCCGCCGTGTGTGTATTCTGGCGGCTCTGGTGATCACCCCGTTGGGGGGCGTTCGGCTTCGTCGCGCGTTCGGGTCAGGCGCGGCGCGACTCAAAAACGAGAAGAGCCGCAGGGCCTGGGTGCCTGCGGCTCTTCTCGTCCGGTTCGACCGGATCAGCGCGCCGCTGGCACTCCGTCAACGCCGTCGATCGCCTGGCAGGCGAGCGCAGACATGTCGTTGTAGAGCAGGGTCTTCATCTTCTCTCTATTCGGGGTGGGCGAAGCGCATCGGGTTTGGATACCCGTTCCCGGAACCGCTATTACCGGGCCGAAGGTCGCGTCAAGTGGTTTGTTTGTTTTTTGTGACCGGCGTTCGCTTTCGCTGGCGTTCCGCGTGCGGCGGATCCATGGTCAGAAGTGATGGTTGCGCGTGCCCTCACGATCGGAGCCCTGGTCGTGTTGCTGCCGGCCGTTGGATCGGCTCAGCAGCCGGAGTGATCGACGCGTGGGACGGGCCGGTCATCGGTGGACCCTGCTCGCCCCATCGCGCGGTCGCACGCCGTACGTGACGCTACCCGCGCGCGGTGTTAGGCGGAGGTTCTTCGGAATTCGACTCATTCGGCGACGGTCCGCCCACTGCAGCGGGCGTGGTCACCGCCGATAACGGCTCGAGCACTGCGAGAACACCATGTCCCTGACGCTCCCGATCATCGCTGGTTCGGCCGCCGCCGCCTGGATCCTCGCCTCCGCCAAGAAGTCCCGCTCCGACGGCTCGCTCATCCGGAAGCTGCACCCGTACCGCAAGCTCATGCCCTACGTCATGATCAGCCGGAACGAGTCGGTGGTGTACTTCGATACCTACGTCAACGCCGAACCGCTGCTCGACTACCTGGAGAAGGCAAAGGAGGTGTTTCACTGCGACATCACCCACGCGGGCGTCGCCTCCGTTTTCCTCGCCCTGTGCGAGAACCCGTCGATGAACCACTTCGTCTCCGGAAAGCGCCTCTACAAGCGCGAAGGGGAGTGGATCACCTTCAGCATGAAGCGGAAGAAGAAGGACAAGAAGGCGAAGCTCACCACGGTGAAGAAGCGCCTCCTCGAGGGAGAGACCTTCCGTCAGCTCTGTGAGCGCATCCAGGGCGATATCGAGGTCGAGCGAAGCAGCAAGCGGACCTACGCCGACAAGGAGTTCGACCTGTTCAACATGCTGCCGCGGCCGGTGATGGTCGGCGCGCAGAAGCTCTTCCTGCTCCTCGACTACTACAACCTGCTGCCCGGCGGCTTCATCGAGAACGACGGCATGTACACGTCCGTCTTCGTCGCCAACCTCGGATCCCTCGGCATGGACCCCGGCTTCCATCACCTCTACGAGTGGGGGAACGCGCCGCTCTTCATGATGATCGGTCAGATCCAGGACAAGCCGGTCGTCCGTGAGGGGGAGATCGTGGTCCAAAAGACGATGCACATCCGCTGGAGCTACGACGAACGCATCGACGACGGATTGAGCGCCCGTTTCGGCATCGACTCGGCCAAGCACGCCCTCGAACATCCGTTCGAATATTTCGGGTGCCTGGCCGAAGACGGCAGCGACGCCCGACCTCTGGATAGCGTGCGAGGCGACTGACCGGCACGCTCGGCAACCGCCGCTCTCGAGGCACCACAGGAATCTGCGCACTCGCAGACCACCCACGGCGGGGCGTGTTATCCCGTCGCTCGATCGCGTTGCGTCTGGTGAGTGACCCGGGGCGTTGGTACGCTGGGCGTCTCGCCCGCGTCCTCGTGTCCATGCCGATCGACCTTCGCCGTGCCTGCCTCGTCAGCTGCGCCCTGTTCGTCGCCGCTTGCGGCACGAGTTCGGGCACCGGCAGCGCCTCGGGTGACGACGACCCCCTGACGATCGAGGACATCGGCGCGATCGACGCCGACGAAGATGCCGCCTCCGACGGTGCGGAGCCGTTCGACACCGAAGACGACGAGGAGATGCCGGTGCTCGGTGGGGACACCGGAGACCCCTGCATCGACGACGAGGACTGCGAGTCGTTCCTGTGCGTGGACCTCGTCGCCGACGACTCGGACGAAGGGTTCTGCTCCCAGGCGTGCACCGACGACGGCGAATGCCCCCGGGGTTTCGACTGCGTCTTTGTCGCCACGTCCGGCGGCGACGCCGAGCAGATCTGCCTGCCGATCGACCTCTGCGTCGACCTCGACACCGATGGTTTCGGGATCGGACCGGGCTGCGAGGGCCCGGACTGCGCGGACGACAATGCGGCGATGAACCCGCGGGCGGACGAGGTCTGTGACGGCGCCGACAACAACTGCGATGGGGAGATCGACGACAACCCGTCGGACGCCAACCAGGATTGCGATACCGGCTTCGACGGGGTGTGCGCCGAGGGGCGCACGACGTGCGGCGCCGGCTTCCTGACCTGCGAGGGTCGAGTCCCTCCGACCGACGAGATCTGCGACGCCCGGGACAATGACTGCGACGGTGATGTCGACGAGGACGCGTTCGGAGCGCCGCTCTCGCGCGGGTGTTACGACGGGCCGGGCGACACGCGGGGTGTCGGGCTGTGCTCGGGCGGATTCCAGTCGTGCTCGGACGGTGGGTTCACGGGGTGTCTCGGCCAGGTGTTGCCCGCCGAGGAGCGCTGCAACGGAGAGGACGACGATTGCGACGGGGTTGCGGACGAGGGCCTCGCTGGCGATATCTACTTCCCGGACTTCGACGGCGACGGCTTCGGTGACCCCGATGGAGACTCGGTCGAGTCGTGCGCCGCCCCGGTCAATCACGCCCCCAATGCCCTCGATTGCGACGACACCGACGCGACCGTCGCCCCAGACCGCGGTGAGGAGCTCGGCGACGGCGTCGACCAGGACTGCGACGGATTCGAACTCTGTTACGCTGACCTCGATCGCGATGGCTGGCACGCCGGCGAATCGGCCCCGTCGACCGACCTCGACTGCGAGGATCCCGGGGAACTCGGTCCCGACGGCCCGGCAACGGATTGTGACGACGACGAGGCTGCCGCGTTCCCGGACAACCCGGAGATCTGCGACGGCATCGACACCGACTGCGACGACCAGGTCGACGAAGGTGCCGG
>CAZFPM010000112.1:0-18225 GCA_964520965.1 uncultured Myxococcales bacterium
TCCGGCGGTGCACGTGCTGACGCCTTTCGATCGGTTCTTCCCAACGGAGGCGTTCTCCAACTACGAGCATCTGTCTCCCATTGGCGCCGAGCACAACTCGACACAGCTCGGCCGAGTAGTGGCGCGCTCGCTTGGTCTGAGCCCGCCGACGATCACAACGCCTTAGCCCGCCTTAGCCGCAATGCCGGTCACTTAGCGGACTTTCCTGGTGATTTCGCCGCCTTGCCGGGCGTCGGCTTGCCCGGGCTCCGTTTGTGGCCGCTGATCTTGACCTTGACCCAGCGTGGGTAGCGACGGTCGGTCCGTCGTGCAGGCAACGTAGCTGACTCCAGTTCCTGATCGAGCGTCTCGAGGTGCCGCGGCACGTTGGCCGGCAAGCCGTCCCACGCTGTCGCGATCAGGAACGCCCGGATGAGGCGCAGCGAGAAGACGAAGCTCATCGAGCCTGGCTCGACCTCGAGCTTCCGCGCAGCGAGCGCCATCCGATGCCGGATCAGGTTGTACGCCAGGAGGATGCCCCGGATCTCCTGGCGTACGCCTGATGGAGTCTTGCTTCGCAGCGACTCTTTGCGCTCGAGCATGTGCGTCTTGAGTTCGTCGAACGCGATCTCGATCTCCAAGCGCTCGTGGTACATCGCGATGATCTCGTCTGCCGGCCGGCGGTCCGGATCGAGCAACGACGTCATCAATCGCTGCGGCCTTCCGTCGAGTTCGTAGTGGATGATCCGCACCGGCATCGTTCGCGGGGGCGACCGGTCGTGGCGCCGTCGATGACGCCCGATCTCGACGTCGGCGAGTTCGTCGCCGTCTCCGAGCTCGGACTCGTTTCGTTTCGTCGGTGTTTCGTCACTCGTCTGCGTGCGTGGTCAGAACTGAAAGTAGAGGAACTCGGCCGCGTAGGGCGAGCCGAAGAGCACCACTGCGTAGAAGACGAGCACGGCTAACAGCGCCCGCGCAGGCGCGGGCGCCCGGGTCCACGGCTCCATCTCCCCGCAGGCCAGCCGGCTGGCCTCGATCAAGAGCATCGGCACGACGAAGAGCCCGACCCGCCCGGTCGACGCCCAAACGACCTCGGAGACTCGGGGGTCGCTGACCAACGCAGTCATGAACGTCGTCAGCTGGTCCATATTGTCGGCGCGGAAGATCAGCCACCCGACACACGTGAAGGCGAAGAATACGAGCGCGCTGCTGACGTCTCGAGCACGGGATTCGCGGGGTCTGGCGCGGCTCCCCCTCGCATCGTCTGCGAGACGGTAGGCGATGAGCAGAAACCCGTGGAACGCGCCCCAGATCACGAACGTCCACGAAGCGCCGTGCCAGAGCCCGCCCAGAAGCATGGTCAGCGTCAGGTTGCGATAGGTGTTGAGCCGGCCGCGTCTGTCGCCACCCAACGAGATGTACAGATAATCGCGGAGCCAGGTCGAGAGACTGACGTGCCACCGCCGCCAGAACTCCCTGGGCGAGCGCGAGATGTAGGGCACTCTGAAGTTGGTGACGATGTCGAATCCCAGCATGCGCGCGGTGCCGCGAGCGATGAGAGAGTAACCGGCGAAGTCCCCGTAGATCTGGAATGCGAAGGCCACGGACGCGGTGCCGACGGCCGCCCCGCCCGGCGACGGCATGTGGAAGACGGAGTTGACGTAGGGAGCCATATTGTCGGCCACGACCATCTTGAACAAGAGGCCCACCAACACGAGTTCGAGCCCGGAAGAGGCCTCAGACGCGGTCGCCTTTCGCGGGTCTTGCATCTGGGGCAGCAAGTGACTCGCCCGCTCGATCGGCCCCGCGACGAGCTGCGGGAAGAACGCCACGAACAACATGAAGTCGTCGAGTCGTTCTGCCGACCGGAGCTTCCCTCGGAAGACATCGATCGTGTAGCTCATCGTTTGGAACGTGTAGAACGAGATGCCCACCGGGAGCACGATATCCAGCGTATCGAGGCCCCATGGTAGGCCGAACGCTCCGATCGCAACCCGCGCCGATTCGACGAAGAACCCAAAGTACTTGAAGAAGCCGAGCAACCCCAGGTTGAGGCAGAGGCTGATCGCGAGGACGGCCCGGCGTTGGCCTTCGCTTCGCTCTGGATTCCGACTTCTGTCAACCGCCGCCCCGCACGCAAAATCGACCAGCGACGAGACGACGATGAGGCTCAAGAACCGCCAGTCCCACCATCCGTAGAACACGTAGCTGGCGACAAGGAGCATCCGCTTTCGGAGCCCGCCGACCAGCAAGGCGTTGAGCACCAGTACGCACGGCAGGAATGCCAGGAAGGAATAGGAGACGAACGTCATGACCGACACGACCGAGGGCGCTGGGCGAGCAGGAGCCTACACCGGCGCACTCAGAACCTGAAGCGAGGGGGGGCCGGTGCCGCCGCGGATATCACGGCGTCGCCGCGGGTCTGATTCCAAGGTGACGGTCGATGCCCCGCCTGTTGTGGCGCGGGCTGTCTGATGGGCATCGAGACCGGGTCCACGAGGGCACCCGCGCCGGCGTGAGCCGAAGCGGGTGCGTGACCAACGTCTGCGTCATGGTCGATTCCCTCGACTTCGAGCCGGTCGTTCAGATTCGTGACGACTGCGGCTCAACGCTGGGGATCGGCTGCGAGTCCGGCCTCAGGGGACGCGCAGCGCACCACTGAGCGGCAATCGGGACGGCCGACATCGTCGTCGAGAGCGCGGACGGATCTGGCGGCGACTACGAGATCGAGGTGCTCGAAGGGCGCACCTGCCCGTTCTGAGCGACGTCGGAGCAGAGCCCTCGCGGCGCCGCAGCGTTCGAACGCCACGACCTGTACTGAGTTCCCGGCCCCTTCCACACCAACCTCGTGATCGACTCCGCCGACGGCCGAACCGGCGACTGCGAACTCGAGGTCGCCGAGGGGCCGTGCAAGCTATGGACGTTCACGCGCCTGGCCAGGTCCGCCGGAATCCAGCCCAAGATGTGGGCAAAGACGTGGGTAGAAAGCCACAGAAGCTGCACAAGAGTCAGTTGGTTGCAGGCGGTTGCGGAACAAGCCAAGTGGACCCCACCTCCACCGACGGCTATTTCGAGCGCTTCCGATCGGCGCAACGCACGCTGGCAATCGCGGAGTGACGCCGCCGGCCCGTCCGAAGCCGTTTGGCCGGGTGCGGCCCCGGCCCTCGTGGTGTGCCGAGACTCGGCCGAGCGCATCCTACAGGGGCATCAGCGCCTTCCCTGCGACTTGGGAGGTCGTATCAGGGTCAAAACCCCGAAGAAACGAGGAGAAGGGACGCGCGTTGTCGTTTTTTTCATTGCGTCGCTGGCGGCTTTGTGGGACGCACACGTGCATTCCAACCCATGCGTTCGAGAGCTTTCGAACGCGCGTTCCGGAAGGTGCTCCATGAAGCGACTCTCGTTCGTCACCCTGATCCTCGCCTTCACGCTCGGCGCGTGCGGCGCAGTCGCAGACAGCGAGTCCGACGACGGTGGCTCCAGCACCGATGATGTTTCGGAGAAGCCCGACGAGGGTGCCGAAGACGGCAAGGCCGACCGGTGGGACTACCGGAACGACCCGGATCGCTTCGAGGGTGGCCTGAACCACACCCTCGCCGAGCTCCCCCGCAACGGCCGCACCGCGCATGACGCCTGGCCGTCGACCTATTGGCCGACCTTCCACGACTCGGTGCAGCACCGCTGGACGGACGAGTTCTCGCCTGCCGAGAAGTACGACCGCGCGTTCAACGGCTGGGTCCCGCCGGAGGGCTTCGATCAGCTCCGTCCGTTCGCCCCACGAGGCGGAATGGGCGAGCACAACTGTGACCCGTCGAACTGGGACACCGAGTACTACGACAGCCTTGGGCCGCTCGCGACGCACGTGTCGACCAACATGGGCAACGCAGACGCTCGCGACGGCGTCGACTCGGACGGCGACGGTCAGGTCGACGAGTGCGATGACCACGACGGCGTGTCGACCTGGTGGGGCTTGTGCCACGCATGGGTCCCGGCCGCGATGCAGGAGGCCCGGCCGCTCCGCTCGGTCACCCACAACGGCGTGACCTTCCACGTCGGCGACATGGAGGCACTCCTGATCCTCGCCTACAACCAATCGCCGGCGAGCGTGCTCGGTTCGCGCTGCAACCTGTTCGAGACCATGGAGGAGATGGCCAGTGTCTACGGGTGCGTCCTCCCCGAGAACTGGGGTTCCCGAAACGACACCGACCCGCGCCCGATGTGCACCGGTCGGCAGATCGACCACTACGTCATCGAACGCGATGCGCACGGTCGCGCCGTGCAGACAGAGTGCCGCGACACCAACGCGGGCGCCATGCACGTCATTGCTGCCAACTACCTCGGTCTGCAGGAGCGCCCCTTCGCGTACGATCGTACCTACGACTTCGAGGTCTGGAACCAGCCGATCGTGGCGTTCGACGTCTCGAAGATGGAGGCGGTCGATGCCGCCACCGCCATGGGGCTGCTCGGCGACGAAGGCGACGTCTACACGTACAACGAAGACGCCGTGAAGCTCTACGACGTGCACGCCAGCCTGACGTACATCACCGAGTCGCATGCCTCGCAGACTCCAGCCGACACCAGCCGCTACGAGCGCCAGGACTACTACACCTACATTCTCGAGGTGGACGCCGACGGTGAGATCATCGGCGGCGAGTTCTACGGCAACGCCCGTGAACGGCACCCTGACTTCCTCTGGGATCCCAGCCGGCTGACCCGTAGCACGGTGGCCGACCTCGACCTCGACAACGTGCGAATGCTCGTCGAGATGTCTCGGCAGCCCGAGGTTTCGGTCGACGCCGATGTCATCACGGTGGCCGGTCAGGGTGGCGTGCCGATCCCGGACAACAACCAGACGGGTGTCTCGGCGACCGCATCGGTGCCCACCAGCGTCCCGATCGGCGGCCTGCGGCTCGAACTCGACATCACCCACACGTACATCGGAGACCTCACGGTCGCTCTGTCGCACGACGGCGTCGAGCGCGTCATCCACAACCGCGAGGGTGGTAGCGACAACGACATCCGCTCCACACTCACAGTCCCCGGGTTCGAGGGCAAGGACGCCTCGGGTACGTGGACGCTCCGCATCGTCGACGGTTCCGGTAACGACGTCGGCACACTCAACGCCTGGAAGCTGCATATCACCCCGGGTGACGGCAGTGGGGGCGGCGGTGAGCCCGTTGGCGGCGACTCCGACACGATCGCGGTCACCGGCTCGGGCGGCTCGATCCCGGACAACGACGGGACGGGCTTCGTCAGCACGATCGACGTGACCGACTCAGGGACGATCGCCGGCCTCGAGGTCGCGGTGGAGATCACCCATACGGCCATTGGAAACCTCAAGGTCACGCTCTCGCACAACGGCGTGCAGCACGTCCTTCACGCCAACAATGGCGGTGACCGTGACGACATCGACCAAGTCTATCGCATCACCGCGTTCGACACGACGGAGGCCAACGGCGCATGGCAGCTGTCGGTGGTGGACAGCTCGGCGACCGACACGGGCTCGCTCTTGCAGTGGGGTCTGGACATCAACGTGGGCGACCGCGAGCCGCTCGAGCGGCCGACCGATCCCGACGCTCCCGAGACCTTCCCCGGCGAGGGAGGCATCTCGATCCCCGACAACGCGCCAGCAGGCATCAACTCCGAGGCCGGCGTGCCTTCGGATGCTACCGGCACCGCGTCGGCCGTCGTGAACATCACCCACACGTACCGCGGCGACCTCGAGGTCGCTCTGAAGCACGACGGCCAGACCTGGGTCTTGCACGACCATCAGGGTGGAAGCGCCAACGACCTCAGCGAGACCTACGTCCTCGACCCGGCTCCGGCCAACCTCGGTGGCACGTGGACGCTGAGCGTCAGCGACAACGCCGCCGCCGATACCGGGACGCTGGACAGCTGGGCGGTTGTCGTCACGCCCTAGAGAGCTGATCAAGAGCCTCCCCGTCGCCCGCCCGAAGGCAGTTCGCCGAACACGAACGACCTGGCGCTGAGCCCTGGCAGGGACTTGACCGATCGGAGGCCCTCCTTGTGGCGGAGATCGCCGTGCGGATGCGCTCCGCGCCGTGAACCCGGTGTTGCGCACTACCTTCGGGCGGGTGGAGCGTGGGTGTTGCGCACTACCTTCGGGCGGGTGGAGCGGGTGGAGCGTGGTTGGAGCGTGGCATCATTTTGCGATGCGGGGGCGACCAGACAGATGCTCGGTGGGATGACGTTCAGTCTTGATCGAGGTCGTCGAATTCGAATCCGGCACAGACGAAGAAGGCTTCGCCGCAGTGGTCGGCTATGCACGCGAAGCAGTCGTCGTCGTCGACATCTTCGCCGCATTGGCGCAAACACGAGTACCAGGCGCATTCAACCACCCGACCGAAGCAGTCCGCGCACTCCGCGGAGAGGCGAGTCTCGTCGACGACGCAGGCGCTGATGCACGGGTGTGCGGGGCTCTCCAGGAGACAAGAAGTCGCGCAACCAAGAGCGCCGGGCACGGAGTCGATCGAGGCGATGATCGCGCGATCGGCATCGTTCACGCAATTGCCGGATTCGATGCTCGGTGGGATCTCGCAGCTCGCGGTATCTTCGCAATCGGAGTCGAGACAGTCGATGTGCCCATCGATGTCGTTGTCGATGCCGTCGTCGCAGATCAGCTCCTCGGCCGGCGGCGGCGGGGTGCTGTCGCCCGCCTCCGGTTTCGCGTCGTCAAAGGTCGCATCGGTGGTCGCATCGGCGGTCGCATCGGTGGTCGCATCGGCGGTCGCATCGATGGGGGCATCGATGGTCGCATCGGTGGTCGCGTCTGGTGCCGATGCGCCGTCTGCGTCCTGTCTGTCGCGGCTGGCCAGTGGCTCGCACTGGCCATGGACGCAGGTCTGTCCATCGGGGCAGTGGGTCGCGTCTCGACAGGAGCTCGATCCTCGTGAATCGACGTCTTGGCCCTGTGTGGTGGACCCAGTCCCAGCAGCGCAATCGACGGAGAGCGAGAGCGCAACGAGAGCAACGAGGAAACCTCGCCAGTCGCTATCTCGTGTGAGTACGCTCCTCTTGACCACTTCTATCTTCTCCACCACAGGAGCGCGTTGCATCGAGCCGGTGATGGCAACGCGGCACGCGCATGCCCCGATGGTGGATCGAGCATACTCGATCTCGGCGATGCTGCAATGGTCGCTATCCGCCGGTGTGATCAGTTAGACTCGCCCGACCGGCTCCTGACTCGTCAGCGCAGAGTTCCCACCCCGCCCCAACGAGGTGCATCGCGTGACACCGGCCCAACTTTCTCGCCAGGTGACGTTGCTCTGGCTCTGCGTCGCGTCCACGGCGCTGGCCGAGACCTCGCACTTCGTCGACACCACCGGCAATCACCTGTGGTCGGACGGGGACAACTGGAGCGACGGGATCCCGGAGGGGCCGATCGAGCCCGGGGACCAGCACGCGTTCCTCAGCGAAGACCACGGCGCGAGCGGAAGGTACGCCGTCATCGACTATGCGGCTCCCTCGTTCTGGGCTGCGCGGTTGGGCCAGGTCGGCCCCAACGCCCGGCTGGTCCTGGCCGACGCGGGCAGCCTGACCCTCGGTTACATGATCGTCGGGGCGACCGAACACGCCGGATCCGTCTTCGACATGCAAGGCGGAGCGCTGACCTGCGAGGCGGGTTTCATCGTCTCCCACGTGGATGACCCCGGAGGGGTGGCCTACCTGAGGGGCGGCACGGTCACGACCGAGCGTCTGGCCATCGGCGAGCGGGGGCGACTCGATGTTCGAGGCGGCACGATGCGCATCGCCGGAGACGTGTCGGCGAGGCTCGCCGACCATGTCGACGAAGGCCGTATCGTCGCGTTCGGCGGGACCCTCGGGGCGGTCGTCGAGATCGACTATTCCGGCGGCACGGGATTGACCAGCCTGTCGGCCCGACGGGGTCCGGCCGATCCCCTCGGGTGTGTCGAGGCGCCTGGGAGACCGCTCGTGTTGGCGTTGATGGGCGATCCCCAGATGCACATGAGGGAGACCACCTCGGCCGACGTGACGACGGCCATGAGCGATCTGGCGACCATCGAGCACGACGCGCTGGTCGTGTTGGGTGACCTCGTCCACAACCGAGCGGAGTACTACGACGACTATCGGCGCCTGATCCTCGATCGCTCCGATGTCCCGGTCTACAGCATCGCCGGAAACGCAGACCGCAACGCGGGGCTCGAGGCCTACGAGGAGGCCACCGGTCGTCCCCTGAACTACGTGATCCGCGAGCGAGGCGTCCGGATGATCTTCCTCAGCGTGGTGGGCACCACGGGGGATGGCAACCACATCTGCCAGATGGGTCCGGAGCAGCTGGCGTGGCTCGAGGCGGAGCTGGGGGCCGACACGACGTCGACAACCCTCGTCTTCTTCCACGCCCCGATGTTCGAGACCACCTGGCGGAGCGGAGATCGGTCCGACGAGCCACCGCCGCAGTCGTTGTACCTGGCCGAGTCGGCCCAGGTCGGCGCCCTTTTCGCGGCGCATCCCAACGTCCGCTTCTATGCCAGCGCTCATATCCACACCTACGACCTCGGGGAGGTCGACGACGAGGGGCGCGGCGGATACGCCATGGACGACGGGGTGCTTCACACCATCGTCCCGACCACGGCCAACAACAAGGGAAGCCGGGTTCTCTACCTTTCGCGGGACGAAGTGCTCGTCCGGGTCCGAGACCACGCGACGGGACGATGGCTGGACGAGCACGAGTACATCGACAGGCGAGGGACATCGCTGCAGCCGGAGGTGCCTCGTAGCTGTGACGGCGTCGGCGAACAACGAGATGCTTGCGCCGGTGGCTGCGACGAGCGGATCCGGCATTGCGATCCGCTCGTATGCCTCTGGTCCGAGTGGTCCTCCTGCTCTCCGTGCGTTCCCGACCCGGAGCGAGACACCGGGGTCGATCCACCTGATGCCGACGCCGCCGGTCCGGGCTCCGATGCGTTCCCTGGAGACGCCGTCGATGCCCCGCGCGATTCCGGCCCGCCGGGGGATTCGGACTCGCCGAGAGACTCCGACTCCGCGCACGATTCGAATCGCGTTGACGGATCCGACTCCTCCGGCGATTCCGACCCTCTGGGGGACTCGGGCCTCGGGGAGCTGCCCGACGGCATCGATATCGACCGGGGCGGGAGCGCGGACCCCGCCTTGGATTCGCTGGACCGGCAGTCCGACGCGGCGTGCGTATGCGGCGTGTCGCCCGTCGGCGCCCGCGATCTCCTGGGGTGGCTCGCGCTCTTGTCGACGCTCGCTCCCCAATGCGTTCGAGCTCGTCGCCGCCGCGGCGGCGGAGCATGACGACGCCGACCGACCGAGCACCTGGTGCCGACCTGTCGTCAGCAGGACCGACGACGGCCCGTTCCCGTGACCGGGCGGCACCCGTCCCCACTCGGCGGATTGCTGCCCGGTGTCAGGGGGACCAGGTGACGGTCATCGGCGCCCCATTCAACAGCGCGGGCGCGCCCATGTCGCGGCTGTCGATGCCGTACCCGTAGATGTCGTGCGGAGCGCCGTCTCGGAGGGACTCCGGCAGGTCGAACCGGAACCCATGATCCCCCGAGTATCCGGTGGCCGTCGTCACGTCCGGGCGTGGCACGTCGGCCACGACCTCTCCGAGGGGCTCGCCGCTGCCGCGAGGCCCATCAGCGAAGAACGCGACCCGGATCGACACCAGCGGGTTGTCGGGGTCCAGCGCCCATCCGCTCGCCCGCCCGGCATCGCTGATGCTGCCGAAGCGGCCGGTGGGGGCCGTGTTGTCAGCCACGACACGCCTCGCCAGGTCGCGCAACACCCGGGTCAGCGGAAAGACCGGCGCCGTCGCGTCCTCGGGCAGCTCGTCGCTGGGGTGGACAAACCACGAGGCCACCACGAGGTAGTCTGGGCGTCCCCCGGCCGCCCGGTAGTGCGCGTAGCCGTCCATGACGTCGGTGTAGAACGCTTCGTCCGAAGCGTGTCCCCCCGTCGAGCTGATATAGAGCAGGCCGAAACCGACGCCGAGCGTGTCCCGAACGTGGTCCTCGACCCGTTTCACCCACTCCCACGACGTGATCCCCGCCGTCTCTCCGTGGTGGTAGGGGTGGTCGAGGAGGACGAAGTCGAGCGTCAGATCCCGGTCCGCCAGTGCGGCCGTCAACCGGCTGTATGGCCCCCGGGGATCCTCCCCGTGCGCGAGCAGCGCGTCGATGATCCCGAACTCGATGTCCGGGTATCGCGCGCTCGCCTCTTCGATGTACCAGACCACGTCGTCGATCCGCATCGCCTCGGTGTAGGGCGGGCAATGGACCCGAAACCCCGGATTGTCGCTGACCGGCTTCGAGAGGATGCTCTGCAGGGCGACGAACTCCACGCGTCCGCCTGCGCCGACGATCTGGTCGATGAGCGCCAGATCCTGGTTCAAGCCCGCGCTCCGGTCTTCTCGGCAGCTGGCCCACGTCGCCCCGACGACATCGAGTCCGATGCGCATGTCCCAATCCACGAGGCGGGGGACGAGCTCCTCTTCGATGAAGCGGTCGTCAATCCCGTGGCGTATCGAGCTCGAGCGCAGGAACATGACGCCGTTGTGTGAGCGGGCTTCTTCCCATAGCTCCGGACGGCGGAACACGTCTTCGAAGTCATGGAGGACGCCCCCGCCGACACGGCCGTTCGATGGCTGGTACCAAAGCCAGCAATCCAACGTGCCGCAGCTCCCGCAGCGGTCGCAGGGGTCTACCGCGCACGCCTCTCCGCACACACACGCACCGGCTTCGCACACCTCGTCGGTGTCTCGACAGTCGGTCCGGCTGACTGCGAGGCCGTCATCGGAGCAAGCCGCGACGACGTCCCCTTCGCAGTGTGTGGTGCCCGGGGAACAAATGTGAGGGTGGCAGACACCCGAGACACACGTGGCCCCCGGCCCGCACTCCAGAGCGCCGGGCGTCTCCCCCGTCTCGTCACATCGGGGTTCGGCGTCGGCGCTGTCGAGGCCGCCGCCGTCGTCAAAGCCGCCCCCGTCTTCGGTGCCACCGCCGTCATCGACCCCGCCACCGTCGTCGGCCCCACCACGGTCGCCGGTGTCGGAACTGCCGACATCGAGACCGTCAGACGCATCATCGCTGCTGTCATCCAGCACCGCGTCCCGATCGGGTCCGCCGTCAGCGACATCGCTCGCGTCGACCAGAACATCCGGTCCGCTATCGCCGATGGGGGGCAGCCGATTCGTGTCGGTTTGCCGCCGGGCGTCTTCGACGTCGGCATCTGACGTCCCGCGGTATGTGGGCTGCACTTGCGCGCAGCCCATCAGCAGCGCGGCGAGCGTCATACCGAAGCAGTAGATGTGGCGGTTCGAGACCATGGATATCCGACGATAGACGGCCCGGCCCCTCGGCGCCACCGCGGTCGTGTACGAGCGCCTGGATGCGCGCGGGGCCAGGCGCAGCGACGCGGCCCCCAAACTCGACCGGCCCGGCCCCGTCCGTTACCATCGACGCTCCCCCAAGCAAGAGCGAGTCATGCGTCACAGAATCGCGCTGGTGTCGGCGACCGTCTCCATCCTTCTCGCGGCTTGCGGGGGCGACTCCATGTTGTCCGAGGAGTCGAATTCGGACGGCGCGACAGGCGGGTCGTCGACGGTGGAGACGCGACAACAGCCAGCGATCTACGGGGCCGACGACCGCACCGATCTGTACGCCCACTCCAATCAGAGCCACGTCGACCGGACGCGCGAGTCGATCGTCGCGTTGATGGAGCCGTCGGTGATCGACACCCGCGATTCCAGCGACATCAACCTCTTCGCCCACTCGCTCGGCGACATCTACGGCCTGTGCGGAGGGCAGCGGTTTGCATCCCAGCCGGCGGCGGCGTTCTGTTCCGGCACGTTGATCGACAGCGACCTGGTGCTCACCGCCGGCCACTGCGTCACGTCGCAGGCCGACTGCGCCAACACCCGACTCGTGTTCAATTACTACATGGAGTCGGACACCGATCTGGCCACGATCACCAGCGCAGACGTCTTCTCGTGCTCGCAGCTCGTCGCCCACGAACTCTCGTCGGGGCGGGAGACCCTCGACTACGCGATCGTGCGCCTCGATCGGTCGGCGACGCCGCGGCATGCACCCGCACCCGTAAGAACCGAGGTGGCGCCGATCGGGACCGGCGAGCCGATCACGATCATCGGGTTCGGCAGTGGGATCCCCGCGAAGATCGATGACGGCGGACGCGTGCTCGACAACCGGTCGTCCCTGATGGACTACTTCACCGGCACCACCGACTCGTTCGGTGGCAACTCCGGCTCGGGTGTGTTCGATGCCGCCGGCCAGGTGGTCGGCATCCTCGTCCGCGGCGACACGGACTACGTCTCCAACGGCAGCTGCAACGTCGTTGCGGAGTTCGACAACAACGGCTCGAATGGCGGCGAGTCGATCAGCTACGCACACCGCGCGATCTCACATTTCTGCCAGGGCGGCGGCAGCGGCCCTCTGTGCGGTGGGGCCGCAGAGGCGGTCTGCGGCGACGGCGTGTGCTAGGCCGGCGAAGACTGCGACGCGGACTGCGTCTCGGTCTGCGGCGACGGCACGTGCGACCCTGGCGAGGGTGCCGGGTGTCCCAGCGATTGCGGCGAGGATCCGGGCGGTGTGCCGGCCGAGTGGGAGTGCGCGCCGTCGTATTTCGGAACGCTGGACGGCTGCGATTGCGAGTGCGGCGCCTTCGATCCCGACTGCGAGCAGCCTGGCCAGGCAGTGCTCAACTGCGATGCGGGCGAGACCTGCGACGCCACCGGGTCGTGTGTCGTCGGCGAGAGCGGGGTCCCTGGAGCGTGGGGTTGCCCCGCGAATTACTATGGCACCGGCGACGGCTGTCACTGCGAGTGCGGCGTGCTCGATCCCGACTGCGACGGGTCGACCCAGGTCGTGCACGGTTGCACCCCTGGCAACATCTGCAACGAAAACGGGATCTGCGCGTCTCCGACCGGCGTCACCGCCGACGATGTGCCGGCCGGCTGGATCTGCCCACCCGGATACTACGGGACCCGCGACGGCTGCGACTGCGACTGCGGGGCCTTCGACCCGGACTGCGACCTCGACGATCAGCCGGTCTACAACTGCGGCTTCCTCGGCGTGTGCGGCGGCGACGGCGACTGCGCGTTCGGGATCGACCTCGGCGGCGGCGGTGGCCACGGAAAGTCGATCTGCGCCGTGTCGGCGCCCGGCGAGCGCCCGGTGACCAGCTGGCTGACCCTCTCGCTCGCAGTGCTGCTGCTTCGCCGCCGCCGCTGACGCAATGCGCGTGGGGTGGCGTCGGTGCTTCGGCCTCACCGAACGGGCCGGACCGGGTGGCCGAGCGCGGCCTGCTCGCGTATACAATCGGTGTCCGGAACCCGGAGTCACTGATGGACACCCTCAACTCGCCCGCCCGCTGGGTCGGCGGTCCCGACGGTTGGTTGGAGCTTCTCGACCAGCGTCTGCTGCCCGCCGAGGAGCGATGGGTGGCCGTGCGATCGACGGACGAGGTCACGGCGGCGATCCGGGACATGCTCGTGCGCGGGGCTCCGGCGATCGGCGTGACCGCGGCGTATGGCGTGGTGATCGCGGCGCAGGAAGTCGGGGTCGACGCCGAGGCGCTGCGACCGAAGCTGGCGACGCTCGCCGACGCGCGTCCCACCGCCGTGAACCTGGCGTGGGCGCTGCGGCGGATGGAGGGCGCGATCACCTCCGGCGCCGCGACCGATCTCCCCTCGCTGTGGGCCGAGGCCGACGCGGTCCGGACCGAAGACCTCGCCGCCAACCAGGCCATCGGCGACAACGGCGCCGCGCTCCTGCCGGAGGGCGGCACGATCCTGACCGTATGCAACGCCGGCGGCCTGGCGACCGCGGGCTACGGCACCGCCGTCGGCGTCCTCCGCTCGGCGTGGACCCAGGGTCGCATCGCCGGCGTGTTCGCCTGCGAGACCCGCCCCTACCTGCAGGGCGCACGACTGACGATGTGGGAGCTGCTCCGTGCCGGAGTCGACGCCCGCCTGGTCACCGACGGCATGCCCGGACACCTGATGGCGCGGGAGAAGATCCACGCCGTCGTCACCGGCGCCGATCGGATCGCCGCCAACGGCGACACGGCGAACAAGATCGGCACCTACCAGCTCGCCGTCCTCGCCCGCCACCACGGCCTCCCCTTCTACATCGCTGCCCCCATCTCCACCGTCGACCTCGGCACCGCCGCCGGCGACGCGATCCCCATCGAGCAACGGTCGTCCGAAGAAGTCACCCAATTCCTCGGCACCTCCATCGCCCCCACCGGCACCATCGCCCTCCACCCCGCCTTCGACGTAACCCCCGCCAACCTGATCACCGGCATCATCACGGAACGAGGCGTCGCCCGCCCCCCCTACACCACCACCCTCGCCACCCTCTGCGCCGTTTGAGCCAAGGCGCTCCCCCAAAAACGGCCTTTGCGCCTTTGCGCCGATCTTTGCGCCTTTGCGTGAGATCCCGCGCCCGGTTCACCCGCTCGGTGCTACTCCGGCTCGACGACCTGCTCCGGATCGACGCCCGACCGAGGCCCCGACGGGTTCGCCCCCACCTGCCGGATCTGAGGATCGACGACAGTCGGTGAGATCCGGTTCGGGAGCGCCTGGGGCTGCGGGATCCGAATCGGCCGGATCTGGACCGCCTCCGGGCGACCGATCCGGAGCTGCTCGTTGACCGTCGGCCGGTGCGGTCCCTCGGGCTCCGCGCTGCCTTCCCCGGTCTCGTTGTCGCCCGCGTCCGGGGTGGAAGTGGCCGTCGGCGCGGGATTCGCAACGTCTGCGTGCTCGATCGGAGCCGACGGCACCTGCGCCGCCTCGAACGACGCGGGATCGGATGGCTCCGCGAGCGTCGGCGATTCATCGGCGCCGCAGCTGCAGCTGCAACCATCGCCGCACGCGAAGGCGAGGGCGGCGAGGACCACCAGCGGGATTGACAGGAACGGGCGGGAGGTCACGGGTGTGCTCACGAGACAGCCAGGGTGAGGGACGGTGTCGTCACCCCCCGAGCGCTGTTGCGACCTGGAAGGTGACCAGGCT
This sequence comes from uncultured Myxococcales bacterium, assembly GCA_964520965.1. GTDB lineage: Bacteria > Myxococcota_A > Bradymonadia > REDH01 > REDH01 > CAZFPM01. Next base: position 15,014 of record CAZFPM010000112.1, read on the forward strand.
CGCCACATAGGCCAAGCCGAACATGTACGCAAACCCGAAGGCCGGCCATCGCCAGCCGCCGGTCTCTCGGCGCATCACCGCAAGCGTCGATACGCACTGCAGGGAGAAGGCGAAGAAGACGAGCAACGACAAGGCCGTCGCCAGCCCGTAGGCCGGGGCGCCATCCGGTCCGCGGACGGCCTTCAAGCGGGCTCCCAATCCGGCGAGATCCTCGTCTCCCCCTTCGAACGCGGTGACCTGGCTGAGCGTGGCCACGATCACCTCGCGAGCGGCGAAACTGGCGATGATCCCGACGCCGATGCGCCAATCGAAGCCCAGCGGCTCCAGCACGGGCTCCACGCCGTGCCCGACCCGGGCCGCGACGCTGTGTTCGACGGCCGCGGTCGCATAGGACGCGTCGTCCTCGGCGAGCTCCTCGGCGTCGGGGCCAAGCGAATCGACCCATGCACCGTGGTCGAGCTCCGGAAAGCTCAGCAGGGCCCAGAGCAGGATCGACACCGCGAGAATCACGGTGCCCGCCTTGCGCAGGAACCCCTTCACCCCCCGCCATACGCGATCGCCGATCACCGAGGGCATCGGCACCCGGTAGGGGGGCAGCTCCATGTAGAAGGGCAGGGTCTGGCCACGGAGCAGGCCGCGCTTGAGAACAGCGGCGGCCACCATGGCCGTCACCGAGCCAAGGATGTAGAGGCCGAACATGACCAATCCCTGCAGCCCGAACACGCCAGCGACCGTTTCGCGCGGGACGAAGGCGGCGATCAACAGCACGTAGACCGGCAGGCGCGCTGCGCAGGTCATGAAAGGGGCGACCAGGACCGTCGACAGGCGCGTGCGGGCGTCCGGTACGCTCCGGGCGGCCATGATCCCGGGAACCGCGCAAGCGAACGAGGAGAGCAGGGCGACGAACGACCGTCCCTCCAGCCCGACCCAGCCCATGATCCGGTCGACCAGGAATGCGGCCCGCGCGAGATAGCCCGTACCCTCCATGATCGCGATCAGGAGCAGCAGGAGCGCGATCTGGGGCACGAAGACCACCACGGCCCCGACCCCAGCCACGATGCCGTCGACGATCAGGCTCTCGGCCAGGCCGTCCGGGATCAACGCTCTCAGGCCTTCGCCCAACTGCAGCACGCCGCCTTCGAAAAGGTCTTGCAGCGGGGCCGCGAGGGTGAAGATCGCCTGGAAGAACGCGATCATCACCAGGGCGAACACGACCAGCCCGAACACCGGGTGCAGCAGCACACGATCGAGCTTGTCGGTGCGGGGATCGCGACGTTGGGGCGGGGTCAGGCACGCTTGGTGGACCTCGTCGGCCCAGGCGAAGCGGGCGAGTACTGCGTCTTCGTCCGTGCCCGCGGGGATCGCGGCCAGGGACGGGTGCCAGCGACCATCGTCGTCCAGCACGTGCTTCAGGTCGTCGATCCCGATGCCGCGATTGCCGACGACGCCGACCACCGGGACGCCGAGGGAGCGCTGGAGCTTCGGGATATCGATCCTGCCCTCGCGGGTGGCCATCTCGTCGATCATCGTCAGCACGACGACCGAGGGGAGGCCGACCGAGAGAATCTCGGCGACCGCGGGGAGCGCGCGCTCGAGGGTGGTCGCGTCGGCTACGACGATCACGCCGTCAGGCCGGTCGACCCCGGTCAGTCGACCGTGCAGCACGTCGACCGTGACGTGCTCGTCCGGGCTCAGCGGCTCGAGCGAATACGTGCCCGGCAGGTCGACGATCGTGAGCGATTTCGACGGGAGCACCGCGGCCCCTTCGACCTGCTCGACCGTGACGCCGGGGTAGTTGCCGACGCGCTTGCGCAGCCCCGTCAGCGCGTTGAACAGCGACGTCTTTCCGGAGTTCGGGCTTCCGACCAGTGCGATGCGCTGTCTCGGAGCCCCGCGACCCGCGTTCATTCGGCGGCTTCGGCGAGCTCGAGGTCGGGAGTGCGGATCCGAACCGCGCGTGCTTCGCTCGCCCGCAGGCTGATCCGCGTGCCGCGGAGCTCGTACTCGACCGGATCACGCAGTGGCGCGATGCGAACTACGCGAACCGTCGTCCCGGGCACGAACCCGAGCGCCAACAGCCGGCGACCCGTCGGAGAATCGAGGTCCACGGCGTCCACCTCCGCGGTCTCCCCGGGAGCCAGGCAGGCCAGATCGGTGGTCGCGTAACGAAGAGTCTCGGAGGCGAGAGCGTTCATGGATGGCGTCTCCAGCGGTCGTGACACCGAGCATCCAAGTGCAATTGAAAATCGATTTCAACAAAAAAGCAACATCACCCACGAAGAAAGTCGGGCGCGCGCACCGGCCCAGGATTCCGGCCGTTCGAAGCGGGCTCGCCAGGACCGTGTTCACCGGTCGAATGCGCGGGGCTCCGCGTCAGGACGACTCCCCGTCGTCCAGCGAGGAGCCCCGCACCACAGCGCCCCTTCCGAAGCGCGCCGCGACGCCGTCGAGTGTGGTCTCCAGAGCCTCCCGTCGAGAACGATTCTCACCGAAAAGACTCGTCTGGACGGGCTCGTCCGGCTCGCTCAGATCGAAGGCCGACAGTCCGACCAGGCGGATCGGCAGGTCGAGCTCGACCCTGTCGAGCAGCCCGTCGAGGGCGCGGAGCATGCTCTCGGCGTCCTGGATCGGCTCCGGAACGTGGGTGTCGCGGGTCACGGTGCGGAAGTCGGCGTATTTCAACTTCAAGCGCACGCCGATCGCGCGACGCCCGCGCGCGCGTAATCCTCGGGCGACCTCGTCCGCGAGCGGCACGAGCCGCTTCTTGACCGCCGGTCTGCCCTGGATGTTGGTCGAGAGCGTCCGTTCGGCGCCGTGGCTCGACCGTCGCCGACGGTGGACGGAGCGGTCGTCGACCCCGTTGGCGAGCCGCCAGATGTGGGTACCGAACGACCCGAAGCGGGCGGTCAGTACGTCTTCCGGGGTCGTGGCGACGTCGCCGATCGTGGCGAGTCCCAGCCGGCGCAATGACTCGCTGGCGCGGGGACCGACCCCCCAGATGCGCTCCAGCGGCAGTGGCGCGAGGAACTCTCTCTGCCGGCCGTGCGGGCAGATCGTGATGCCGTTCGGCTTCTGGAGGTCGGAGGCGACCTTGGCGACGAACTTCGTCGGTGCGACCCCGATCGAACACGTCAGGTCGAGCGCTGTGCGCACGTGTCTCTGCAGGCGCCCGGCCAGCTCGTCGGGGGGACCGAAGAGACGTTCGGTGCCGG
>CAZFPM010000113.1:0-17925 GCA_964520965.1 uncultured Myxococcales bacterium
CAGCTGCACCGCCTGCATGTCCGGATACACCGGCGCGAACTGCACCGTTCCGCCATCCACACGCATAATCGTCGAGGATTTCTTGAACGGTGCCGGCGCCGCCGCATTCGATACTGAGCTGCACTACGACTTCTTGACGTTTAGAGATTTCTCGGGAGTGTTCGATGTGTACGACTTGTTCCCCGGCGAGCTCTGGCTCTACCCCGACATGGTCGTCGTCAGGGTGAACTCGATCGGCCCAGGTGAGTACATCGAATCCGTCGCGGTCGATTGGGTCGACCTCTGCGGCGTTGGCTGCTCCAGCTTCAGTGTCCAAGGCCCAGCGCTCGTAGCAACCGTGTTCAACACGGATGTCGGAGTACCGGAGCATCAGTTCCTGAGCACCGCGGATGTCTCGGGGAACATCCAGTTCTTCATATTGAGCTCGTATGAAGTCCGCATCGATCGGATCACGGTCACTGTGGCCGGATAGGAAGATCAAGGCCATCGTGGCGGGCGTGGCCGAGGCCGTCTCCGTCCGAGGGGGATATCCGCTCAGGCGGGCCAGCGGCCGATGTAGACGACCCCGGTATTCAGAGTCCTGGACAACGAGTGACGGGAGGACCCTGCATGGTGTGGCAACCACGTCCTCCCGTCGGCCCGGAAGAGCATGTCGGGATTCGTCGGTTTCGCTCGAGGTGAGCCTCACTCCCAGCCAGCATGTGTGAACCAACCTGCCACATCGAGGTCGGCGATGATGCGGGGCGACCTCGCCACACCGAGGCAGGGAGAGTCGTTCGAGCCAGCGACGTACGAGGCCGGGGAGCGTTGGTGGCCGGCGCTTCCGTGGCGCACGGCCGAAGAGTACCCCGTCGAGGCACGGGGCCTGGCTCGGTGAGGGGCGTCCGGCGCCGCGCCCGGAGACACCGCCGCGCCCCACGCGGAGGCACTTCCCGACCGCGCTTCGTCGCGACGGCCAACATGTGGAGGAGGAGGTCCGTCACGTCGGACGACCGAGCGCCGATGTTGCGAGCGACCGAGTGCCAGGCCCCGGCTCGGACTTGACCGGTCGTAGTCTCTTCAGATCGCCGTCCGGAGGCGCTCCGCATCGTGAGCCCGGCGTTCCGCGCCATTGGCCTGGAACCGAGGCGCATGCCTCCGGTCGCGCCGCGCTGGCACGTTACGTCCCCCGAGATCTTTCGCGTCGCCGATCTCCCTCAGAGCGGCGCCGCCGACGCATTGGTGTAGCGGAGGCCCAATGGGTACACGCACGGAAGGTCGGACCAGGCCGTGGGCGCCGCTCGCGCTGCCACTCGTGCTACCGCACCGCTGCCGCCGTCGCGTCCTCCGGACACGCCGGCAAGTCGCCGATCCCCTCCTCCGCCGCGCCAAGCATCGCCCGCGGAACGGCCCAACACACGTCCTCGACGACAGCCCGCCGTAGCAGCGCCACCGACTCCTCGTCGACCGGCCCGCGGGCGACCGCCGCGCGCGCCCAATACTCAGCCCGGAACCGCGCCGTCGTCTTGCGCGCCCGTTCCACATCGAGGCCGTGCGCGACCAGGAACCCCAACCGCTCGGGATCGGTGACGACCAACATGAGCAGGCCGTCGTCTTGCGCGGTGACGAACTCGTGGGTCGGCATCAGCGTCGCGAACACGTCGACGGGGTCGACCACGAGGATCGTGTCGACTTCGTCGGTGCAGCCGTCCGCCGTCTCGCGGGTCTTGAACCCGGGCACGAAGACCAGACCGACGCCATCGGACCTTCTCAGTGGCGCCACAATGGGAACGCCCGCGCGTATCGATGCCCGTACCGCCGCTGCGCCCCCATGCACGACCAACGCATCGACCCCACGCTCGCCGAACGCATCCTGGACGCCGAACAACAACGCGGCACCTTCGCCGGTGCGGGCAGGACCGAGTGCTGGGTTCGGCGGCGCGGCGGGATCCGTGTCGCCGAGCCAGAGCAGGTCTTCGAAATGTGCTCGCAGCCGCACGTCATCCGGCACGGACTCGGCGCAGGGCACGAGGCCGAGCGTAGCGATCGGGTCGGTCCGCTCGGTCTCCGGCGGCACCGACACCGACTCCGGCGCCGCAGCCGCGAAGTGCGTCACCACCGTCACCGCGTCCCCCGCGTCAGGGCGACACCCGGCGAGAACGACGCAGACCACGACGCCGAGCGACGCGGCGCCGAGCCAGCGCTGGCGCAGGGGTGATCGTCTGCCCGTTTGGGCGACGGCGTGTGGTTCGGGGCAGAGGGGCACGGGTCCTGGACGAGCGCAGGGGCACGGGTGATTCTGCCAGACGACGCGATCGTGGGCGAGGTTGCGGGCGTTCGGGTGGGGTAGGGGGAGAGGCAGGGGTAGGGGTACAGGTGGGAACTCGCGCTCGCTCGCCCCCAGCCTCTTGCCCCTTTGCCCCTTTGCCCCTTTGCCCCTTTGCCCCTTTGCGCCTTTGCGCCTTTGCGCCTTTGCGCCTTTGCGCGAACCCGCCCTCCCCCCCACAAACCCAACGGATGCCAGCAACTCCTCCCTGCACCCCCCAAGCCCCTTCGCGCCTTTGCCCCTTCGCGTCTTTGCGTGAAACCGCCCCCTGTCCGTCCCGGGCACCACCAACGACACAGGTACCCCCCCCGTCTCAACAGCCTCGGCGCGGTGTTGAACGCACCCGCCGCTCCCGCTATCAACGATCCGCCTTCGACCCCTACCGCCGCAGACACCATGACGTACCCCATCAGGACGCTCGGCCTCGCGCTGTCCCTGTTCAGCCTCCTCGCAGTCGGCTGCTCCGACAGCGACGAAAAGGACTCCGATGACACCGGAGTGCCGGTCGATGCCGGCAATGCGACCGACAACGGGTACGACACCGCGGATCCGGGCGAGGAAGCCACGGACACCGTTCTGGACGACACGACGCCGGAGGCGGGCGCCGACGCGGATCCGGACGCCGCAGCCGACGCCGACGCCGACCTCCCGGATGGACTCCGGATTCCGGGCCTCAGCCAGGCGACGACCGTCTACGTCGACGACGTCGGGATCCCCCACGCGAGCTGCGCCAACGACGAGGACTGCGCCGCCGTGCTCGGATACTTCCACGCCCGCGATCGCTTCGCGCAGATGGACCTCCGTCGGCGCGTGACCACCGGCCGCCTCACGCAACTCGTCGGCGAGCTGGCACTCGACAACTCGATCTCCAACCGGCTGCTCTACTCGACGCCCGACGGACAGCCCGCCGAGGAGTCGCTCGTCGGATTCGCCACCGACAAGACGATGGCCCTGCTCGAGGCCTACGCCAACGGCGTCAACGCCTGGCTCGACGATGTCGCCGCCGGTCGGAACGGCGCCGAGTTCCCCGGCGAATACAACTACCCGCTGGTGAGCGTGGACATCCTCCCCCGGTGGACGCCGCAGGATAGCGTCGCCACCGTCCTCGCCCTGATCAATCAGCTGACCAACGACTCCGGCCGCGAGCTCGGCCTCGGGGAGCGATACGCGCTGCTCGATGCCGACACCGCGTTCGACCTCTTCGGGCCGATGCCGGCGACCGACACGACCGTCATGAGCGACTACGAGTTCCCCAAGTCGTCGCGCCCCGCCGGGCGGCTCGACCCGAGCGTCCGCGCTCGCCTCGTCGGTGCCGTGCCCGCGTTACGCGCCGCCCGCGAAGTCGTCGGCCACACGCGCTTCTTCGCCAACGCGAGCCAGGAGGATCCCGGCGGCTCCAACAACTGGGTGATCTCGCCGGCGCTCACCTCCGGCGGCAACGCGTTGCTGTCCAACGACCCGCACCTCGGGATGACCAACCCGTCGATCTGGTATTACGCACACCTCGACGCCACCACCGACGGTGATGGCGACTACAACGTCGCCGGGCAGAGCTTCGCCGGGCTGCCCTGGATCGTCATCGGGCAGAACGAGTCGATCGCCTGGGGCGCGACCAACACCTACTTCGACCAGTCCGACGTCTACATCGAGACCCTCAGCGAAGACGGGTCCGGTGTGATATTCGACGGCGAGGTCGTCCCCTTCGTCGAGCATGAATACACCTTCGACCTCGCCGACGCCGACCCCGTCACCGAGACCCTCCGCTGGGTGCCGCACCACGGGCCCGTGCTGTCCATGGACGAAGAGGCCGGCACCGCGATCAGCCTGATGTGGACGGGCAATCGCGTCTCCACCGACGTGAACTTCCTCACGGAGCTCCAGCGCGCCACGAACGTGGAGGAAGCGAAGACCGCGCTGACCCACATCACCTCGATCGGCCAGAACTGGGTCGTGATCGACCTCGAAGGGAACATCGGCTGGTTCCCCTACAACCACGTCCCCCAGCGCCCCTGGGCCGGCGACGAGCTCCCCTCCTTCTTGCCCCTGCCCGGTGACGGCTCCGCCGAGTGGGGTGACCCGGTGCCCTACGAAGCGCTGCCGCAGCTCTACAACCCCGAAGCCGGCTATATCGCGACTGCCAACAACGACATGACCGGTGCCCTCCACGACGGCGACCCCAACAACGACGGGTCCACCCCCTTGCAGGTCTTCTCGGCTACCGGATTCCGCGCGTCGCGCATCGTCGAGCTCCTCGAGTCCGTCGGCCCCCATGACCTGAACACCATGCAGGAGATCGTCAGCGACGTGCACTCCCTGGTCGGCGAGCGAATCACGCCGGCCATCCTCGCCGCCGTCGAAGGAACTACCGACGATCTCACCCCCGCCGGACAGGCCGTCTACGACGCCCTCGCCGCATGGGACTTCCAATGCCCCACCGGGCTCGTCGACCTGGCGGTCGACAGCGACCCCGACCCCGACGCCGCGGTCGCCGCCTCGTCGATCGGATGCTCCGCGTTCCACGCGCTCCTCGGCCGCCTGCGCGCACGCGCACTCCGCGACGAGGCTGAGATCGCCGGCGTCACCCGCACCCCCAAGACCGAGGCCCTCGTCCACCTGCTCACCGATCCCGACCGACTCCGTAACGGTGAAGCCTATTGGGATGACGTCTCCACCGCCGACGTCGAAGAGACCGCCGCCGACATCGTCGCCGCCTCCCTCGACGTCGGCGGCGAATTCCTCGTCGAGTCCCTCGGCGAAGACCCCGACGCGTGGCGCTGGGGACGCCTCCACACCATTACCCTCCGCGCCGACCTCTTCGACGACGCCGGGGTCGTCAACTACAACAACGGCCCCTACGCCAACGACGGCGGCCTCTACACCGTCGATGTCGCGTCGCCGGACTCGCTCACCGGTGAGGACTTCTCCCACAACGACGGCCCGTCGACCCGCTTCGTCTGCGAAGCACTCCCCACCGGCCCATCGTGCACGGTGCAGCTTCCCGGCGGCCAGCGCCACTATCCCGACGCCGACAACTACGACGACCTCTTCCGGCGCTGGCTCGTCAACGCCCCGACCCCCCTCATCTTCGACATCGCCACCGCCGCAACCTCCGCCACCGAGGAGCTGACCTTCCACCCCGCCGACTGATGGACGCGCAGTCGGGTGAGGTGGGTTCGGCCCACCCTCCGATCAGGTGCGGAGGCCGAAGCGGTCGACGACGTCGTCGAGGGCTTGGATTACCTCGTAGGCGTCGCGGAAGCGGTCGGCGGCCTTCTTGGCGAGCATGCGACGGAGGACCCGGTCGAGGGCGATGATCGCCGGTGCGCGGCCGAGCTTGTCGGCGAGGTATGGGACTTTGCCCCAGAGGTGTCCCTCGATGATCTCTTCGTTCGAGCCTCGAAAGGGCGGCGCGCCGGTCAGCATGTCGAAGAGGGTGACCCCGAGCGCGTAGATGTCGGCGCGGTGATCGAGGGGCTCACCGGAGAGCTGTTCCGGGGCGCTGTAGCCGATGGTCCCTTCGAAGCGGTTCGGGTCCCTGGCGCGGTCGAGGGTGTGGACGAAGCCGAAGTCGAGGATGCGAACGAAGTTGCCGCCGCCCGGAAGGCGTTCGACCATGACGTTGCTCGGCTTGACGTCCCGGTGCACGTAGCCGAGTTCGTGGGCCTGGCACAGCCCGGCGGCGACCTGGCGACCGATGTCGACGGCCTCGGCAACGGGCAGTGTGCGCCGGTCGTTGAGGACGTCCTCTACGCTGGAGCCGGTGACGTAGTCCATCAGCAGGACGAACACCGTCGGCGCGATCTGGATCACGTCGTGAATGCGGACGACGTGTGGGCTCTCGATGCGCTCCAGCGCCTTGATCTCGCCGAGGATCCGCCTGCGTACCACCTCGGCCCGCTCGGGCTCGTCGCGGTGGATGTTGACGAACTTCGCCGCGAAGCTCCGCTCGAGGTCGAGGTGGCGGCATCTGTAGACCGCGCCCTGACCGCCCTCGGCGATCTTCTGCTCCATGAAGTAGCGCCCGTCGATCAGCTCTCCGAGGTAGGGCGCGTCCGGAGCGGGAAGGCCGGGCCAGCCACCCTCCGGTCGTGGCGCGTTGCACGTCGGGCAGATGGGTCGGTCTTCGCTCATGCAGGTGATGCACGAAGAACAGTGCCTGATCAGTTCCGGCGCGGGCTGCACCTTCTCGCCGGTCAGGGCCTCGAGCGCCCGCCGATCCGCCGCCCGTGACGGCTGGCTCGCCTGGAGGATCGTCTCGCACCGGGTCAACAGGAGCGGCACGTTGACGGGCTTCGTCACGTAGTCGTTCGCGCCCAGCCGGAGCGCCGCCGTGATCGTCTCGCTCTCACCGAGCGCGGAGACGACGACGATCGGGAGGTCGGTTCGGTCGTGGGTGTTGCGCAACCGCCCCAGGACCTCGTTGCCGTCGATGCCTGGGAGCATCAGATCCAGGAGGACCAGGTCGAAGTGCCCGGCCTCTGCCAGGTCGAGAGCCTCCTCACCGGATGGGGCGTGCTTGACGGAGTAGCCGGCCGCCTCGAGATGAAGACCGACGAACTCTGCTAACTCGATCTCATCTTCGACGAGCAGGACATCCATGGCGTGGCATTTTTTGTCCTCCCTGCATCCGAGTCAAGCGCAGTCGTCCGATCGGGTGCCGCCACGAACGCGAGGCTCGTTCCCTCCGTACCGGACGATACACCACCGGAACCGGATCGCAGTCGGCCCGACCGGTCGATTCCGCGCTCTGTCGCCCGTGCCGGGACTGGCGACACGGGCGCCCGAGCGTTATGCTGTTCGGGTTCATCTGCCTCCACCCGCTGAAAGGGCGTGTCCATGCGTTTCATCCGTCTGTCTGCCATTGTCCTGATCTCGCTCGCCGTCGGCTGTGTCGAAACCCTGGACGAGCCGGCCGATGACTCGGCGATCGCGCTGCCGGAAGCCGCCCTGTCCACGACCGGAGAAGCCGCGTCGATCGCGCTGCCGGAGTTGTCGGCGCCGCTCGTCGAGGCCGTCACGCTCGACGCGCTCGCGCAGGGTATCGCGCCGGTCGTCGAAGTCGGCGCCACCGACCTCGCGGTCACACCCGTCGAGCCGACGGCGCGGATCATCGACTTCACCGGACCGGACGCCGATGTCGAGTTCGGCGGCGTCGGCATGACCGTGCGCGACGCCGAAGGAGAGATCGTCATCATCGACGTCCTCCCGGACCTCCCCGCGGATCGCGCCGGGCTCTCGCACGGGATGCGCGTCGTCGCCGTCGACGAGATGCCGACCGAAGGGATGACCGTCGAGCAGTTCGTCGCGCTGGTTCGCGGAGAGCCCGGCCAGTCGGTGGTCCTGACCGTCATCACCGACGATGTCGAGACGACCCACGAACTCGTCCGTGAGGCGGTCGTCGTCACCGAGACCCGCTGCGACCGCCTGCGACGCACCCAGCGGCAGACCGAGTTCGGCGCCGTCGGCATCCATGTCGCCGGCGGCTGCGGACCGGTCGCCATCGAGGGTGTCGAGGCCGGGATGCCCGCCGCGGAGGCCGGACTCCAGGTCGGAGATCGCATCGTGACCGTCGACGGCCTGCTGACCACCGGCACGCCCCTGTGGGACATCGTCGGCGAGATCCGCGGAGAGCCGGGAACGATCGTCACCCTCGGCGTCGAGACCGCCGACGGCGTCGGGCGCACCGTCGAGCTCGAGCGCCTGACGATGGCCATTCCCGAAGGCGGAAGCTGCGCGCGGTAGGCACGGGCCCGCCGGTTCCCGTGGGGCAGCGCCTCGAGCCCGCCGGTCTGGGCGACTGGGATTGAGGCCGATTGCACGGGCCCGTAGCCAGCGGGGTTGGTTTTCGGGTATCCGGCTGGTTGGGGTGTCGTGCTGCGTTCGGCGGCCGCCCCTTTGCTCGCTCGATGCGATTCGTCGACCCGCCAAGCGCTCATGGAGCTCGCCGACTACTGCGAATCCAACGTCTCCTTCTCGTCGCTGACCACGTTCGGCGTCGGCGGCCCCGCGCGTCTGTTCGCGACGCCGTTGTCGGTGTCCGAGACGGTGGAGTGCGTCCGGTGGGCGGCCGATAGCGGCGTTCCGATCTGTGTGATCGGCGGCGGCAGCAACGTGTTGGTCAGCGAGTCGGGCTTTGACGGCCTGGTGATCCAGAGCGCCGACTTCGCGATCGACGTCGTTCGCGAGGGCAGCGAGATCGTGCTCACGGTCGGCGCCGGAGTCGAGTGGGACGAGCTGGTCGCCTTCTGCGTCGACGAGGGGTTCGTCGGGCTCGAGTGCCTCAGCGGAATCCCCGGCCGGGTGGGAGCGGCACCGGTGCAGAACATCGGGGCCTACGGTCAGGAGGTCGCCGGGACGATCGAGCGCGTCGATGTGATCAACCGGTCGACGTGCATGCTGAGCAGCGCCGCGAGCGACTCCTGCGGATTCGGTTACCGACGGAGTTACTTCAAGACCGCGTGGCGCGATCGCTACCTGATCGCCCGCGTCGTGTTCCGCCTGCGGACCGATGTCGCGCCGGACGTACGGTACGAGGAGCTCCGCAAGGCGCTCGGCATGGAGGTGCCCGGAATGGCGGCGCCGGAGCTGTCGACCGTCCGGGACATGGTCCTGCGAATCCGGCGTCGCAAGTCGATGATCTACGACACCGACGATCCGAACCACCGGAGCGTCGGCTCCTTCTTCACGAACCCGCTGGTCGATGCGGAGACGGTCGAGGCGATCCGGGAGCGCACCGAAGCGGGCGACTCGCTGCCGAGCTGGCCGGCGGTCGACGGCCTGACGAAGCTCTCGGCCGCGTGGCTGATCGAGCATGCGGGATTCGAGCGTGGATTCGTATTCGGAAAAGCGGGCATCTCCAGCCGACACACCCTCGCGCTGATCAACCGGGGCGGCGCCAGGGCCGACGACATCATCGCGCTCGCTTCGATCGTGCGTCGACGGGTGCGCGAGTCGTTCGGCGTCTCGCTGACGCCCGAGCCGGTCTTTCTCGGCTTCGATCGCAGCGTCGACGAGCTCCTCGGCTGAGATCCCCACAGGAAGCCCGATGACCAGAGCAGAGAAGGCAGCCCGGATCCTCGCGATCCTCGACGAGCTCCACCCCCTGGTCCCGATTCCCCTCGACCACGTCGATCCGTACACGCTGCTCGTGGCGGTGACCCTGTCGGCGCAGACGACGGACAAGAAGGTCAACGAGGTCACGCCGACGCTCTTTGCGGAGGCTCCGGACCCGTGGGCGATGGCGCGGATGTCGGTCGAGCGCATCCAGGAGATCATCCGCCAGGTCGGGCTCGCTCCCCAGAAGGCGAAGAACATCCGACGCATGGCCGAGCTTCTCGTAGAGCGCCATGGGGGCGAAGTGCCGCGCACCTTCGAAGAGCTCGAGGCGCTGCCGGGGGTCGGGCACAAGACGGCGTCGGTGGTGATGGCGCAGGCCTTTGGCATTCCGGCGTTCCCCGTCGACACCCACATCCATCGACTGGCCGCTCGGTGGGGACTCAGTGACGGCAAGAACGTCACGAAGACCGAGCGCGATCTCAAGCGCGCCTTCCCGCGGGAGAGCTGGAACCGCCTGCATCTGCAGATCATCTATTTCGGCCGTGAACACTGCCCGGCGCGGGGACACGACCTCGACGGGTGCCCGATCTGCGGCTGGGCGGCGACCGCGAAGCGCAAGCGAGCGGAGTCTGCAAAGCGCTGAGCCTCCCGCCGGGACGGCTCCGCGGCGAGCCCCCCCGGCAAGCCCCCCCGGTAAGCCCCCCCGGCCAGGGCCGCGTCCGGATCAGATCGCGACGCCGTCCGGAAAGAGGCGGGCGACCACGGACGCGAGGCGGGCGTCGAGGGGGGCCTCGAAGGTCAGCCGCTGGCCGGTCAGCGGGTGATGGACGACCAGGCGCCAGGCGTGCAGCGCGAGCCGGTCGAGGCCCCACGCCGCTCGGTAACGTCGGTTCTCCCGACTGTCGCCGAGGCTGGAGTCGCCGAGGATCGGATGGCTGATTCCGGCGAGGTGTCGGCGCGCCTGCCGGTGGCGGCCGGTGTGTAGTCGCACGCGGACGAGCGCGCACCGGTCGGCCTCGGACACGGCGATCGGCTCGACGTGCGTCCGCGCGGGAACACGCTCGCCGGAGGATCTCGGCACCGGCCGATCGATGTCGATCGATTCCGAGAGCCGCCCGCGGACCAGCGCCACGTACCACTTCTCGGAGGTCGGCTCCGAGAGGGCGGCCTGCCAGCCGGAGACGTGTTCGGGTTCGGTGGCGAAGAGCAATGCGCCGCTCGTCCCCCGGTCGAGCCGATGGACCGGGTACACGCGTCGGTGCAGGACGCGGCCGACCTCCTGGCGCAGGGAACGTTCCTTGGGGCCGGCGAAGGCCGCGTTGTGGACGAGCGAGCCCGACGGCTTGTCGACGCAGACGATCGTCTCGTCCGACCAGACGATGCGGACGCCCCGGGTCTCGTCGCCGCTGTCGGCCGCGCTTCCCTCGGCTCCACGCGCTTCGACAGTGGTGTCGAGCGCCATGACGACCTGCTCGTGACCGGCGTGCCGCGACCGGTCGATCTCCCGCCAACCGAGTCGCGCGTACAGGGCTGCCTGGTCCGGCGTGAAGAGGTGGAGCCGGGCGATGCCGCTCGCGGCGGCCGCTCGCACGACCTGCCGTACGAGCCGACCGGCGATGCCACGTCGGCGTGCGGTCGGGATGACGTAGACGCTCGCGAGCCAGGGCTGGAGGTCCGGGCGGGTGGGCAGGTCGTCGCGGACCAGGCTCGCCGAGCCGACCGGGACGCCGTCGTCGAAGGCGACGAAGGTCTGCGGGACTCCCGTCTCGTCGGCGGGCGCGAGGAGGTCCGATCCACGCTCATCGGGGGTCCGGATCGGCTCGTAGGTGGACCACTCCGAGTGGTGCCACTCGGCGACGACGGGTGCCGTCTCCGGCCTCTCCAGGATGGGGAGGATCTCGATCATCCAGCGCCAGCCTGCCTCCTCGACGTCGACCCGTCGAGGTCCATCGGAAACCAGACCACTCGTAGATCATGGGGACTCCGCGGGCAGAAAGCGCCGGTGGCGGCGTTCCTCGCGTCGCGATCTTGCAAGTCGCCGGGCAGGGCCACACGGACACGGCGCCGGTCGACCTGGACGACGACGCCCTGTTCGCCGCGGTCTATGCAGACCTCGACACGGCATTCCCGGGAGCGTCGGAGCGTGTGACAGGCACCCACATTCAGCGGTTACGATACGCGTATCCGGTGATGCCGCCTAGTTCGTTCGCGCGGCTTCGCGCGCTCGCCGCCGCGTTGAAAACGGACTCGACTTCACGGGCCCGAAACGGGTATGGCTGCCCGTCGATCGATCCGCACACTCCCGACCTCGACCAGCCATGCGCGTATTCGTTCTGACCATAACCCTCGCCGTCCTGGCCACCAGCCTGACCGCGTGCCGCGGGGGCAGGACCAGCCCGGCGGAGATCACGTTGCAGACGGAGCGAATGGTCAACATTTTCGGCGGCCGGGCACGGGTCGCCATTCGGGAGCGCGACATCGAGCAGATCGAGGCGCTGCTTCACATCGAGTGTGAGGGCACGGACACGACGATCTTGTTGAAGGCGCCGGACACCAGCGAGGAGGTCTGCGGGATGCAGTTCCGGCTCAAGACCTTCAACATGGACGGACCGGACGTCCGCAGCGCGAACCTGACCGTCACCTGGGACGACGAGTAGTCGGTACCGGAACGCGACGACGGGGCGCACGAAGCCCGGCAGCGGGCAGCTCGGAGGTCGGCTCGAGTACTATCGAGGACCTTCCTACTCGTCGAAGGTGATCAGCACCCAGATCGCGTGCACGCTGCCCGGCAACACGCCGAGGATCGTGAGCACGATGTTGATGATCAGGTGCGAGGAGACGCCGACCCGCAGCGCGACCGCCAGCGGCGGTATGAAGAGGGCCAGCAGGATCATCAGGAGCTTGCTCATCACGCCTCGTAGAATTGGGCGATCGCGTCGGTGTAACGCTCGGTCACGATCGTGCGTCGGAGTTTCATCGTCGGAGTCAGCTCGCCGCCGTCGACCGAGAACTCGACCGGCAGGATCTCGAACTTCTTGATCGTCTGGTAACGCGCAACCTTCGCGTTGCAATCCGTCTCGACGCGATCTTGCAGGTATGCGCGCATCGCAGCGTTCGACGCGAGGGCCGCAAGCGCCGTGTCTTCGATGCCGAGCTTGCGGGCCAGCTCCGGGACCGCCTCGACGTCGAGGGTGACGAGCGCACACAAGTACGGCTGTCGATCGCCGACCACCATCGCCTGGGCGATGCCGGGAATCTGCTGCATGTAGGCTTCCATCTCCGCGGGCGCGACGTTCTTGCCGCCGGCGGTGATGAGCAGCTCCTTCTTTCGGCCGGTGATCTGCAGGTAGTCGTCTTGGTCGAGGCTGCCGAGGTCACCGGTGCAGAGCCAGCCGTCTTCGGTGTAGAGGTCTCGCGTCTCCTGTTCCATGTGCAGGTAGCCGGGCGTCATCGTGCGGCCCTTGAGCTGCACCTCGCCGTCGTCGGCGATACGGATCTGGACGCCGTCGAGCGCCTTGCCGACCTTGCCGAAACGGGGCGCGGTCACCGGCGTCAGGGTGCACACGCCCGTGGTCTCGCTCATGCCGTACGCCTCGGAGATCACGATGCCCAGAGAGGCGAAGAACTCGAGGGTGCCGACGGAGACCGGCGCCGATCCGGTGACCGGGAAGTAGAGATCGCCGAGGCCGAGGGCGTCCTTCACCTTGCCGATCACGAGCTTGTTCGCGATCGCTCGGGCCAGCCCGGCGGGGTTCTTGCCGGTGGCGATGAACTCGCGGACCGCAGCCAGCTCCGTGTCCCGGGCCCATTGCGCCAACGCCCCCTTGAACCCGGTGGCCGCCGACAAGCGGGCCGAGAGCGCGGCCTCGAACTTCTCCCACACGCGCGGCACCCCGAGGAATACGGTCGGCCGGACCTCCACGAGGTAGTCCTTCAGCTCGGCGATGTCCGGGCAGAAGTAGATCTCCCCGCCGAGGCAGAGGTGCCCGAGGGTCGTGACGAGCTGCTCGGCCGCGTGGCAGAGGGGCAGGTAGCTGACGGCCCGGTACGGGATGTCGTCTCGGAAGCGCGGGCAGGCGGCCACCATGGTGTCGGCGACCTCGACCATTCCGCCGTGGTTCAGCATCACGCCCTTCGGGGTGCCGGTGGTGCCCGAGGTGTAGATCAACAGCGCGGTTTCGTCGGTCGTCACGTCTGCGATGCGCGCGTCGAGCGCGTCGTCGTCCTGGTCGCGTCCGAGCGCGATCACCGCTTCGACGGTGCGCACGTCGTCGCCGGCGTCGTCGACCGTGTCCATGGTGACGAAATGCTCGACCGACATCTGCCCGTCGGCGACCGCTCCTCGGTACTTGGCGAGCTGCTCGGCGGTGTCGCAGATGGCGATGCGCGCCCGTGAGTTGCTCACGATATACGCCATCTGTTCCGACGTGTTCGTCGTGTAGATCGGCGCTGGAGCACCGCGCGCCGCCATGATCCCCTGTTCGGCGATTACCCACTCCATGCGGTTGCCGCCGACGATCGCGACGCACTCCCCGACCTGGTGCCCCATGGCCATCAATCCCTTGGCGAACGCGCGGGAGTCGTCGCGATATTGCTTCCAGGTTCGATGGACCCACCGGCCGTCGACCTTGGCGTGGATCGCAGGCGTGTCGGGCGTTCGCTCCGCCCAATCGGCGAGCTGGTGAACCAACGTGTGACGGGTGGTCATGGCGCTTCGTCGGGATCGGGAGGGAAGGGACCGGACCGTATCGAACGGGGTTCCTGGTGGCAACGGCCCGCGCCGTCGGTCACCCGTCCGCGCAGAAACACCAACGTGCGGCGACCGCCCGCCGACACCTGTCGCGGCCCGTTCCCCCTGGTGCGCGCGCCTCGAGAGGTCGCGTCCGAATCAGCGGAGCTCGACGTTGATGCCGGACTCCTGCGGATGGTCGTCGCTGAGCCCCGCCGCACCCTCGGAGATCGCGAAGAAGTCCTCGCGACTCGGCGCGTCCCACGCCGAGTCGCGCCCGACATCCAGGAAGGCGACCAGGTAGTAGGTCCCCGCCGGAAGCTCGGTGAACTCGTAGGCCGTGGGCAGCGTGGCCGGATCGAACGTCTGCTCGGCGGCGAATGGCGCTGACGCCGGCGAGGTCGTCGACAACGCGATCAACAGGCTTCCGTCCGGCACGTCGGGGCGGTTCCAGAAGATGTTCCCGCTGAGCTCGAACTCGCCCACAGTCGCCACATCGCCGGGCGCGCCGTCCGTCATCGTTCCGTCGGCGGTGCTTCCGGCGTCCGTGCCGGGGGCGGTATCGGCCGTCCCGCCGGTGTCGGTCACGCGGCCGTCGGCGGCGGTTGCATCCGTCGTGTCGTCGCTGGTGCTATCGGTTCCGCAAGCGAAGGCGAACATCGTCGACGCGGCGACGACGAAAACGCAGAGATTGGTGACGCGCATCGGCTGACCTCGATGGCTGATGTCCGACGAATAGCATTGCGGTTCCCGATCGGTCGCGCAAGGCTAGTCGCGCAAGGCTAGAAGTGCGCTTTTCCGGGGGGTTCTTCGCGGGGATCGCCGTTGACATATCGCGGTCCTACATGTAGGTTGCTGAGCGACATCGGCTGCCTTTGTAAGCCGATCCCAGCCGCGCCCCCGCGATGCCCGCCCGCTTCTCCTCCCCACTCGCGCTGATCATCGCTGTCGCATTCGCGTCGGGCGGGTGTGGTGAGCTGAAGGTCGAAGGGGCGGATTCGTCGACCGGGCCCGTGCGATTTGCCGGTGAGGTCGATGGGGTCGCCGCTGCGGTGCCGTCCGCTCCTTCGGCGACTGTGATCGAGTACGGCCGGTCGGTCGAAGGTCGGTCGTTGTGGGCGGTTCGGATCGTCGGTCCGGTGCCGTCGCAGGGTCAGCGGACGGCCGCGCTGATGCTGGGGGCGTCGCAAGGCATCGAGGTTCTCGGCTTCGTCGACGAGCTCCCCGCCGTCTTTCTCGACGGCCAGACTCCGGCAGGGTTTTCCCCGGACGGCGAGACCCGGAAGCTCGCGGGCGTCGGCGCATTCCTCGCGGCCGGCGGCGTGGTCTACGTGGTCCCGACCGTGAACCCCGACGGGCTGGCGATGGGAGCCTACGCCAATGCCAACGGCGTGAACCTGAACCGCGACTGGGCGGATCAGACGCAGCCGGAGACCCGATCGCTGGTGGAATTCCTCGACAGCGAGAACGTCGACCTCCGTCTGGTGGTCGACTACCACATCGGCCACCCGCGGCTGCTCTACCCACGCGCCGACGGCCCGACCCCGATCGCCGTCACCGACCTGGCCGAGCATCTCGTGTATTCCCGCATGCTGCCTGCGCCGATCCGCAAGCAGCCGATCTCGCTCTACGACTCGATCCGCGACATCTACGACGCGCAGCCGCTCTGCGACTTGCCCAACGATTGCGTCATGAGCCCGCGCTGCTTCGAGGGCGACTGGAATTGCGACTGCCTTCACAGCGAGGAGTGGGAGGGTGGCCGTTGCGTGATGGAGCCGAGCGACCCGGTGGCGATCGAGCGGATCGGCCTGTCGAACGACTTCTTCTTCGACGCCTTCGGAGCCACCGCGTTCGTCTACGAAGGCGACATCGCCGCGGACTACGGCAACGTCTACGACCACGCCATCTGGTGGGACCGCAGCCTCGGCTACCTGGCGACGGGCGAGGTCGCCGACGCCGGTCAGGACGGCGGCGTCCGCCTGGCTCGAACCGCCCCATCCGTCGTCCATCAGGACGGTCTGCGGGGCATCGACGCGGCGCTCTTGTTCAATCCCTGAACGGCTCCGTGTCCGTCAGAGCTCGAGGCCGAAGCGTGCGAGTGCGCGGAGCATCCCGGTGTAGGCCACCGCGGTCGCGGCGCAGGCCACCGTCAGGCTGAGCGGGAATCCGAAGCCGCGACGGAGCATCAGCGGCAACACGACGAAGAGGGTCAGGCTCGGGATCACGAGCCAGAAGATGCTGGTCGAGAGCTCGGCGATCGCCAGTCCGTCGCGCGTGTCGATCCAAAGCCACACGAAGGCCAGGACCGATAGGAGCGGGAGCGAGGCCAGGATCCCGCCTGCCACCGTATTCCGCTTCGACAGCTCGACGATCGCCACGATCAGCACGGCGGTGATGACGACCTTGAGCGCGGGATGCACGAGTTCGGACCCTCAGCCGCGTTGGGCGACCAGCAGAGCCTGGCCGCTGGTTTCGATGACGCGCGGGTCCCGCTCAGTCGCCTCGATGACGTTGAGGATCTCACGGTATGTGTCCGGCGCCGACTCCCGGACCGCCAGGAGCTCCTGCTCGCGCTCGAAGCCCAGCCCGCGGAGCGAGACCTGCTCGATCACCGTGAAGCCATGGGCGTCGAACAGGCCGGATAAGTAGTTGCTGTCGCAGAAGAACGCCTCCTGGAAACCCCGCTCGATCGGATTGCGGAAACTCCCGTAATGGGCGGCCTCTGCGAAGACCGCCGCCGGGACCTGCTCGGGGTCGATCGCCGCCCGCGTCATCAGGCCGGCGATACCACTCAGCGCCGGAAGATAGCTGACGAAGAGCCGGCCGTTCGGACGCAGCACCCGCCAACATTCGGCCGCGCAGCGTCGTCGCTCTTCTTCCTCGAGCAGGTGATGGAACGGGCCGAGCATCAGGACCACGTCGAAACAGCTGTCCGGGTATACGCTGAGGTCGATCGCGTTGACCTGCTGCAGAGAGACCACCCGCTCGCCGACGCCCGCATCGGCGATGTGCGCGATCGCCTCCTGGAGCTGCTCGTAGGAGATGTCGGCGAGATACAGCTCGTGTCCGTCTTGCGCCAACGAGATCGCGAAACGGCCTGGCCCGCCCCCGAGATCGAGCACTCGGCTCATCGGGGCGATATGACGTCTGATGATCTGGGATGCCCGAGCATACTCGAGTTGTCCCGCCGGCGAATGCGACCGCCCCCACTCGTCGAAGCGAGCGTAATACGCGGCGAGTCGGCCGAAATCGGTCACGATACCCTCCGCGGCGCGGCGCGCGTGTAGGGGGCAGTGGTTGCCGAAAACCCGGGGTCCATGCGGCTCACGGATCCGATCAGTGAAGCATGGCGCCCCTATACCACCTCCGACTCTGGTTGGCCCCCTTTTATCCGACGGAACCCTGTCGCCCGAGGACCGCCGGGAACGACCGCGAGGCCGCCGAACCATGCCGTCCTGGACCTGTCTACTGCTCCTGCTCCGAAATAGCGACCCACCCCACTTCGCCCAGAACTCCGCTGCCGTTGTCGCGCCTCGGGGCAGTGGGCCCACCACAGCCCGCTCGTTGCTCCGTGGCAGCGAGGCCCTGGGCTTCCTGGGGTGGGTCACCAATTCCGGGCAGGAGCACTACTGGGTGCAGCGACCGCTTCTGCAGGTGCCGCCGGGGCACTCGGAATCGGAGTAGCAGGTGCCTCCGGCGGTGGTGCACCGTCCGCTTCGGCAGGTGCCTCCTCCGCACTCGGAGTCGGAGTAGCAGGTGCCTCCGGCGGTGGTGCACTGGCCGCTTCGGCAGGTGCCTCCTCCGCACTCGGAGTCGGAGTAGCAGGTGCCTCCGG
>CAZFPM010000114.1:0-17826 GCA_964520965.1 uncultured Myxococcales bacterium
CGAGCAGCGCAAGGCATGGCTCGCCGAGCACGGTGGGCGGCATGTGGTGCTCTAAGTGGGGCCGTTTCGCGGTCCGCGTACTTGGAGGTGAGCGAGGACATCGTCCGGGTCGTCAGCGAGAACGCCTCGATCCTGAAGTTCACGCACGCTGGGTTCGAGAAGGGGTGACCTTGTTTCCTTCGTCATAAGATGAGGGCGTCCTCTTCTCCCCTCGACACCATCCACCCTCGTGGGTTGCCCAATGCCAGCCTTGGGAGAGCAGCTCTACGGCCAATCCGGGCCCGACCGCCGCGGTTCGCCACGTCTCGGCTTGCCCGTCCTGTGCCAAAACTCGATCGAGCCGATTCTGCCCGGGTTTCCGCTGCCCCCAGGCCCGGGAGATGTTCCATCGGGGGAGCGACTCGCGAGGTCAGGAATCTCGCTTCTCACGACTCGGCACCGTGCTGGGCCGGCCGAGGCAAAGTGATCGATCACCTCGTTGCTGACCCCGGATGACCGGTCGCCCAGGCCCGTCCGGCTCCTCGCCCTACTGCAACAGGTACCATGGCTCTGTTCCGCGTATTGCGCCGGGGCGGGCCGCGTCGATCGAGTATTGGCACAGGACGGGGTCGCCTCGGTCGACGAGCCCGACGAGAGCCGAATTCACGAAGCGTGGACGGCACTGGACGCCTGCGCCGTGCCGTGAACCAGCGACGGTGTCATCGGTTTTTGTTGCATCCTCCAGCCGACGATCACCCTTCGTGGCGAGGAGCCGAAGGAGCTTCCCTACAAAATGGCGCCGAGGCCAGGGTTCGACGGGTGCGTCAGATCGGCACTACAACATGTTGTGGTGTGCCGGGTGTACTCCGCAAGATGTCGTGGCGCCGAAAGCGTGCCTGTCGAAGTCTGGCCCAGCGGGCATCTTGTGGGGAGGCTCTTGAGGGGGACGTCGGTGGTCGAAAGCGTCGTGTTGGTGCGCGGCACCGCGCCCGCCCTCAATCAGGCAAGCGCGCCCACAACACACCCGCAGCCGCCACAGCCTGCTCCTGGATCTCCGCCAGGTCGCCGTTCACCAACGCGCCGTCCCGGACGACCACCTCGCCCTCGACCACGACGTGCACCGGTTTCCCGTCGTCGTCGGCGATCTCGAAGTCCGCGAGCGCGCCGGGGGCCCACGGGTCGGACTCGGCGCCGAAGCGTTGGGCGACGAGGAAGTGGCCGGCCACGATGCGGGCGTCGAGGCTCGCCGGTTCCTCGCCCTCCTCGGCCCCGAGCCGGTAGAGCGCGTCGGACTCGGCGCGCATGTCGGCCTGCCAGCCGTCGGTGCCGAGGGCCACGTGGTCGCTGTGGTTCAGGCTGACGGCGTAGCCGACCCCGTTGCCCTCGTTGGACCGAGGGTTCTGGACGAGCCAGGCGCCGTGCGATTCCGCCAGCCGCACCTGACGCGCGTTCAGGTGCACGCCGTGCGCGAGCACCGAGCCGAAGGGCAACGCATCGAGGTCGATCAGACGCTCCAACGGCCCCTCGTAGCCCCGTCGGTGGGCATCGGCGACGTCTTCCATGTCTTCGGCGACGTGCACATGCAGCACGGCGTCTTGCTCGCGGCACAGGTCGCCGGCTTCGCGGATCGCCTCGTCCGACACCGTGAACCCCGCGTGGAGCCCGATGGCCCCGACGACGCGGGGAGATTGGTTCGCCTGAAGGAAGCGCTCGCACTCGTCGAGGCCCCTGCCGGCTTCCGGGCGGCCGCCGTTCCGCTCGGTGGCGCCGTATGACAGCAGGGCGCGGATCCCGAGCTCGTCGCAGGCGGCGGCGAGCACGTCGAGAGAGCCGTCGATGAAGTTCGGCGATTCGTGATGGTCGATCAGCGTCGTCGTTCCGGCGAGCAACGCCTCGGCGATGTAGAGGCGGGCCGCCGCGCGCAGCGTGTCCTCGTCCAACGCCCGGTCGAGCCGCCACCAGACGCGCTCGAGGATCTCGAGGAAATTCGTCGGCGGGGGATTCGGCGCCGGCATCCCCACGGGCGCCAACCCGCTGTAGATGTGCGTGTGCGCATTGACGCGGCCCGGCAGGATCGACGCATCTTCGCACGCGAGCGTCCAGCTCGGCTCACCGTTCGTCGGGCCATCGACGACACGTCCACCATCGACGAACACGACGCGGCCAGCCTTGTCGGGTCCGATTCGTGCCTGGGTCATGTGGTCTCGTCCGGGTTGTGAGTCGCGTGAAGGGCCGTGCGCAGCGCCGTGTTCAGCGCGCTCAATGCCAGTCGGTCCGATCGCCGCGGATGCGGCCGACGTTGATCGCCTTCGCCGCTGGCGAATCCTTCATGGGCAGGGTGAACCGCTGCACGCCGTCGAACGCGCGCAGGGCGCCGGCCACGGCACCGGCGGTCGGCACGAGACCGATCTCGCCGACGCCCTTCGCGCCGAACGGCCCCTCCGGTTCGTGGTCTTCGACCAGGAACACCTCGACCGACGGCATGTGGCGGGCGCGGAGCACGCCGATGTCGCGCAGACGGAAGGTCACCGGCATGCCGTCTTCACAGGGCAGCTCTTCGGTCAGCGCGAAACCGATGCCCATGTGCACGGCGCCCTCGACCTGCCCCTCGCAGAGCGTCGGATTGACGATGCGGCCGACGTCGTGCGCGGCGACGAAGTGCTCGAGCTCTCCCTCTTCGTCGAGGACGCAGAGCTGTGTCGCGTAGCCGAACGCCGTGTGCGTCTTGATCTTCTCGACGGGCGCGCCGGGCGAGGTCGTGTCGTCGATCAGCACGTCGGCGGCGAACACCTCGCCGACGAGCGCCTCGAGGTTCCCCGCTGCGTTGAGGGCAACCCGCATCTTCTCGGCCGCGGCCTTGACGCCGAGACCGCCGAGCATCGTGGCCCGCGAGCCCGTCGTCTGGCCGACGGCCAGCTGGTAGGTCGCGTCGACCTTGGGGCGGAACACCGACGCGTCGAGGCCGGTGACCTCGACGGCGAATTGGGTAAGCACCGTGAGCAATCCCTGCCCCATCTCCGTGTAGCCGTTGTAGAGCGAGACCGTGAGATCCGGCTCGACGACGAGCCGGCACATGCCCCACTCCTTGGCGCCGTTGCCGATGCCGCTGTTCTTGATGCCACAGGCGATGCCCACGGATTTTCCGGCCGCTCGGGCCTCGTAGTAGCGGTCCTTGACGGCCTGAAGGGTCTTCCTGACTCCGACCGACTTTTCCAGGACCTGGCCGGTCGAAAAAAGGTCACCGATGCGGACGGCGTTCCGCCACCGCATCTCCCAGCCGTCGAGGCCGACCTCCTCGGCGAGCGTGTCCAGCGCCGACTCGATCGCGAAGGCGGCCTGGTTGGCGCCAAAACCACGCATCGCCCCGCAAGGCGGGTTGTTCGTGTGCACCGCGACGGCGTTCACGTCGACGTGCGGAACCCGGTAGGGCCCGCAGGCGTGGCCCGCCGCGCGCTCCAACACCTTGCCGCCGACCGACGCGTAGGCCCCCGTGTCGCCGACCATGTGGGTGCGTACGGCCGTCAGGTGCCCGTCGGCGTCGCAGGCGGCGGTCAGCTCGATCGTGATCGGGTGGCGTTTCGGGTGCATCCGAATCGACTCGTCACGACTGAGCGCGAGCCGCACCGGGCGCCCGGACACGTGGGCGAGCAGCGCGGCGTGCGCCTGGATCGACATGTCCTCCTTGCCCCCGAACGCGCCGCCGTTCGGGACGAGCTCGACGAAGATGTCGTCAGGCTCGCGGGCGAGGAAGGCGGCGACCTGCCGCTGGTCGTCGAAGATACCCTGCCCCTGCGTGTAGAGATGGAGCTTGCCGTCGTCGCGGGGGACGGCCAGCGCACACTCGGGCTCCAGGAAGAGGTGCTCGATGCGCTGCGTCTGCCAGGTGCCGCTGACGACGTGGGCACTCTCGTTGAGCGCCGCGTCTACGTCGCCGCGCGTGAACCGGGTGCGGGAGAGCACGTTGTCGTCCCGGGTCGGGTTGACCAACGGCGCGCTCACGTTCAACGCGAGGTGGGGGTCGATGACCGGCTCGAGCACCTCGTACGTCACCTCGACGAGGGCCGCGGCCTCGCGCGCGACGCGACGGTCGACGGCAGCGACCGCGGCGACGACGTCGCCGACGCAGCGCACCTCTTCGCCGATGGCGACCAGCCCGGGCCAGTCGTTGTAGATGAGGCCGTACCAACGCTGTCCGGGTACGTCGGCCGCGGTCGTCACGGCGACCACGCCCGGTAGCGCCGCGGCCGCCGAGGTATCGATCGCGACCACCTTCGCACGGGCGTGAGGCGAGAGCGTCACCGCGCCGTGGAGCATGTCCGGCACGACGATGTCGGCGACGTAGGCCCGGTCTCCCAGCGCCATCTCCCCACCGCGATACCGGGCGAGCGGCTCGCCGACACGACCGTCGGTGCCCACCTGTGGTGACGCGTCGCCGCGTTTCGCCCGGCCGAGGATCTCGATGCCGTCGAGCACCTTGACGTACCCGGTGCACCGGCAGAGGTGCACGTCGAGCGCCCGGGCGATGTCGTCGCGGGTCGGCTCGGGGTTCTTCTCCAGGAACGCCCAGGCGCGGAGCGCGATGCCGGGGGTGCAGAAGCCGCACTGCAGTGCGCCGGCGGCCACGAAACTGTTCGCGATCATCGCCCGGGCTTCGGTTCCGAGCCCCTCCAGGGTCACGATCTCGGCCCCGGCGGCCTTCGTCGCCGGCTGGGCACACGTGACCTTGGGCTTGCCGTCGATCAGGGCGAGGCAACAACCGCACTGGCCCTGGGGCTGGCAGCCGTCCTTGGTGGAGGAGATTCCGCAGCGGTCACGAAGGGCGTCGAGCAGGCTCTCGCCTTCGTCGACCGCGATGCGCCGCTGCTCTCCGTTCAGGGTGAAGGTGATCTCGGGCATGACAATGCTTGCGTCGGGGGGGCCCAATCCTGGCTCCATCCCCCTGGCGGCGCAAGCTCTACCCCCGTCGATCCGTACGAGGTCAATCGTCCGGCAGCTCGTCGGCGCCGACAATCGGCGCCAGCCCTCGTTCCAGGCGCGACGCGTCGTCGACCTTGGCGCGTTCCGTGAACACCGGCGGCTCCAGATCTCCGCCACGGGCGTCGAGATACTCCACGGCGGCGGCACACGACGGGAATCGCTTGCTCGGATGACGTCGCGTGCAGTGGAGCAGGAGCTCGCCGAGATCGGCCGGCATGCCCGGGGTATCCCGCGGATCCGGGAGATCGACCCGCACGTTCTTCATCATCTCCGACACCCCGGACTTCTCTCCCCGCGGGGTCTTCCCCGTGAACAGCTCCAGCGTGGTCAGACCGAGCATGAACAGGTCCGTCCGGCCGTCCATCTCCAGGCCGAGGACATGCTCCGGGGCCGCGTAGTGCGGGGTGCCCGTGAACGCTCCGAGGCGGTCGGTTCGTTGCTCGCGCTCGCCCTGGGTGAGCGCGATACCGAAGTCGACGAGCTTCACGGTGCCGTCGCGCGTCGCGAGGATGTTCGACGGTTTCACGTCGCGGTGAATGATCCCCTTGTCGTGCGCCTCTTGCAGCGCGAGCGCGATCGCCCGGAACACGAAACGGCACTCGGGGGCCGACAGCGGTCCGGACGCCAACAGCCGCTCGTGGAGGTCGGCGCCGTCGACCAGGTCCATGACGATGAAGAGGGTCGCGTAGGCCCGGACGAGTCCGTGCAGTCGGACGACGTTCGGGTGCACGAGGCGTCGGATCGACTCCGCCTCCTGCCGAAAGCGGTCCGCGTAGTCGCCCAGCCACACGAGCTCGTGGCGGAGCATCTTGATCGCGACCTTCTGGCCCGTAACGCGATCGGTGCCCGCATACACGGTCGCGAACCCGCCCCCGCCGAGCGGCTCATCGACCTCGTATCGATCGATGGTGCGGATTCCCGATCGACGCGTGAGGCGCCGACCGACGATGTTGGTGAGGAAGCCGGCGACGTCGGGGTGCGCAGCGAAGAGCGCTCGAAGGGGCTCGAACGGCACCCTCAGGCAGATGACCTCGGTCTTCGCGGTCACGTCGGCGCTCCGCGCCTGTCCCGTGAGCAGCGCCATCTCGCCGAAGATGGCGCCAGCGCTCATCGGATCGTCGAACCACACTCCGTCTGCACCCAGAACGGTCGCGAAGGCCGTCCCGGACAGGAGCAGAAAGAGGGAGTTCCCTTCCTCATCGCGCCGTACGATCGGATCGCCCGGGGCATAGACGTTCTGTTCGCCCAGCTCCTCGATCTCCCCGATCACCTCGGCGGGCAGATTCGCTAAAGGCCGCGAAAGCGGCAAGTTGACTGTCGGGCTTCGTTGGCGGCATGGCGCAGGAACAAGGGCCCACAGTATCACCGAGCTGGGACTCGGCGGCAACATCGAACCTGCACTCTATCTCCCCCGATCGGGGCCGATCGTCAAGCCCTATTGTCCCCGTGCGACCCGCTCCGGCCGTCGATTTCCTCCCACGGAACGCAGTCTGGTGCGGACTCCAGATTCGCCAGCCGCACGGCGACGGCGACGGCGTCGACACCACCGCGACGTCTCGCGCGGTCCATTGAATTGGCACCACGATTTTCCCGGGTTGACAGGTCTGCAACAGAGTCCCTAGGTTGGGTTCATTCATTGACATGGATCAATCTCGCGCGGCGACCACCGCGCGCACTGACCTGGAGGCGATGTGGCCAACTACCTGTTCATCGCGTCTCGCGAAGCGGACGAGACGTTCGGCGGAGACGATTTCACCAATTGGGTGACCGGACTGCAGGCGCAGGGGCACTCGACGACGGTGTTCCTGACCCAGAACGCGGTCATCGCGGCGCGGCGCGGCGCGGTACACAACACCGGAATCCGCCAGCTCTAAGCCGGCCGGGTAACCGTGCTCGTCGACGAGTTCTACGCCGTCGAGAAGTCGATGCGCGCGTTGGCCGACGGCGTCGAGACGACGACGATCGACCACGTCGTCGACACGCTCATGTCGGGCGACACCCGCACCATCTGGCACTGAGGAGGGACCCCATGGCCGAGAGCAAGACACTTTCGCTGATGCTGATGGACCCGCCCTACGAGTCCAGCAACACCACGACCGCGTTCCGGATGATCGACAGCGCGCTGCGCAAGGGATTCAACGTGAACGTCTTCGCCTTCGAAGGCGCCGTCTCCCTGACGATGGCCGGACAGAAGGGACACCCCAACCCCGTCAAGGGAACGTCGGCAGACGAAGAGAAGCACCCGCTCAGCCGCGAGTGGGTCGCCGCGCTCTTCCGGCTCGCCGAGGAGAAACGCGTGAAGCTCGATTGGGTCAACTGCGGCTTCTGCGTCGACGAACGCGCCGCCGGTGATTGGATCGAGGGCCCCCGCCGGGGCGGTCCGCCGGACTTCCACGCGATGCTCGAGACCAGCGACGCCACGCTCGTCGTCCCCAGCCACTGATTCAAACGAGGACAGCCCGATGTCGGACAAGATACTCAGCATCGTCGAGGGCGCGTTCCGTGCGACCCTCGAAGAACAGGACGACGCCGCCCTGTGGTTCACGGCGGCCGTGCGGAATTCCGGGAGCGATACGAACATCATGCTGCGCAACGTCGCGGTCCATTACGCGCTGCAGGACCAGCGACGACCGCGGCTGCAGATCGGCGACATGGTCGTCGAGAACCCGCCGGAGTTCGACGCCGATCTCATGCGCCTGATGGAGAAGGGCGGGAAGGTATACGTCGTCGATGACGACCTGGCCGACCTCGGCCTCGCGGACGCACCGCTGGTCGCCGGGATCGAGCGCATTCGTCGCGCCGACGTCGCACCGGTCACCGCCGAGTACGACCAGATCTGGTTCTGGTGACGACTGGCGGCCCGGCGCGAGCCGGAACGCGGCGCGCGCCCGGGCTCGACTGCGCGAGGACGACCGCGTACGGTCGGTAGACGAGTGCTCGACGGGGTCCGGGTCCGCCGGACCGCGGTCGAGTCCGATTCTGCGCGAACGGAGGCGAGGGTTGAGCGAGCCGCGCCTGATGCTGGTCGATATCGTGAACGCGGATCCGGTCCACGCCTACCCGGTCGAGCTTTTTCCGTACGTGCGCGGCATGGCGGCCGCGCTCTCGGTTCCGGCGCGCTGGGTGCGTCTCGGCATCGACAGCCCCGCCAGCGATCTCCGCCCCCGCCTCGAGGACGACGCTTTCGCCCGGCTGATGGAGGCGCTCGGCGACGCGGAAAGCGCGACGCACGCGCTGATCAACGTCGCCCTGCATCCCGACACGATGCGCGATATCGCGGCCGCACGGCCCGACCTCGCGATCCGATTCGTAGACGCCAAGCTGGTCGTCACGAACCCGGGGGCACTGCGGAGCGTGACCGACTGGCTCGGCGTCGAGGAACGCTACGCGGGCTCGCCGCTCGACGGTCAGCACTTCGTCGACGTCGTGGCGCCCGATTACCGAGCGGAGGATCTGAACCACACGCCGGCGATGCGCCGGGGTCTGGTCGAGATCTTCGCGGCCCCCACCTGTGTCTACACCCGCCCGCTCGACGACAACCCCTTCTTCGCGGACGTCGATCTGTCGGGCGCCGCGCTCACCGCGGGCTGCTCGTTCTGCAGCGCCGGTCCGGTCAGCACGACGGTCCGAACCCGCCCCCTCGCGCTCACCCTCCGTCACCTCGAGGCGATCCTGGCCGCCCGCGGCGACGACGACGGTGGTGAGTACGTGCTGCACAGCTCGGCGGTGTTCCTGAAGCTCGAACCTTTCTTCGAGGGCGTTCGTGCCATGGGATTCCCGCCGAGCACCTTCCTCTTCTCGGCACGCATCGACGAGCTCCTCCGCACGGCGCCGGCGATGCGGCGGGTCTTGCCCGGGCTCGACGACGCCGGACACCGCCTGGCGATCCAGCGCATCGGCGTCGAGAACTTCTCCCCGGCCGAGAACGAACGGATGAACAAGGGGGTGACGTCGGAGGAGATCGACGAGGCGTTCGCCCTGCTCGCCGAGCTCGGCAGAGACCACCCGGAGAGCTTCGCGTTCGAGGAGTACGGAGGGTTCGGCTTCATCACCTTCACCCCGTGGACGACGCTCGACGATCTCGAGATCAACCTCTCCCACGCGCGCCGGCTGGGCGTCGAGGAGAAGTCGTTTTTCCTGCGCAGCCGGCTGCAGCTGCAGCCGGGCAGACCGATCACGATTCTCGCCGAGCACGACGGGCTGCTCGCGTCGACGGACGCTCCGGGCGACCACGCGTTCTTCTCCGGCTGCATCCGCTTCGCCGACCGCGGCGAGCTCCCCTGGCGTTTCGCGAACCCGGTGGTGGGCGCGATCTATGCCGTCGCCCGACGCCTGGCACCGAACGAAGACATCCCGGACGACGACGCGCTCTTGGCGCACGTCGGCCGACGCCTGGTCGATGTCCCGATCGATCGACTCGAGCTGTTTGCGCTCTTCGAGGCGTTGCTCGAGGCCGGTCGAGCCGACCCGTCGCTCGCCCCGGAACCGCTGCTCGACCGGGCGATCGTTCACGTCGCCGAGGGCGGCTCGAAGCTGACGGCAAGGTCGCTCGTCCGCTTTCTTCGCGCGGCCGAGCGTCGCCTGCCCGGGCTGTTCGAGGAGTTCGAGCCGGCGGACGTGAAGGTGGAGATTCCGTGGATGCACCTGACGATGGTCAGGCGCGACGTCCGCGTCAGGGTCAGGTTGGGTCGGCCGGGCATGGCGGCGCAGGCGCTTCATCGAACGCCCCACTACGAGCTGGCGTGTCGCACCGACCCCGGAGAGGCGGCCGACGACGGTGCACGCGTCGCGAAGCGGATCGCACAGGCGCTCGACCGGTGGCTCGGCTGACGGCGACGATCCGGACGTGCGTGGCCCGCGCCGCGATGTGCCCGCCCTCGCGTGGCGTCGCTCTCCCGGTTGTGCCACGATGCCGTTGTTCCCGGAGGCGACGATGCGATATCCCTTCTTGCTCTTGTTGCTCGCCCTCGCAATGGCCGTGGCCCTTGCGTGCGCCGGCGAGTCAGCCGAAGACGGCGGAGACGTGCAGCCCGATGTGGGCGAAGACGCGGCGGTCGACGCGGATGAGGCCCACGGCGACCCGACGACGGGCGACGCCGACGGCGCGGCCGATGAGGACACCCCGGACGTCGGCGCAGACACGCCAGCCGACAGCGACGACACCGACGCTCCGGACGACGCAAGGTCCGACGACACCGACGACGCCGACGAGGAGACCGACGCCGAGCCCCCGCCCCGCGTGCTCGACGAGCGCCCGGCCTGGGTCGAGCCACCCGCATGCGGCACCGGCGGCGACTGGCCGGGGCTGATCCCCGCACCGGGAGAAGACGGGCACGATGCCGAGCTCGCCGCGAAGGCGCGGCGCATCGAGCGGCAGTTCCACGCGTTCAACGCCCTCGGCACCGGCGTGAACGCAGACCTCGGCGTCTCCCCCGACGAGGTCGACGATCGCGAGATGATCCGGGCGTTCCTCCAAGACGGTGACGCGTGGGACTTCGAGGCGTGGTCCGGAGGGATTCCGGCGACCGACGTGATCGGCAGCTGGGCCAAGGTCGCGGGGGCCTACGCGGGTGTCGGCATGGCCGCCGACGCGTTCCGCTACGCGACCCTGCTTCGCGAGGGTGCGCCCTGCGACGAGCTGGAGCGGGCGCGCGCGTTCATCGTCGCCGACCTCGATGCCCTGCACCTCGCGCAGGCCATCACCGGCGTCGAAGGCGTGATCGCGCGGGGGTTCGCTCACTCGGACTATCCGGGCGAAGACTACGAACTGACGCCGCTCTTCGACGACGAGGGCAACCCCCTGCCCGAGGAGAAGAACAACGGCACCTGGCGGGCGGACAACTCGGGCGGGTCGTACCCGGATTTCACCTGGGAGGACTCGTGCAGCCGCGACATGTTGATCGGCTGGGCGGTCGGGTTCGGCGCCCTCTGGGAGGTGATCCGCGACGACCCCGCGTTCGACTCGGCGCTGCGCGACCGCATGCAGGCCGACGCGACGGCGATCGCCCGATCGCTGATGACGACGCAGGCGTCCGGCTACGACCTGGAGATCCGCGACGCCGACGGGCGCATGACCTACCACGGGATCCTGCACCCCGAGTCCCTCGATCGCGCCTATCTCCCGGGCGCGCGCAACGGGTTCAATGCGTTGATGGCGCTCGGCATCCTCGGCGCCCTCGCGTACGTGGCCGCGGAGCCGGACATCGACGCGTTCATCTACGACGAGCTGATCGACGAGCGGGACTTCCTGGTGTTGTCCAACGACTTCATGTTCGGGCTCGACCTCGGGCACGCCTCGAACTTCTCGATGTACAACATGGTCCACCAGGCGGGCTGGCTCGCCACACGCTACCTGCGTGATCCCGGGGCCCGCGCCGAGGCGGCACGCGCGGTGCGATTCGCGATCTACGACCGCGGGGGCGACCACCAGCCGCGGGAGATGCGGCAGACCTTCTTCGATCTCGTGTATACCGCCGCGCTCACCGGGCAGTCTGCCTTCAGCGACCCGGCCGAACCGCTCGAGGAGGATGTGCTGGCCGGCGGAATGCAGACGCTGGTCGAGTGGTCCGACGCACCTTACTGGGAGCTCGGCTACGACAACTGCGACGACGATGAGATCGCGTCGCGCGATTGCATCGGCGAAGACGGCACGCCGATTCACGTGTTGGGCACGATCGGCCGCAACGACGACCTGGTCGCTGAGGATCCGATCCCGATGCGCATCCGACCCGGCAGCAACTACTGGTGGCGCTCCAACCCGTACAAGCCGAACGGCGCGGGCGGTGGGGGGCGGTTGCTCCCGGGCAGCGACTTCCGCATCGCCTATTGGATGGCCCGCTACCTGCGCCGAACGCTGCCGGAGCGCTGACCACGATTCCTACCGACGACTGGCCGGCGCTCGCGGGTTCGTGTAGGTGGCAGGACTTCTCCTGCCGAGGCGCGCGTTGAGAACCCCTTCGCCGAAAGAGGAGTCCATTGCGTCCGGGATTCCCGCTGTCCTGGTCATCGACAACTACGACTCCTACGCCTACAACCTCGTCCAGCTGATCGGCTCGCTCGGCGCGCAGGTGAGGGTCGTGCGGAACGACGCGATCACCGTCGACGAGGTCGAGGCGCTCTCTCCGTGTGCGGTCGTGCTCTCGCCCGGACCGAAACGTCCGGAAGACGCGGGCGTCTCCCTGGGCCTGATCCGCTCGCTCGGCGCCCGGATCCCGATGATCGGGGTGTGCCTGGGCCACCAGTCGATCGGCCTGGCGTTCGGGGCGCAGGTACGGCGGGCCGCGCAGGTCCGCCACGGACGAACCTCCGAGATCCATCACGACGGCACCGGCGTCTATCGCGATCTTCCCGATCCCTTCGTCGGTGCCCGGTACCACTCGCTGATCATCGACCGGGAGACACTCCCGCCGTGCTTTCGCGCCGTGGCCTGGACCGACGACGGCGTGCTGATGGGCATCCGCCATCGCGACTACGCGCTCGAAGGCGTGCAATTCCATCCCGAGAGCTTCCTGACCCCACTCGGCAGCACGATCATCCGCCGTTTCCTGGACGACAACGCTCCCGGGTGGCGCTCATGAGCGTGCCTCGCACACACGTCGAGCTGCTCGCGGAGGGCGGCGACGCGGCGGAGCATTTCGGGGCGCTCGCGTCGACCGGCTCGCGCTTCTTCCTCGATAGCGCGACGAACGGCCCCTACGACCGGTGGTCGATCCTCGGCGACGAGCCCTTCCTCGTGCTCGCCGCGCGCGGACGCCGCGTACAGCTGATCGACGCGCGGGGCACCGAGTGGCTGGACGCCGACCCGTTCGACGTGCTCGCCGACATCCTCGCCCGTCACCGCATCGACGCTCGGCCGGTCGAGGGCTTGCCGTTCTGCGGCGGGGCGGTCGGGTATTTCGGGTACGAGCTCGGACGCCATATCGAGCGCCTTCCCGCGACGGGGCTCGACGACCTGAGCGTCCCGGACATGGCGCTGGCCTTCTACGACCGCGCCGTGGTGTTCGACCACGAGTCACAGCGCGCGTACCGCGTGCGCTGCGCGATACCCGGCGTCGCCGATCGACCGCGAGCGCCACTCGTGCCCGAGCTCGACCCGGCGTCGCTGCCCGACCACGAGGGTTTCAATCGAACCCCGGACGAGCATCGGAGCGCGGTGTCCGCTGTGCGGGAGTACATCTTCGCGGGCGACATCTTCCAGGCGAACATCGCCCAGCGCTTCGCCGCCCGGTGCCCCGCCGACGCCTGGGAGCTGTACGGCCACCTCCGCGAACACAACCCGGCACCTTTCGGCGCGTTCCTGGACTTCGGCGGCTTCCAGGTCCTGTCTTCGTCGCCGGAGCGCTTCCTCCGCTCCGATGGCAGCGAGGTGGTGACGCGCCCGATCAAGGGCACCATCGGGCGTTCGGCCGATCCCGTCGAGGACGCCGAGCTCGCGGCACAGCTGCTCGCGAGCGAGAAGGACCGGGCCGAGCTCGCCATGATCGTCGACCTGATGCGGAACGATCTCGGCCGCGTCTGCGAGTACGGCTCGATCGGGGTGAGCGAGCCGATGGTGCTGGAGAGCTACGCCACCGTGCATCACCTCGTGTCGACGGTGGTGGGGCGGCTCGAACCGGAATCCGCGGTCGTCGACCTGCTGAGGGCGACCTTCCCCGGAGGGTCGATCACCGGCGCGCCGAAGATCCGCGCCATGGAGATCATCGACGAGCTGGAGCCCCACGTGCGCGGACCCTACACCGGCTCCGTCGGATATATCGGCTTCGACGGCACCCTCGACCTCAACGTGGCCATCCGCACCCTCACCCGCCGCGACGACTGGGTCGCATTCCACGTCGGGGGCGGGATCGTGGCCGACTCGGATCCCGAGTCCGAATACCGCGAGACCCTGACCAAGGGACGCGGCATCTTCGACGCGCTCCGTGCGGCAGGAGCCATGGTTCCGGACCATTGATCCCCCGGGCCTCCGGGCCCTCGGGCCTACGGCTGGCCGTCGGATGCCTCGATCTCGCGCTCTTCGAGGGCGCTGCACTGCTCGATGAGCAGCGAGAACAACTCGCGGATACACCCGTCGTCGACGCCTGCGTCTCGCGCCCACTGCGCCCGCGAGCTCAACACGTCGGCGACGCGTCGGGGCTGCGTGACCGGGATGCCCGCGCGACCTTTCACCGCTGCGATCTCACGCACCGATGCGAAACGTTCGGCGAGCAGCGAGATCAACTCGGCGTCGATCCGGTCGATCTCCCCACGGAACTTGTCGAGCGGGTCGTGTGCCATGGTTCGGTGGAGCGCCCATTCGTTGTACCGGCGCGTCCCGTCGTCCGCAACCCGCGCTCGCCGTTGCGCGGGATGCGGCACGGCGATCGCCCGCGACCATTATCAGCAGACGTCGACCCGGTATTGACACCCCCGTGCCACCTTTGCGACGCTCGATGTTGCAGCGACGCGCGGCCCGAGTCCCTCGGCCGCAGACGATGTGACCCAGGCCGACCGAGGCGCATGAAGCTCATGATCCCAACGAATTGGGACCGCCGGATCGTCGACCTGGTACACGAGTACCCGGTCGAGACGGTGTACGGTGCCCTGGATCGCGACCCGATCGGGGGGCTCAAAGCCTCGGTCGCGCTCCCCCGCGTCTCGCGCGACGGCCTCGAGGAACACGTCTCGGCGATACGCGACGCCGGGGCGACCTTCACGTACCTGATCAACACGTCGTGCCTCGGCAACCGCGAGTACACCCCGGGCGGGTTCAGCCGCATCCAGGACTTTCTGCGCTACCTCGTCGACATCGGCGTCGACCAGGTCGTCGTCGGCATCCCCTACCTGCTCGAGCTCGTGAAGGCGAACGCGCCGGAGCTGAAGGTGCGCGTCTCGACCATCGCGATGGTCGACAGCGTGCAGAAGGCCCGCTTCTGGGAGGACCTCGGCGCCCACGAGATCCTCCTCGACCAACACGTGAATCGCCGCTTCGACCGCATCGCCGCGATCCGCCGCGCGGTCGACTGCGAGCTGAGCGTGATGGTCAACGACTTCTGCCTGCTGCAGTGCCCGATGACGCAGTACCACAGCAACGCACTCGGCCACACGTCGCACCTCGACGACACGCCGATGGTCGATACGAGCGCGCTGACCTGCAAGACGCAGATGCTGCGGCGTCCGGTCGACATGATCCGCGCACCGTGGATCCGCCCAGAAGACCTCGGGCGCTACGAGGAGCTCGGCATCGACGGATTCAAGCTCGCCGGCCGGACCCAGACGACAGAAGTCATCGCGTTCCAGGTCGCCGCCTACGCAGCGCGACGCTTCGACGGCAACCTGCTCGACCTCCTCGAGATCGTACGCCTCAAGGCCGACGAGGACCAGCAACGGCTCTTGGACAGGCTGCTCGATCGTGCGCCGCGGATCACCCAGCTCGCGATGAAGGCCGGCGCGGCCGTGCTCGCGCGCGCCCGGGTGTCGAACCGAGCGAACCAGCTTCGATACGCGGCCGGGCAGCCGGCCGAGCGCGCCCGTCGGTCAATCGCCGCCTTCCATGCGCTCGGCGAGGCCTACGCGAACGTACATATCGACAACCGCGCCCTCGACGGATTCCTGGACGGATTCGAGAATCTCGGCTGCGAGAGCTGCGACGAGTGCACCTACTGTCAGCGGTTTACCGACGAGGCCCTCACCACGGACGACGACCGGATCAGCCACGCCGGCGGCCTCGTCGACGACCTGCTCGACGCGCTGAAACGCGGCAGCATCTGAAGCCTCCGAGCGACCCGGAGGCCTACTGCGTGTTCGGGTCGGGGATCAGCTGCTGGCTGCAGTCCGAATCCTGCTCTTCGACGTGGAACTCGACGCGCCGGTTGAGTGCTCGCCCGTTTCGGTTGCCGTTGTCCGCGATCGGCGTGGTCTCCCCAAGGCCTCGGGACTCCAACCGTTCGACGTCGACGCCAGCCGCGACCAGGTAGGTGCGGACGGCGGCGGCCCGTCGCTGGGAGAGCCCGTGATTGAAGTCGGAGTCGCCGCGCGAGTCGGTGTGGCCCTCGACGCGGACGAGGCGGACGTAGCTGGCTCCGCGGAGAACAGCCGCGATCTGGTCGAGCAGCTGGTGAGAGCTGTCGCGGATCACGTCCGACCCCGTCTCGAAATGGACCGCCTCGGCGATCTCGATCCGATCGCACGTGAGCGTGACGATTCCGCTGCCCTCCTCGGGGCATCCGTCTTCGTCTTCGAAGCCGTCGTAGTCCTCTGGGTCGAGCACGCACGCGTCCGTGTCGTCACCGATACCGTCGCGATCGTTGTCAGCATCCGGGCAGCCGTCTTCGTCTTCGAAGTCGTCGACGTCTTCTGCGTCGTCGGGACAACCGTCGTCCGCGTCGACGATGCCATCGCCGTCGTTGTCCGTATCGGGACAGCCGTCTTCGTCCTCGAAACCGTCGGCGTCTTCCGCGTCATCGGGACAACCGTCGTCGGCGTCGACGACCCCATCGCCGTCGTTGTCAGCATCCGGGCAGCCGTCTTCGTCTTCGAAACCATCGACGTCTTCTGCGTCGTCAGGACAGCCGTCTCGTCGGTCACGAATCCCGTCCTGGTCATTGTCATCGTCGGGACAGCCGTCTTCGTCTTCGAAACCGTCGACGTCTTCTGCGTCGTCGGGGCAACCGTCTTCGCTGTTCTCGAAGCCGTCGCCGTCACGATCGTTGTCCTGCGCCGACCCGAACGAGGCGGAGAGCAGGCCGCGCCATGCCGGGGCGCCAGCGCCGTGGATGATGCCGACACCGCCGCCCCCCTGGAGCATCACCCCGCCATCGGAGAGCCACCGCACGCCGACGTTCGCGTGCACCTGCGCCTCTTCGCCACTGATCGAGTCGGCGGTCAGGCCGAGGTCGGCCGAGACCTCACCGAGAACGTGCACCCGCTGTGCGTTGTCCACGGGGACGCCGATGCCGAGTCCCACGGTGACGGAGTCGTCCTTCTCGAGGTTCAGGAACTCCTGGCGATCGCGGATCAACCAGCCGACGTTGACGCTGAAGATCGTCTGTCCGGCCGTCGCGACATCGAGGGCGAGTCGCGGCTCGATGCGCACGCCCGAGTCCGCTTGGAAGAAGGCGGAATCACCGGTGGGAAACCACGCGTGCACCGCCAACGACAGCGCCGGGCCGCCAGGGCTGTCGTCGGTGTTCGCGTCGAAGAGCAGCACCGTCGGGGTGAAGCGCACGTCGCCGCGCGTGCACCGCCAACGACAGCGCCGGGCCGCCAGGGCTGTCGTCGGTGTTCGCGTCGAAGAGCAGCACCGTCGGGGTGAAGCGCACGTCGCCGAGCCCGGCGCCGGCCTGCGAGGCATCCGGAACGCTGGGGTGGGTGATCTCGTCCCCGCTCTGCAGCAAGATGATGGGTACCCCGACACCGAGCTCCAGCCGGTCGGCGATGCCGAAGGCGCCGGTGACATCGGCGGTCAGCTGGCCACCGACGATGTCCTGCGTGACGTCGTCTCGGCTCAGGAAGGTCAACGGGGAGTCGTGGTAGTGGAGCGTCAGCCCGGCTTCCCATCCCATGGCGGGCAGGATTCGCGCCTGCGACACGGTGAACAGATTCGAACGCAGGCTGCCTGCCGGATGCAACTCCTGTACGTCGAAGCCCTGGGCGAAGACCGGGCTGGCGAACGCGAACGCGAGCAGGAGCGCGAGATGCGCCGGCAAGACGAGTCGTCGACTCATGGAAGCCTCTCTTCCTTTGGGGATGACCCAGCTACGCGGGAACGACGGAGTATCGGCCCGAGGAGCGAGTCGAACGCACCAGGTGGGTTCCCAGACGCTATAGGATGCCTGACGGGGGACTGGTCAAACTGCTTTACAGTCCGGTCTGCGTACGGACGTGAGGCGGCCC
>CAZFPM010000115.1:0-7924 GCA_964520965.1 uncultured Myxococcales bacterium
TCACGGTGCCGGGCCCGAAGATCGCGTCGGCGCCGGCGGCGTAGAGTTCGTCGTAGTCGTGCGGCGGGACGACGCCGCCCACGACGACCAGGATGTCCGACCGGCCGAGGTCGGCAAGCGCCCGGCGGAGCGCGGGCACCAACGTTTTGTGACCCGCGGCCAGCGAGCTCGCGCCGACGATGTGGACGTCGTTCTCCACCGCTTGCCGGGCGGTCTCTTCCGGCGTCTGGAAGAGGGGTCCCACGTCTACGTCGAAGCCCAGGTCGGCGAACGCCGTGGCGATCACCTTCTGGCCCCGGTCGTGCCCGTCCTGGCCCATCTTCGCCACGAGGATCCGCGGCCGTCGGCCCTCGGCGACCGCAAACGCGTCGGCCCGCTCACGTGCTCTGGTCACCTTGTCGTCGTCGCCGCCCACTTCGCCCGTGTATACGCCGGAGATGGTTCGGATCGCGCCCTGGTGTCGGCCCCAGACGCGCTCCAGAGCGTAACTGATCTCGCCCACCGAAGCTCGTGCGCGCGCCGCGTCGATCGACAGGGCGAGCAGGTTGCCGTCGCCGGTCTCGGCGCAGTGGGTCAGGGCGGCGAGCTTCTCCTCGACCACGGCACCGTCGCGCTCGGCGCGCAAGCGGTCCAACCGGGCGATCTGCGCATCTCGCACCGCCGAGTTGTCGACCTGCAGGATCGGAATGTCGTCGTCGACGTCGGTGCGGAAGCAGTTCACACCGACGATCGGCTGGCGCCCGGAGTCGATGCGTGCCTGGGTTCGCGCCGAAGCCTCTTCGATGCGCATCTTCGGTACGCCGGCCTCGATCGCCTTCGCCATGCCACCGAGTTCCTCGATCTCCTCGATGTGTGTCCAGGCACGAGTGGCGAGGTCATGGGTGAGCCGCTCGACGTAATAGCTGCCACCCCAGGGGTCGGCCACGCGGCACGTCCCGCTCTCGCTCTGCAGGTGTATCTGTGTGTTTCGCGCGATGCGGGCCGAGAAGTCGGTCGGGAGCGCGAGCGCCTCGTCGAGAGAGTTCGTGTGGAGTGATTGTGTGTGGCCGTGTGTGGCCGCCATCGCCTCGATGGCCGTGCGGATCACGTTGTTATACACGTCCTGCGCCGTCAGCGACCAACCCGACGTCTGGCAGTGCGTCCGCAAGGACATCGACTTCGGGTTCGAAGGGCCGAACGTCTGCACGATCTTCGCCCAGAGCATCCGCCCCGCTCGCAGCTTGGCGATCTCCATGAACGTGTTCATGCCGACCGCCCAGAAGAACGACAGCCGAGGCGCGAATCGGTCGACGTTCAGCCCCGCCGCTACGCCCGTGCGCAGGTACTCGAGGCCGTCTGCCAGCGTGTAGGCCAGTTCCAGATCTGCCGTCGCACCCGCCTCCTGCATGTGGTAGCCGGAGATCGAGATCGAGTTGAACCGGGGCATGTGCTTCGCCGTGTAGGCGAAGATGTCCGCGATCACCCGCATCGACGGCGCCGGTGGGTAGATATACGTGTTGCGGACCATGAACTCCTTGAGGATGTCGTTCTGGATGGTCCCCGTCAGAACCTCCGGCGCGACACCCTGCTCCTCCGCAGCGACTACGTAGAGCGCCAGCACGGGGAGCACCGCCCCGTTCATCGTCATCGACACGCTCATCCGGTCGAGCGGAATGCCGTCGAAGAGGATGCGCATGTCCAGGATCGAGTCGATCGCCACACCCGCCATGCCGACGTCGCCGGTCACCCGCGGGTGGTCTGAGTCGTAGCCGCGGTGGGTGGCCAGATCGAAGGCGATCGAAAGCCCCTTCTGCCCGGCCGCCAGGTTGCGGCGGTAGAACGCGTTCGACGCCTCGGCCGTCGAAAAACCCGCGTACTGGCGAATCGTCCACGGCCGCGTCACGTACATCGTCGGGTATGGGCCGCGCACGTAGGGCGCGATACCCGGGAGCGTGTTCAGATGCCCCAGCTCCGAGATGTCCGCGGCGCGGTAGCGCGGAGCGACGTCGATGCCCTCCGGCGTCGTCCACGGCGCGTCCGCGCCCTCCGGTGGGATCGTCGGCGCAGGGGAGGTCGGGCCGTCGCCCCGGAGCGGCAGTCGAGCGAAGTCGGGGAACGACATCACATCACCTCCAGGCTCTCGAGAAGCCGCAACAGCGCCCCGCGAACGTCGCTGCCGACGTGGATCGCCTCGTCGACCCCGGCGTTCGGTGTCGATGGGCGTCCGGCGAGCAAGATGCGCCTGGCACCGGCCGCCGACAACGATGGAGCCAGCGCCGGCACCAGGTTCGGGTAGGCGGCGTCCGGCGCGTTGATGACGGCCGACCGCGCGCCCGACGCGGCGAAGGCAGCCGCCGCAGCCTCCGGATCGGCATACGGGCCGTCGTCGATGGGCTCGAAACCGCCGACGCGCAAGAAGTGTCCGACCCACGTCGCTCGGGCGTTGGTCTCCGCCAGCGTGCCCACCGAAGCGACGAAGACGCGGGTGTCGGCGCCGCCGCCGGCGCTCGCCGCGGTGCGATCGACCACAGACTCGAACCGCTCGGCGTCGCGCCTG
Organism: uncultured Myxococcales bacterium; assembly: GCA_964520965.1. GTDB lineage: Bacteria > Myxococcota_A > Bradymonadia > REDH01 > REDH01 > CAZFPM01. Next base: position 2,537 of record CAZFPM010000115.1, read on the forward strand.
AAGGGCACGAACGGGCCTCTCCACGGGTCGAGCCCACCGCGCCCGAGGGCGTCGGCGATCTGGCCGGCGCTCGCGCCAGAAGCGGCCGCTTCGAGCGCGACCGCGACCAGGTCGTTCGGGCCGGCGGTGGAGAGTCGATCCAGGGCGCCGCCTCCTACATCGTCCCGGCGAGCCGCAGCGCGGCGGGCGGCGTGCGCGCGAGCGATGGCGTCCACGTCGGGGCTCGGTCGCTCCACGGGTGCCTCGTCCGCGGGTGGGTACGTGCTCACGCCGAGGATCGGCCGCTCCCGGTGGTCAACCGCGCGTGCGCGGTCGTCAGACGAGCGCTCGACCCAGCTCCGGACGACGCCGCTGCAGACCGCGCGACACATGCCGCCGGCCGCCTCGATCTCCTGGACGCGTCGCCACGCTGACGCAGCGATCTCTCCCGTGAGCCACTCGACGTACCAGCTACCGGCGGCGGGGTCGCGCACTCGGCCGAGATTGGACTCGAGCCGCAGCACGAGCTGGGTGTTCCGAGCAACGCGGCGGGCCAGGGCGTCGGGCTCGCCGATCGCGCCGTCGAAGGGTGCGGTGGCGATGCTGTCGGCGCCACCGGCGACGGCGGCAAAGGTCTGCGACGTGGCCCGCAGCATGTTCACCCACGGGTCACGTCGGGCCAGGACACGGCGCGACGTCTCTGCGTGCACCCGCATGGCGCCGATCGCTTCTTCCGCCCCGCACGCCTCGAGGACGCGCGCCCACAACACGCGCGCAGCACGGAGGCGCGCGATCTCGGTGAAGATGTCGTGGTCGACGGAGATGCTCAACTCGGCGGCGAGGGCTGCCGTCGTAGCGTCGATCCCGCGGGCGTCGAGGTGGCGCAGTGTGTCGATGCCGCCCGCAATCGCGAACGCGAGCTGGTCGACCGGCGAAGCGCCCGCCGCGTCGTAGTTCCGCGTCGAGACACCAACGACACGGTGACCCTTGTCCGTTGCCCATCGCACCGACGCTGCGAGATCGTCGAACGAGGCGTCGAGGGGCGTGGGATCGACCGCTTCGTCGCAAAGGCCCCCCGGGATGTCGCCGCGGACGGTCAGTCGGAGCGCCGCGGGGTCGATGCCGGCGCGGAGGGCGACCGCGCCCGCGAACGCGATGGCCGCGACGACATTGTTGCCGGCGTCGATCGCGAGCGGGGTGGTCGCGAGGTCGACGTCGGCGAGGGCCGCCGCGAGATCGTCGACGGTGGACACCGCGACGCCACCAACCCCGACCGATTCGATGGCGCCAGACCCGACCATGTCGAGACCGGCCCGAAACGCGTGGTCGATCGCGAGCTCGATCGCCTCGACGCCGCCGCCGAGATCGTCGGCGATCGCGGCACGCACGGTCTCAGGGTCGGCGGCCTCGTAGCGTTGGCGGATGGTCCACCCGGTGGACACTCCGGTGGCAGCCACAGCGTCGGCGTACGACCGGTCGACGTCTCCGGCCGAGTAGAGCGGCTGGACGGCGATGCCGTCGGCGAGCAGCGTGACCAGCTGTTCGGCGTAGTCGGCGCCCTTCAGGCCGCGGTCGACCAGGGCGCGCCAGTCGTCGTACGTGGCGGGTGGGAATCCGGCGGTGAAGTCGTCGGTCATCGCGCGGTCGGGGGCACGGGGCGGAGACGAACGGCGGGCGGAGCTTCAGAACAGTCTGCTAGTCCCGAGGTCGCCCGAGCGCAAGCCGATGTCCGACCTCAGGGGCTCGTCCGCCGCCGCCGGATCTCGACGAAGTCCCCCGACCCTTCGACCGCGCGCAGCGGTGCCGTCGAGCGCCCGAGCCGGCGACGGCGCATCGGGTCGGCAGGCTGCGAGGGCGGCGCTCGCGACGGGAGCCATCGCCACCAGGAACCGAGCTGAATCTCCGGACCTCGCCCACGCTGCTTCGCGCCCCGTGTCAGAGGATGTCGACGAAATCCCGCCCCTCGACGTAGGGCCGATACTCCATGTCCATGCCCTGGAGGTGCTGCTCCAGCCACTCTTTCATGAACTCGAGCAGGGCCGCCGGAACCGCTTCGTCGTGCCTCATGGCGGACTCACAAAGCCGCGCCAATTTCATGCGAAACTGCGTGTGGGTCTCCTTGTGCTCGACAGCGTTCGGGTAGTCGGTCACCCGGAAGATGCGCTCTTTCGTGTCGAAGTGCTTGATGGAGTACTCCGTCAGCCTGGATAGGAGCGTCGACACGGTCTCGGACCGGACGGTCGCGCCGGGGTCTTCGATGAGCGCGTTGATCATCTCGACGAGGTTCTTGTGCTGCTGGTCCAGCAGCGCGACCCCGACGCTGAACGACTCGTTCCAGATGATCTTGTCCACGCTGTTCCCCCGCCGAGTCGGTGAGCTCTTTCTGTCCGGTCGCGATCGTGGGTCGTGCGGTCGAGACCGTCAGTGACCGCCTGGCAACCCTAGCAACTCGAACCGTCGTCGCCAAGAAGCACTCGGCGTCACCGGGGGCTCCGTCCCCGGGCGCTGTCGGACCGGAGATCGGCGCGACCGCCAGCACTCGACCGCAAGCTGTCCAGGTGCCCGCTACGGGAACAACGGGTGGGCGTAATCGGCAGCCAGGCAGTCGTCGTCGCAGCGGGTCAGTGTGCCCGCCGGCCACGCGATGCTGCCGACGTCCCAGAGGTCGAGGGCTGCCAGCTCACGGGTCTCGTCCAAGACCAGATCGCCCCGGACCCAGATTCGGAGCCGCCCCGGCGCGGTGCCCTCGGCCGCACGCCCGAACGAGTGAACCGCCACGCGATAGTCGTTGCCCGGCTCGGCATTGTTCATCGAGATGCGCTCCTCCGACGTTCCGAGATCGGTCCAACTCGGGTCGTCGTCCACGATGGGGTCCAGCGACCCCCACGGGGGCGAACCGTTGAACCAGAAGCAGTCGAAGGGCATGTCGAACCAGGGTTCGTCGGCCCCGTCGCCGTCCCAGTCACCGCTGTTCGCGAATGGGTGGGCGAAGTGGAGATCCAGGTCGGTGCGTCCTTCCGGGAACGCCATCTCCTCGGGCCACGCGAGCTCGATCACGATCTCGCCGATCTCCCCGCGGTCCGGCCCGGTGTCGTCCGAGTCGACCGCGTCCCTCGAGTCTTCGCCGTCGGCCGCGTCGCCGCCGTCGGCGGGGTCTCCCTCGCTGATGTCGTCTTCCGAGGCATCTCCCCCGGGATCGATGTCCCTGGCGTCGGCGATGGCTCCGGCCTCCGCGACGTCGCCCGAGTCCGGCCCGTCACCGTCCGCCCCGTCCTGTCGGTCGGCGTCGTCCGCGTCGTCGTCGGTGGGCGGTGCGTCCCGCTCGCCCGACGTGTCCTGCACCGCGGCATCGTCTGCCCGCGTGTCTGCTTCGGCCACGTCGGGGGAATCGGACCCCGATGCGTCTGCCGGAGTCCTCCCGCCGCCGGACGTCGTGTCGGCGCAGGCGAAGAACACCGTGCACAGGCCGCCGACGAGCAGCGGGCAAGTTGCTCGGCTGATCGGGTGGGCTGCGTCGCGTCGGGCTCTCGTCGCCATGTCCGTGGAGTTGTCGGGAGGCATCGCATCCGAGGCGCCGGATCCAGGTCGGGGCTGAACCGTAACCGACTGCCCGTCAGTCGAGAATAGGGTTCGCTCCGCGCCAGGTTGTCGGTGATTGGAGCCAGGCGTCTTCTTGTTGGACGCTCCCGCGTGGCGCGTCGGAGATAACTGCCTCGGGTGTCCGACAGACTGTCCCGGTGTGACGAGCGGGAAGCGGAGTCGCCGGTGGTGCTGCGGGAACGGCTCATGCGAGGCCCACGGCGAAGACGCGATGGTCTGCGCAGTCGATTGCGGAGGGTAGGCCGCGTCTGCGCTGGACGCGGGCCTGGCGATCCATCGGGCGACACGGAAGATCATCCGGCTGTTTCTCCAGGTCGCACCAATGTTATGGTGTCCCCTCCACCACAATCGCCGTGACCCCGCCCGAGAAGGGGGGCGGAACGACGGCTACAGTCGTTCGGAGTCCCGTGTCCCATCATCTCCGCTCAATGTGGCGTCCCCTCTCGGTGGTGCTGGCTTTCGCCTGCGCCATTCTCCTCTCTGCGTGTGCTGACTCGACGAGTCCGGCCTCGGATGTCTTCGGGCTCGATGCGCCGACGTCCGACTCAGGAGCGTTCGACGTCGGCGCTGATGAAGACGGCGATCCCGGCAGTGATCCCGACGCCGACACGTCGTCCGAGGATACTGACGCAGCGCCCGACACGGACACCGACGCGGCAGCCGACGCCGATGCGGCTCCGGATGTCGACCCCGCGGTCTGCGGCAATGGCGAAGTCGAAGAAGGCGAGGAGTGCGACGATGGAAACGAGGTCGACGACGACGACTGCGCCAACGACTGTACGACGAACCTGGCCCTCGTCTGCGAACCCTGCGAGACCGACGACGACTGCTTCGATCTCGCCTCGCTCTGCATCACGGAGTACGATCTCGGGCTCTGCGCCATCCCGTGTCGACCCGGCCCGGGGGCGTGTCCGGACGACTTTGTCTGCGTGGCGGTGCCCGACGCCTCGGGGGGCCGGTTCGGTTGGCTCTGCCTGCCGGCCGAAGGGCCGTGCGCCGGCTGCGGCGACGGGGTGATCGACGAAGGCGAGGAGTGCGACGACGGGAACCGTGACTCCGGCGACCTGTGCTCGCCAGTCTGCACCCGGGAGCCGTCGTGCGGTGATGGCTTCCTCGACGAGGGCGAAGAGTGCGACGACGGCGACAATGTCGACGAAGACGGCTGCTCGTCCACGTGCGTCGTCGAGTTCTGCGGCGACGGTACGCTCCAGGGTGGGCTCGGTGAGGAGTGCGACGACGGCGGCACCGATGACGACGATGGATGCTCGTCGGTGTGCCGGTTCGAGTCTTGCGGCGACGGAATCGTGCAATCGCTCGAGGAGTGCGACGATGGCAACGAGACCGACGACGATGGGTGCTCGCGATGCAGCATCGACCCGTTCTGCGGCGACGGGGAGATCGACGAAGGTGAGGAGTGCGACGACGGCGGTACGGAAGCCGGCGACGGTTGCGATGAAGCCTGCGTCGCCGAGGTCTGCGGTGACGGCCTGATCAACAACGCCGGCACCGAGGAGTGCGACGACGGGAACACCGACTCCGGTGACGGTTGCGATGGAGCCTGCGTCGTCGAGTTCTGCGGCGACGGCGCCGTCAACAACGGCGACACCGAGGGTTGTGACGACGGGAACACGGACGACGGCGACGGCTGCGACGCGTCGTGCGTGGTTGAGTTCTGCGGCGACGGCACCGTCAACAACGCCGGCACCGAGGCGTGCGACGATGGCAACACCGACTCCGGTGACGGCTGCGACGCCTCTTGCGTGGTGGAGTTCTGCGGCGACGGCACCATCAACAACGGCGATACCGAGG
>CAZFPM010000115.1:8024-17772 GCA_964520965.1 uncultured Myxococcales bacterium
CGTGTGACGATGGGAACACCGAGTCCGGCGACGGTTGCGACGCCTCTTGCGTGGTGGAGTTCTGCGGCGATGGCATCGTGAACGACGCCGGCGCCGAGGGTTGCGACGACGGTAACACCGAGTCCGGCGACGGCTGCGACGCGTCGTGCGTGGTTGAGTTCTGCGGCGACGGCATCATCAACAACGGCGACACCGAAGCGTGTGACGATGGGAACACCGAGTCCGGCGACGGTTGCGACGCCTCTTGCGTGGTTGAGTTCTGCGGCGATGGCATCGTGAACAACGCCGGCGCCGAGGGTTGTGACGACGGGAACAACGACTCCGGCGACGGTTGCGACGCCACGTGCGGGGACGAGGGCCTCACCGCCAGCACGCTCGTCGCCACCGACGACGCGGCGGGGGACACCTTCGGGGCCGAGGTGGCGCTCGACGGCGACTACGCGATCATCGGGGCTCCGAACAGAGACGGCGTCGCATTGAGCAACAGCGGCTCCGCGTTCGTATTCGTGCGCAGCGGTGGGACCTGGACCCAGCAGGCGGAGCTGACGGCGTCGGACGCCGCGACTGACGACTTGTTCGGCATCTCGGTCTCGATCTCGGGTGACACGGCGATCGTGGGAGCCCACCAAGACGACGACGATGGGTCGCGCAGCGGTTCTGCCTACGTCTTCGTGCGCGCCGGCACGACGTGGACGCAGCAGGCCAAGCTCACGGCGTCGGACGCCGCATCGGGCGACCGGTTCGGGTCGGGGGTGTCGATCTCCGGCGAGTCGGCGATCATCAGCGCTCCCACCGACGACGACGACGGCTCGAGCAGCGGTTCTGCCTACGTCTTCGTACGCGCCGGCACGACGTGGTCGCAGCAGGCGAAGCTGACGGCGTCGGATGCTGCCGAGAGCGACCACTTCGGCGACTCCGTCGCGCTCGACGGTGATACCGCGGTGGTCGGCTCGGTGCTGGACGATGACGGGGGTGTCGATAGCGGTTCTGCCTACGTCTTCACGCGATCGGGCGCGGTCTGGTCGCAGCAGGCGAAGCTGACGGCGTCGGACGATGAGGCCGGCGACCACTTCGGAACGTCGGTGTCCGTGTCGGGTGATACCGCGCTCGTCGGCGCCAATTTAGAGGCCGCGGGGGGCGGAGAGGCAGGGGCTGCCTACGTCTTCGTACGCAGCGGCGTGAGCTGGTCGCAGCAGGCGAAGCTGACGGCGTCGGATGCTGCGGCGGACGATGAGTTCGGCGAGTCGGTGTCCGTGTCGGGCGACCAGGCGCTCGTCGGGGCCAGGCTCGACGACGATGCGGGTTCACGCAGCGGTTCGGCGTACCTGTTCTCGCGCGCCGGTACGACGTGGACGCAGCAGAAGCTGGTGGCTCCCGATGCCGCGGCGGGCGACCGCTTCGGCTCGTCGGTATCGATCTCCGCCGGAGTCTTGCTCATCGGAGCGGAGGAGAACGACGACGGGGGCTCGAACAGCGGCTCGGCGTACATCTTCGACTGACCGGCACACTGCGCGAGCGATGCCCACACCACGGCGGTCCGACCGTTCGGTGGGTGTGGTGCACACGCGGCGATGCGGCGGGAGCGAGCTCCTGCTGTGGGACGCGCTCCCTGTCACTCCCGGCGATGCGTGTGGCTGCGGTGGTTTCATCGCATGTGATGGGTGGGACCGGCTCCGATGCGTCGGCGACAGCGTGAACCTCTGTGGCGGGTGCAACACGCCCGCCGGGCGGCCCGGCGACCCGTGCGGCGAGGAAGGTATCGCCCACTGCTACGGACGGGAGTTCATGGACTGCAGCGCCGACCGGAACCCGTGGATTCTCGGACCCCTGGGAGCAATGCGACGACGGGAACACCGACAGCAGCGACGGCTGCGCTGGGAACTGCCTGCTCGAAGACTGAGCGTCGCGGGTACGGCGACCGTCAGCGGCACTCCGGGTGGCCGTCGAGGGCTCCGAACGGGACGCGACTGACGTCGGTGTGACACGCCGCGCACGTCGAACCGTCGGCCCGCAGCAACGACCGGCAACGGGCGGAGAAGTCGATGCCGTGGGGATTGACCTCCGCGTGGCAGCTCGCGCAGGTCGGGCCATCGTGACAGCCGGCGCAGCTCGCCAGATCGGCACGCGCCTCGATCGCATGCCCCGCGCCAGCGCCCGCTCCGACCCAGCCCGGGGGATGCACCTCTACCGGCGTCGGCGGTCGGTAGCCGGACTCTGCGCCCAACCCGACCTGCAGGTGACAAGAACGGCAGAACCGGGTGGGGGTGTGGCACGCGCCGCATGTCGAGCCCTCGGCAGCCTCGCTGCTGCCGTGCGTGAGCAGCCAGCCGGGCGCGTGCACGGTCAGCGGCGCGCCCGCGCCGGCGTGGCAGTCGACGCAGGCTGTCTCGTCGTGGCAGCTGACGCACTCGGCCTCCCCGAGAGTCGCCGCCGCGCCGTGCGTGCCGAGCCATACGGTGTCGTGCGACGCCGGCCGCTCCAGGGGAACCGCCCAGGGCGGGTCCATGCGGAACCCCTGCAGGAGATCCGGTTGCGCCGGTTCCTCGGCGGTCGCCGCGATGGCTAGCGTGATGCTGAGCGCGGCCCCGACGACAGCGGTGATGCGGGGTCGATCGATCATGCGTCCGGAAGGCGGAGCTCTGCCCAGGCGAACACGCCGAAGGAACCGCGCGAGCGGTCGTCCCAGCCCAACGTGGTCGTCAGGGCGATGGCAGCCCAACCGCCGGCGTCGAAGGTCGCGCCGAGCAGGCTCCAGGTTCCTCGGCGGTCGCGCGCGAGCGCATTGGCCGGGTCGTGTTTCCAGAAGACGATCTGGTCGCCGTGCCAGGTCGGTCCGCGCGGTGGTCGGAGCGTCGCGTGCGCGCGCCCGCGCAGAGCGAACGTGTCGTCTCCGGCCCAGGGTTCGGCGCTGAACCGCCACGCCGACAGCCTCCCGGGATCGCTGCCGGCGACGCTGGCCCGGCCCCCGAACGTCGGTCTCGGGCCATCGACGGCCTCGCGACGGAAGACCGCGGTCGCCCACGTGCGCTGGCGCCGATCGCGCACGTGCGCGCCGAGCTCCGCGTCTGCCCACCCGGAGAGCGGAAAGACACTGAAGATCGAGTCCGGGGTGAAGAGGTGCCGTACCGAGAGCCACCGCGCAACGAGGGACGCCCGGTCGCCGACGGGCAGTCGCCCTGCCGCCTCGGCCCGCTCCACCGCGTCGTGGAGGAGGTCGTAGCGGAGCACGGTCTCGAGCCGCCCGCCGTCGCGATGACCGACGCGCGCCTGCCCGCCGACGCGTGGGCCGCGCGGGTCGCCATCGACCGATCGCTGCCCGCGCGCAGCGAGGGCCAGCGCCGCGACGTCGTGCTCCCAGCCGAGCGCACCATCGATGAAGAGCGTGCCGTCGCCGAGCTCCGGGCGGGCGCCGGGGTCCGTCGCGTCGGCGAGGGCCGGGTCGTCGAAGCGTCGTCGGTCGGGCTCCGGGCGAAGCCCGGCGCTCGCAGTCGCGTAGAGGCCGACCGGCTCCAGCCGCAGGCGAACCTCGACACCGTCGGCGCGCAGGAGCCCGAGGGGCGACGCGATGTCCTGCCGGCCGAGCCGTACGCGCAGCGCCGGAACGGGCGTCCACCGCAGCCAGGCGGCGAAGAGCGTCGGCTCGAGCTGGCGTTCGGCGATCGCCGGGTGCCGCGGGGCTTCGGGGAGACCCTGGTCGAACTCGAATCCGACGGCGACGAGCCCGTCGACGGCTGGCGTCGCCGGAGAGTGCCCCGGCGCGGGGGCGAAGTGCAGATCGACGCGCTGACCGAAGGAGCGTTGGTCTTCGAGACCCCCGCCCGGGGTGCGGATCTGGCGCGCGCGGACGAGCGTTCGCGAGCGCACGTGGACGCGGGGGTCGGGCGTTGGGTCGGGCTGGGCACGGGCGCTCGATGGCGCTGCCGCGAGCCCGAGGACGACGACTGCGACAGTGGCGGTCGCGGCGGCGGCGGTCCGGCGTGGTGGCTTGGGGACAGCAGAGGTCAAGAAACCGGTCGTCGAAGTGTTGCGAAGCGCCGTCAGATCCGCGAGAAACAATGTATACTCGCAGAGGTCACCGCGCGCACAGTGGCTGCGTTCGTCGCACATATGAAAAACTTTCACTGGTGCGCAACGAGTGCGGGCACGAGGGGGGGCACCAGGGTTTCATGCGGGTATAGAGCCGCACAACGGGCGGCTTGGAGCAATGGCATGGACATTGCTTTGTATCGTGGCCGAGAGGTCAGAGAACGAGGAATGTTGCGATGAGGACGAGTATTCCAGGAGCGGCGGCGGGTCAGGAGCGATGCCGCGGGTTCTCGTTGATCGAGCTGATGGTCGTGGTCAGCATCGTGGCGGTTCTCGTCTCGATCGCGGGCGTCTATCTCTCGTCACCGCGGGACCAGCGGGCCCTGACTCACTCGGCGGCGGAGACGGTGAGGCTGTTGCAGCAGCTCCGTAACCGCGCGATGTCGACCGGAAACGCCGTGATTCTGCGCGTGTCGGCGCACCAGCCGCTCCCGGACATGATGGATGGTTGGGCGCCGCTCGGCATGGGCACGGCGAACTCCCAATTCGAAGTGTTCGACTCGGTGGGCGCCAACTGCACGCCCCGCGAAGCCGACGTGCTGATTCCGGCAGAGGTCATGGACCCGACGGATCCGACACTTCCCTACCGACACACGGTCGTCACCCGGATCGCTCCGGTGGGGACGGGCGGTATCCGGGAGGTCTGCTTCACGCCGACCGGCCGGGTCGTCGATCCGCTCACGAACCGGCCGTTCGCCGCCGTGGGCTCCTCGATGTTCGGTGGCCGCTTCTTCATCGAGTACCGACCTGCATCATGCGCCGGCGGCGATTGCCACCTGCGTCCCTTCCGGACGACGGTCGTGGTCGAGTTCAACGGCCTCGTCGAGCGCATGGACGAGAGCTTCAACCTGAGTGACTTGTGATGAGCGCGCGACGACACGACCGCTGCTCGGCGGGTTTCACGATTCTGGAAGTCCTGATCGGAACGCTGATCCTGGGCATCGGCTTGATCGGGATCCTGGGCATGCAGACGTCGGCGTCGGTCGCCAACCGACACTCCTACAGCATGCGTGCGGCAACCGAGCTGGCGTCTACGACGCTCGAACGGCTGAAGCGCGACGCGATCCGGTGGACGTCGGACCCGAGCTCGCTCTCCTCGACGTCATGGCTTCGGAACGGGTTGATGGCCGGCTCGGAGGGCAATTGGGTCCAGCCTCCGCTGCCCATCGATGCCACCGGCGGTCAGCCGACCTACAACGACCTCGCGCTTCCGCGGGCGACCGGGGTGATGGTTCCGACCGACCAGGAGTCGTTCGCTCAGCGCAACAGCCGCTTCTGCATCCAGTATCGGCTGACGTGGATCATCCAGAACGAGCTCGCCCGCGCCGACGTTCGGGTCCACTGGCCCCGAACGCGTGTCGGCGACCGACTGCAGGCCGGGACGTGCGGCACCATTCCGGGGCTGACGGCCGCCCAGCTGCAGAACGAGTTCTTCACCGTCCGGGTTACCGGCATGGCCCGCTGGAATCAGTTGGGCGCGGTTCCGACTACCGCTGGCTTGTGACGGAGACGACGATGGAGAAGCTCCGACAACGGACGATACTCGAGGCCCCGCGCGGGTTCACGATGGTCGAGCTGCTCGTGGCGGTCGCGCTGTCGTCGCTGTCGATCGTGGCCCTCTTCTATCTGATGACCACGATGTCGCGGTCGTTCCGTGCGCAGAACGATCTGTCGCAGATGACGGACCGGATGAACTACGCCATCGACACGATCAAGAACGATCTCCGTCGAGCGTCGTTCCTGACCGTGCCCAACGCGTACCTGCCGGCGTCCCAGTACCCCTGGTACCGCTCGGTGTGCGCGCCGCCGACCTGGCTGGCCGAAGACGGGGCCGGTGCCACCGCGCACGCCATCTTCCATCGCCACTCGACTTCCAACGCTTTCTACGCGCCCCGGCAGCAGGATCGGCCGGCGCGTGCAATGGGCCCACCCGATCGGATCGTCCTGCTCGGGGCCTACAGGACGACCGAGCCCTTCCGGCCGACGCAGATGAGTTCCGGCACGAACTTCCTGCGCGTGGCGAACAACGGCCGCACCGACCAGGAGATGTCCCACATCTTCGACGACGCGTTCGTAGCGGTGACCGCACCCGAGGGCGGTACCCAATACCTGCGCGTCGGGTCGGTGCGTCCGCACGACACCCTGCCGGAGACGATCCTGGTCTTCACGTCAGCGCTGCTCGCCGACCCCACGCTGACCGGGTCCAACCCGAACTGCGACTTCACGGGGTTCGGCAGCGGGTTGTTCGAGGTCGTGCCGCTGCACTTCGTGCGCTACTCGGTCATGAACGACCCCGACAGTCCCGACGAGACCGTGTTGGTTCGCGAGGAGCTCGACGGGGCCATGGGCGACCTCGACACCGTGAGCCGCTACGTCGTCGCCCGAAACATCGTCGACCTGCAGATCTGGTTCGACGGGGTCGCGTCCGGCGGCATCCCCACCAACGTCATCGACGACGGGGAGACCGCCGGCAACTGGGTCGACGACGATGGCAGCGTGGCGAGCACGCAGATCGCGGGCGACGGCGCGTCCGAGCCCGAGAATGCCCGCTTCGCCTACGTGCAGATCAGCGGTCGCCTCGAGACCGTGCTCGCGCAGAACATCGACGAGGGAGACAACGACAACCTGCGCGATTTCATCGAGCTGCGTCGTTTCGACGGCTCCAACTATCACTACACCGGCGACTTCACCCGCGTGGTCACCATGCGCACCGAGGTGGAGATGCCGAACATGAACCTCGCGAACACGAGGACCGGGCTATGAGGATGGACTTCACAATCGCCGGGCAGCGACCGTCGGAGCGCGGCAGTGTCATCCTCGTCGTCATGGCGACGATCCTCGCGCTGACCGGCCTCGGTGCCGTCGCCTTCAACACCGCCCTGTCGGCTACGCGGACCGCGGACGCGTTCGGTATGCAGAACAAGGCGATCTTCGCTGCCGACGTGGCCGTGCTCAGCGGCGTCGAGTTCCTCGACTGGAACCTCGACGCCGTCATCGCCTACGCCGAGGGATCGGGGCAGTACGTCTTCGAGCACACCGATCCGATTCGAAGCGGCGTCTCGGTCGCCGATCTCTTCGGAACGAACCCGTTCGAGAACGCCCACCTGGAGCCGTTCTTCCGGGTTGTCTACACGGACATCGCGCCCGCGCGCCGTGCCCCCGGGTTCGACGAGGGCTTCTGCTACATGCGCTTGTACATGGAAGGGCAGGCCGGCGTGCGCGACACCTTGAGGTTGGACGACGCGGCCGTGGTGACCATCCGGTCGCTCCGCGGCGGGCTTGTGACCCGCGAATTCGCCGGCCACTTCTACGTCGGTCCGGTCCGTTGCCCCGGCTACGCAGGCTGAGGAGATGCACATGATCCAATTCATCGCCCAGCGCAGTCGACTCGGCTTCGCCGTAGTCGTCGCGGTCGCGTGCCTGCTTCCCGCCGGCGAGAGCTCGGCCCAGGCCCCTGTCGAGGCCGGAGTAAACGCGCTTCCGCTCGTCAATATCCTCCTCGACACCAGCGGCAGCATGGAGTGGCGCGACGACGACGCGGACCACACCTACCCGGACTGTGTGCCCGATGGCTCCCTCGCTGCTGGCGCCGGATCATCCCGACACCACGCCGCGATCGAAGTCCTCACCGGAACAGTCCCCGACCGCTACTGCGCCGTCGACGCCCGAGACCGGGATTCCGATCGCGTCGACCAGGTGGATCCGGGTCGCGCCCAGGGCATCCGACACTCGCGCCTGTGCACCCGTAGCGGTGGCACGGGTGCCCCGACCGACCACGACTCGGAGTGCACCCCGGACAACCTGGGTTCGCCGTTCCCGGACCTGAACCAGATCGACGACGGCCTGATCGACGAGTTCGGGGAGCTGATCGGGTTCGGCCTGATGACCTTCGACTCCTTCGAGGAGCCGTCGAGCTGCGCCGGCGGGATGTTCTCCTACGGCCCGTCGCGGAGCATGCCGACCGCCGTCGGCAACATCCCCGACCCGCGATTCCCGGGCGCGCCGATGTCCTGCGCCGCGAACCCGGCTGGCGTGTGCTGGAATCTCGGCGCCAGGGCCCCCTACGAAGATGTAGCCGGCGCCCCCAACTGCACGGATGGCTCCATCGAGCAGGTCCCGACCATCCCGCCGCTCGACCCGTCTGGCACGCTCACCCGGGCGCAGATCAACGACCGGGTGCAAGACGAGATCGTCCGCATCGTCCCGTATTGGAGCACGCCCCTGGGCGCCATGCTCGAGGACGCGTACTACCTCTACGTCGAGGACCCGAGTTACTACGGCTTCCGGGCAGAGCCCGACTCCGGTGACTACTCCCGAGGGTACGCCGATCCGTACGGCGAGTGCCGGCGGCGCTACGTGCTGCTGATCACCGACGGGGTCCCGTCTTTCGGCGAGTGTGTCCGGACCGGCGACACCCTCAGCAACGATCCGTGGCTCACGGGCTGCGAGAATTACCCCTACGCCGACGCACCCTACTACGCGCGGCAGCTCTTCGACGCCGGCGTCAAAGTCTTCGTCGTCGGGTTCAACATTCCCGACACCGCGGAGTCCGTCCTCGACGAGATCGCCCTCGCCGGCTCCGGCGGTGCCGAAGAAGCCCGAATCGCCAGCAGCGGGCAGGCCCTGATCTTCGAGCTCGGTGACCTCTTCTCGCAGATCGTGTCCGGGACCCCGAGCCGCACCACCCCGGCCAACGCGACGCGAATTCGCGCCGGAGCCGGGGGGCAGGGGCAGTTCACCTTCGAGGCGAGCTTCGAGATCCACCAGGGCTCGCCGTACTGGACCGGCAACCTCGAGCGCGTCTCCCAGGTCTGCGTCGGCGGCAGCCTCGCCGCGCCCATCCGCCAGAACATGACCGACTGGCTCGACGCTCGGTCGACGACCCAGCTCGACGACCTGGAAGTCCTCACCACCGCTCCGGAGTGGCACAGCTGCGCCCTCGCCGGGTCGAGCGGCGACCCCGAGACCAGCCTCTTCCCCGACTCGATCAACGACGGAGGCAACCCCCTGACCTCCACCCACGGTGTCACCGCCCCCGAGATCGCGGCAGCCTGCCAGGTCGGGGCCGTGCCCGGCGCATCGGCTGCCGTCTACCCGGCGTGCGAGGACCTCTCGCGCGGCGACGTCGGCTTCGACGACCGGCTCCCGTCCGGGTCGTTGGGGGCCCGATGCATGAGCGAGCTCGATGTAAACGCGGCCCGCACCTACAACCATCTGCTCGGCGGAGAGTCGCCGAACGAAGGGGAGCTCCTGCAGCGTTGGCTCCGGGGTTTCTCGCTGACCGAGCTGCGACTGCAGACCACGCTGCTCCCCGAGCTCCGCACGTTCCTCCCGAACGCCGAGTACCGGTGGGACGACTCGCTCAACGTGTACACCAACGACCGTCAGTCCCGGTTCGGCGCCATCTACCATTCGTCGCCGACCGCCGTGACGGTGCCCGATCCGCGCCTCGACCTGGGCGTCGGCTACCAGGCGTTCATCACGGCCACCGAGTCTCGGCCCACGGCAGTCTACGTCGCCACGACCGACGGCCTGATCCGCGGCGTCGACGGAGACACGTTCGAGGAGTTGTTCGCGTTCCTCCCCTCGTCGGTCGCTCATCGGGTCGGCTCGAACCTCCGCTCCCACACGACGGTGCTCGACGGAACGCCGATCGCTGCCG
>CAZFPM010000116.1:0-17732 GCA_964520965.1 uncultured Myxococcales bacterium
TCGTCGCATGGCAGGGGCCGCACCACGTGGCCCAGAATTCGATCACGAGCAGCTCGGTCGGCGAGTCCAACGCGAGCGGTTCGCCGCTGAACAGGTCTTCGAGTTGCAGCGTGGGAAGCGCCGTTCCGACCAGAAGCGTGGCCGCGTTGGTGAGGTCGAGCGGCCGCGGGGCGAGGACGACCGGGACGGTCGAGTGTCCCAGGTCGGAGGTGACCTCGACCTCGACGGTGGCTCCGGCCGGCAAGGTCCCGATCGTCAAGACGAGGTGCTCGGCGGAGTCGATCGCGCGGCCGTCGACCGCGACGATGGTCAGGCCGCGGGTCAATCCCGCTCGATCGGCCGGCGACGACGGGAGCACCCGCTCGATCTGCGCGCCTCCGGTCTCGGCCGACTCGAGCGTGACGCCGAGCCACCCGGGCGCAGTCGGCGCGGGCTCGCTCGGTTCGGGCAGAGGCGCCATCTGGGCGCCGGTCGCCACTGGCAGCGCCGTGAGCGTTAGGACGAGGAAGAGGAACACGGGTCTTCGCATGTGGGTTCAGCAGGGGATTCGACCGGCTCATCGTCGCCGGTCTACGAGTTGGATGCCAGCGAGCCGCTCTTGTATTCCGCGTCGGACACCGGTGCGAGACGACGATCGCGAGGCAGCGACAACCCCCGGCGCCTGGGTGGGACTTGCCGCGGATCGAGGCAGGGATTAGAGGAATTGGGCCCGTCGGATTCGGCGTGGTCCGCGCTCACCGGAGTCCGTTCACCGATGGACACCCACTTCGCCCTGAATGTTGCGCTCGCCTTCCTTGGCGGAGCGATCCTCAACGTGATGCCGTGCGTGCTGCCGGTGCTCACGATGAAGGTGTTTCACCTGATGGAGCAGGCGGACCAGGACCCGGGCTCGCACCGGCTCCACGGAATCGCCTACGGGATCGGCGTGGTCGGGACCTTCGTCGGATTCGCCGCGTTGGTGCTCTTCCTCCGGGCGTCTGGCGACATGGTCGGATGGGGGATGCACTTCGCCAATCCAGTGTTCGTCGCCACGATGACGGCGGTCGTCTTTGTCTTCGGGCTGAACGCGCTCGGCGTGTTCGAGTTCTCCGTAGCCCTGCACGAGGGGGCGCCGCGGCAAGGGTATGTGGGGTCGGCGGTCAACGGCGTCGTGGCGTCGATCATGTCGACGCCCTGCAGCGCTCCGTTTCTGGGAACGGCGGCCGGTTTCGCATTGGCGTCGGGCGCCCCGTGGTGGCAGACGCTGGTCATTTTCATCGTCATCGGCTGCGGTCTGGCGAGCCCGTTCGTCGTGCTCAGCTTCGTGCCGGCCCTCGGCAGATTGCTGCCGCGACCAGGCGCCTGGATGGAGACGTTCAAGCACCTGATGGGGTTCACGCTGATGGCGGCCACCGTGTGGTTGTTCAGCGTCCTGCAGCAACAGACCGCGTCGTCGTCGTCGAGCTACTTCCTCGCTTTCCTGCTGATCGTCGCCATGGCCGCTTGGGCCGTAGGTCGTTTCGGCGGCCCCATACATGGTGCGCTGCGCAGATACGGGGTCAGGGTCGCCGCGATCGCGGCGGTCGTGTTGGGAGGGGTCTCCTTCATCGACCTGCAACCGCCGAGCGTGTCCGCCGTTACGGTGACCGCGGACGAACCGGTGGTCGTCGACGACCGGATCAACTGGGTACCCTTCGACAGCAACGTGGTTCTGGCGACGCTGGACGCCGGGCGCCCCGTATTCATGGATTACACCGCGGATTGGTGTGCGAACTGCAAGGCGAACGAACGTCTCTTCATCGAGGTGCCCGAGGTCCGCAACGCTCTCGTTCAAACGCAGATCCTTCCGGTGAAGGCCGATCTCACGGTCGAGAATGTCGAGATCCAGCGCTGGATGGAGCCGTTCCCGGTCGCGGGAATCCCGGTCTACGTCATCTACTTCCCCGACCGGACCTACGACCTGCTTCCGCAGACCATCACGACCGAGCTCCTGACGACGCGACTCGAGGCGGCGTCCGAGCGCTACCCGGCCGAGGGCTTCCTGAAGTAGCGTGCACGCGCTCCGGTGACGCCGCGCCCGCGCATCCGCGACACGTTCGGCGCCGTAGCTGCGAGGGGGGCGGCGGGCCCTGGAAGTCCGCTAGAGACCGAACTCGAAGCGCGTGTAGATCTGCGCGAGCACGTGGCGCCCGTTGTCGTTGTTGTCGGCGGTTCCGAAGAGATGGTACCCGCCGTAGGCGGCACCGCCGATGGCGACGAACTTCGTCGGCACGTACTCGATGCCGGCGCCGGCGCGGGTCGCGAATCCGCGGTTGTCCTCGCCGGCGATCGAGTTGAAGGGCGCGTAAACGTAGGAAACATTAGCTCGTGCGAACATGCGCACCTTGTCGCTGGCGAAGAGGGGGAGGGGGAAGTTGAAGCCTACCCCGAGCTGATTCCAGTACGTGGGCGAGATCTCGGCGACATCGCGGCCGAGGTCGAAGATGTTCAGGTCGAGGAAGGCCTCGAAGACGATCACCTGGGCGCCGATCTGGGCACCGTAGCCGACGTAGGGACTGTCCTGGGCGTCGAAGTAATTGCCCTGACCGTTGGCGAGCGCGCCGTGCACCTGTCCCCAGACCCGGAACAGCTGCATGCGCGCTTCCGCAGGGGTGGCGTCGGCGAACCAGCCGAGAGCGGACAGCGCGAGGACGAAGGCTGCAGTTCGAACGAACCGGATGTGCATGGCTACCTCGCTTCGCGATCGACGCGGTGATTTGACAGGCGATCTCCGGTGCGTACTTGTACGGCTCCCGACGGGAGCCACAGGAACGCAATGCCGATTTACGAATATCGATGTGCCGCGTGCGGGCACGATTTCGAGAAGCTCCAACGTGTGGATGCCGCGCCCCCGGGATGTCCGGAGTGCGGGCTCGCCGAGGCCGAGCGCCGCGTGAGCCTGTCGTCGTTTCGACTGACCGGGAGCGGATGGTACTCGACGGACTATAGTGCAAAGGGCGGTTGCGGAGCAAAGGCGTCGGAGGAAGGCGGTGGGGGCCGCGACGAGGCTCCTCCCTGTGCGGATGGTTGCCCGGTGGCCGAAGCGGCGGCCGCGCAAGCGCAAGATAATTCCTCTGCTTCGGCGGCTGGTTGCGGTCACGACCACGGATGACCTTCCGGCGGCTTTGACACCCTCCGGGCAGTGACTAGGTTCCGCCCGGCGAGAGACCCACTACGCGAACACGAGGCGCTGGACGCCCCGAGACTTTCAGAGGTGCCGCATGGCCAAGATCATCGGAATCGACCTCGGTACGACCAACTCGGTCGTCGCCGTGATGGAAGGGGACGACCCGGTCGTCATCACGAATGAAGAGGGGACGCGGACCACGCCGTCGGTGGTGGCGTTCGACGAGAAGAGCGAGACGCTCGTCGGCCAGGTCGCCAAGCGACAGGCGGTCACGAATCCCGAAGCGACCGTCTTCTCGGCGAAGCGATTCATCGGCCGGAAGTACGACAACGCGAAGAAGGACATCGACCGCGTTCCCTACAAGGTGAACAAGCTCGAAAACGGCGGGGTCGCGTTCGAGATCCGCGGCAAGGACTACGCGCCGCCGGAGATCAGCGCCAAGGTCCTGCAGAAGCTCAAGAAGGCGGCCGAGAACTACCTCGGCGAGTCGGTGGCGGCGGCGGTGATCACCGTGCCGGCGTACTTCGACGACAGCCAGCGTCAGGCGACGAAGGATGCGGGCCGGATCGCCGGCCTCGACGTCAAGCGCATCGTCAACGAGCCGACGGCGGCCGCGCTGGCCTACGGCCTCGACAAGCAGGAAGAGGAGATCATCGCCGTCTACGACTTCGGTGGCGGCACGGACGACCACACGACCCTCGGGGACGGCGACGGCGTCGACGAGGTGAAGACGACGACCGGTGACACGGCGCTCGGCGGTGACGACGTCGACCACGAGATCATCGATTGGCTGGTCGCCGAGTTCAAGAAGGACCAGGGGCTCGATGTCTCGGAGGACCGGATGGTGCTCCAGCGGCTCAAGGAGGCCGCAGAGAAGGCGAAGATCGAGTTGTCCAGCGTGCCCGAGACGGACATCAATCTGCCCTTCCTCACGGCGGACGCGTCCGGGCCCAAGCACATGAACATCAAGCTGAGCCGCTCGAAGCTCGAGGCGATGATCGAGACCATCGTCGAGCAGACGATCGAGCCGTGCAGGATGGCGTTGAAGGACGCCGGCATGAAGCCGTCGGAGATCGACGAGGTGGTGCTCGTCGGCGGCTCGACCCGGATCCCGCTGGTGCAGAAACGGGTTGAGGAATTCTTCGGTAAGGAGCCGCACAAGCGGGTAAATCCAGATGAGGTCGTTGCGCTCGGAGCGGCCATCCAGGCCGGTGTCCTTTCTGGCGACGTCAAGGACATCCTGCTGCTCGATGTCACGCCGCTGTCGCTCGGAATCGAGACGTTGGGCGGGGTGACGACCACGCTGATCCCGCGCAACACCACGATCCCGACCAAGCGAACGGAGATCTTCTCCACAGCCTCCGACAACCAGACCTCGGTCACTGTGCACGTCGTGCAGGGTGAGCGGAAGATGGCCGGCGACAACAAGACCCTCGGGAAGTTCAATCTCGACGGACTTCCGCCGGCGCCGCGCGGTGTGCCCCAGGTCGAGGTCACCTTCGACATCGACGCCAACGGAATCGTTCACGTCTCGGCGAAGGACAAGGCGACGGGCAAAGAGCAGAAGATCCAGATCGAGGCGCAGAGCGGCCTGAGCGAGGACGAGATCGAGCGGATGGTCAACGAGGCAGAGGAGAACCGCGATGCCGACGAAGCCCGTCGGGAGCTCGCCGAGCTCCGCAACGAGGTCGACACGCTCGCCTACAGCACCGAGAAGCTGGTCACCGAGCACGGCGACAAGCTCGACGACGAGAGCAGGGCAGAGGCCACCGCGGCCGTCGAGGACGCCCGGAAGGCGGTCGAGTCGTCGGACAAGGACGCGCTCGAAGCGGCCAAGGCACGCATCGAGTCCATCGCGCAGAGCATGGCCGCGAAGATGTACGAGACCGCCGGCGCCGAAGAGGCCGAGGCCGAGGGCGGCGACACCGTGGCCGAGGACGACGACGAGGTGATCGACGCCGACTTCGAGGCCAACTGACCCATATCGTGTCGCACGGACCGAGTGAGCCCGCGGGATTCCGCGGGCTCTTTCGGTTCGTGCTTCGGCAGCCGGAATCGGGCCGAGCCGCGGAGACTGCACGGGCTTCCCACCCGGGCGTCGGTGGAGTAGGCTGCGCGCGTTGTTCCCACCCGAGCAGTCCGATGGAGTCGAACAGCGAACGGCACGAGCGCGAGGGGCCCGAGACCTCCCGCATCGAGGTCGTCGCAGACAAGACTGACGATGGCGCGTACGAGATCCGGGTCGAACGGGCGCCGAGCGATGCCCACGAAGCCGTCGCGAACCTGAAGGCGGCCCCGCGACCGGCGCGTACGCGCCGCATGCATCCGGCGACGGTCGTCGTAATCGCGGCGGCAGTCGTCGCGCTGGGCGCCGGAATTGCGACGGCGGTCCGGAGCGGTGACAAGCCGACGCCGGAACCGACCATCGACGCACCGGAGCCCGCCGACACCTTCCGGGCCTTCACGCTGGAGGTTCGACGTCCGACGGCGATCCCGATCCCCGTGCTGGGCCTCGACGCCGGTACGGACGCCGACGAGCTGGACCCCGAGGCTGTCGCACCGGAACCGGACGTCGCCGAAGCTCGAGGACCGGATGCCGGAGCACGGTCACCGTCGACGGGCGGAGCGCAACCCGAGGCTCCGAGCCAACCCACTCCGGCGCCCCCCGCCGAGGAAACCGTCGAACCGGCGATCCTCAACCGGCTCCGCCAAGTCCGCGTGCAGCCTTCGGCCATCGTCATGGACCACGACGATGACGAGGACGAGGACGAGGAGTACGAGGACGACGAGTACGACGAGGATTATGAGGACGACGAGTACGACGAGGATTACGAGGACGACGAGTACGACGACGAGGATTACGAGGACGACGACTACGAATAATCGTCGCCGCCGTCGTCACCCGGGGCTCGGTCGCCGTGGGGTCTCCCGGGCTCTGTCCCCCTCGATCAGAACTTGATCTGCGGCGGGACGAGGATCGTGACCAGCTTCGTGTCCAGCACGGTCGTTCCGTCGCCGATGACGTCGATATAGGCGATGAAGACCTGGGGCTCGTCGAGCGGTGGCACGCACTGGTTCTCGGCGATGACCTGGAAGAAGAGCTGGGTCCCCGGGGTCACGTTCTCGAAGCCGTCGAGCGTTCCGTCGCCGTCGAAGTCCGCGGGGATGGGCTCCGTGGAGCAGGTCCCGGGCCTCGGGATCGCGGCGTCGGGGACGATGCCCGCGAGGAAGCACGTGGTGTCGATTCCGGTCGATGCCAGCTCGTCCGGGTCCGGGCGGGAACGGGTGGAGACGTCGATGCGGGAGAAGTTCAACAGAGCGTCGATCCCGCTCACGATCGAAGCGTCGAGACCGGAGCCGTTTCCGGAGATGTCGAACACGAGTGGGCACATGCCCTCGCCGTTGGTCCCTCGGCCCCCACCGTCCGTCTGGGTGCAGCATTGTCCGGGGCTGCAGCCGCCCGGCCTTCCCTCGTCCCAGGCGCACGGCGGCACCACGGCACCGGTCCGGGTAGCCAGCTCCTCGCCGTCGGTGCGCGCATCGCCGCCGGAAGCGACGCTCACGATACGGGCGCCGATCCCCTCGAGCGCGGCGAAGGCCGCGTCGCGGGTGCGCCCGTAACCGTATCCGCCTTCTCCGTTCGCATGGCTCGGTGCGTCGGTGATGTGCACGATGATCGGAAGTGCGCCTTCCCGGAACCCGACACCCCCGATCCAACCGTCGGCCACGCCTTCGACGAATCCCGCGCCGGCGTCGAAGGCCGGGACCGCGCCGCAACCGCCGCTGATCCCTTCGCCGGTCGCGATCTGGTAGAGCGACTCGAATCCAGACTCGAAGTAGTCGGCGCCGGAGCCGAGCGGCAGGCTATCGACAGCGGACTGTGCGTCGCCGCGACTCTGGGTGATGCGTTGAAGGAGTTCGAAGGGCAGATCGCCCCCGCTTCCATAGCCGGAACACGGGAAGTCCTCGAAGTGCGAGACCGCGTAGGCGGGGCTGGTAAGCCGGTCGCCAAGTGCAGGAATGATGTTCGAGGAGAGGGTGCTCTGGAGTTGCCCGATCTCCTGGCCCATCGACCCGGTGGTGTCCATGTTGAACGCGATGTCGCCTTGTCGAACATCGGTGGAGAACTCGAGGACGTCGGTCTGCGGCGGGTCGCGGTAGGGGAGCTCGAAGTAGAAATCCACGATCTCGGAGATGTCGCTGGCCGGGTCGCACGGAGCCGAGCCGAAAGCGACCTCGACCAGGTCCGAGTAGGAGTCTCCGTCGCTGTCCCAGAGCACGCGGTCGGTCGATGTCGGGCAGCCGAGCTCCTCGGAATCGGCGAGCCCGTCGCCGTCGGAGTCGAGGTCGAGGAAGTCCGGGACACCGTCGCCGCTGCGATCGGCCGGAGGTCCGCCTTCCGCAGGGTCGCGCCCGTACTCGGCGGCGTCGGGCCAGCCGTCTTCGTCGGAGTCGAGGTCGAGGTAATTCGGCAGCCCGTCCTCGTCGGGGTCGCCGATGAGTTCGTACTGGTCCTCGATGTTGTCGTTGTCCGAGTCGAGGTCGAGGAAGTCGGGAATGGAGTCGCCGTCGCTGTCGATATCGCCTTCTTGAGCGTCGAGGATGCGGTCTCCGTCGGAATCGTCGTCGACGCAGTTCGCGAGCCCATCGGCGTCGGGGTCGGTCTGCCCCTCGACACAATCAGCGATGCCGTCGCCATCGGTGTCGGGTCGGACCATGCCACCGGCATCGAGCTCGCCGCAGGTTCTCGGGTCGCAGGCCGCGCCGCCCCCGCCATCGCCCCACGGATCTCCACCCCTCGCGTCCCCGATGGGGCGACCGAGGTCGTCGACACCTGGGTCTCCGCCGGCGTCGGCGCCGCCGTGCCCCCCGCGCCCGTCGTCGGTCGAACTCACGCAACCGCGGTCTGCGGGGTCACACTCCGGCTCCGGCAGACCTGCGGCCGCGCACGACAGCACCACGGCGGCGGACAAAGCCAGGGCACACGTGCCGACGACGCCCCTATACCCTCGTCCGAAGGAGAACGGGGTGCGCAGGGACGTGTTCGGTTCAGTCGGCATTGTGAGCACCTGCACCGGCATGGGCTTTGCGAGGGGCCGCGCGGAGTTGCGGGGGAAATGTACTCCGGTGTCGGTCGCGGAGCAAGGCGCGATTCCAACGCGGATCCGCCTGCGCGGCGGCTGACCGCTACCCCGAAGCCCCTCCCATGTGCAGGCGATAGAGCCGAGCGTACTCCCCATCGAGGGTCAGCAGCGCGTCGTGGCGACCGCGCTCCACGATCCGCCCGTGTCGGAGCACCAGTATCTCGTCCGCGCGCCGAATCGTGCTCAGGCGGTGGGCGATGACGACGCTGGTTCGGCCCGCGGTCACGCGTGCGAGAGCCTGCTGGATCCGCAGCTCGGTCTCGGTGTCCACGTTGGCGGTGGCCTCGTCGAGGATGAGGATCGGTGGGTTGATCGCCAACGCGCGGGCGAATGAGAGCAGCTGACGCTCGCCGACCGACAGTGTGCGGCCTCCCTCTTCGAGCATGTGGTCGAGCCCGTCGTCGAACCGGCTGACGATCTCGTCCGCGCTCACCGCGCGCAGGCACGCGAGGATGTCCTCATCGGAGACGTCGGCACCGAGCGTGACGTTGTCGCGCAGCGAGCCTGCGAACACGACGACGTCCTGGGGGACGAGTGCCATGCCGCGACGCAGTCCGAGCAGCGTGTAGCGGCGGACGTCGACGCCATCGACGACGACGCGCCCGTTCCGGGCATCGTAAAAACGGGAGATCAAGTGAGCGATGGTCGACTTCCCGGCTCCCGTATCCCCGACCAGGGCGAGCATGTTGCCCGGCGCGACCCGGAACTCCACGCCCCGGAGCACGTCGTCGGCCTTGCCCGGGTAGGAGAACCACACGTCGTCGAAGCAGATCTCTCCGTGGACGACGGCCTGCTCCGCGTCGGCGTCCGGCGCGTCCGTCATCGCGCTCGGCGTATCGAGCAGGTCGGTGACGCGCTCGCACGATGTCAGCGACGTCTGGATCATATTGAACTTCTCGGTGAGGCTCCGGACGGGGACCCACAGTCGCGCGGTGTATTGCAGAAAGGTCAGGAGCACGCCGACGCTGACCAGGCCGGTCTCGGCGCGCTGGTAGCCGACCCACAGGACGATGACGGTCGTGATCGAGCTCACGAGCATCATCCCCGGTCGCAGGAGGCCCCAGGCGCGGATCACCCGGGTCACCGAGATCTGGTGGGCGTCGGTCAATGCGCGGTACTCGGCGCGTCTCCGCGCTTCCCGCCGGTAGAGGTGGTTCTCGCGCATTCCGGCGAGGTTCTCGGCGAGCCAGGAGTTCATTCGGCTCTGGACCGCCGAGGTGGTGCGGAGGGCCGGTCGGGCGGCGGCGCGATAGGCGAGGGCGACGAGAACGAGGGGCGGGAAGGATGCGATCAGGATGGCCGCGAGGACCGGGTCGATCGAGAGCATGACGGCGATGAGGACGACGACGAACATCGCGTCGCGCAGGCCCTCGGCGAAGGCGTCGGAGAAGAGGTCCGAGAGCGCCTGCAGGTCGAATGTCGTCCGATTCACCAGGCGCCCGACCGGGTTCTTCTGGAGAAACCCCTGGTCCATCGCCGTGATATGCTCGTAGACCTCGCGACGGAGGTCGTGCACGACGTGCTGCCCGAGTTTCTGAACCAGGTACGACGCGACGGCGGCGATGCTCCACCGCGCGAGCCAGAGGCCGCTGACGGCGAGGCCGAAGAAGAGGACGACCCGCTCGGCGGTGGGCCCGGGCACAGCATCGACGAAGCGCTCGCTCCAGCCCAACACCCAGGTGTCGAAGCCAGACGGGGCGCGGCCCGCACCGCCGGAGATGGCATCGACAGCCAGCCCGATCATATAGGCGGGGAGCGTCATGACGGCCGCCTCGAGGAAGGCCAGCGCTACAGCGACTGCCGACAATTTCCGGTGAGGACGCAGGTATCCGGCCAGCCGGGCGATCATGCGCGTGTCGATCTCGCTTCCGGCGACGCGCTCTTCGTCCAACATCTGACGGAGGATCGGGTCGTCGGCGAGCTCGAGCGCCTCCTGCTCGGCACGTTCGGCGGGGATCGCGGCGTCGCTTGTCAAGACGCACCTCCGCCGGCCTGCTCGGCTGCCGTGCGAGCGTAATACCCGCCGGCGGCGAGCAACTCGTCGTGGGTGCCACGCTCGACGATGCGGCCTTCGTCGAGGACGATGATCTCGTCACATTGCTGGACGGCGATCACCCGGTGCGAGATCAGGATGCCGCTGCGACCGTGGAGCATCTCCCGAAGATTGGCGAGGATGCGCTCCTCGGTCCGCGCATCGACCGCACTCAGACAATCGTCGAGGACGAGCACGCGTGGGTCGGCGGCGAGCGCGCGGGCGATCGCGAGTCGCTGCCGTTGGCCGCCGGAGAGATTGACGCCCCGCTCGCCGAGCATCGTGCCGTAGCCTTGCGGCAACTCGTCGACCTCTGCGTGGAGGCAGGCCTGGCGGGTGAAGAGGTGGGCCTGATCGTCCGGATGTGCGGCAAGGGTGACGTTTCGAGCGACGGTGTCGCTGAACAGGAAGGTGTCTTGTGGGGCGACGACGACCGCTCGGCGAAGCGAGTCGAGCGAGAGGACCCGGATGTCGACACCGTCGAGGAAGACGGTGCCCTCCGGCGGGTCGTACAGACGGGCCAGGAGCCTCGTGAGCGTGCTCTTGCCAGCGCCGACGGGACCGATCACGCCGAGGCTCGCGCCCGGTGCGAGGTCGAAGGAGACGTCGTGCAGGACGGTGCGCGGTGTTGCCGTCGGAGCCGTGGTCGGCGCGTCGTCGCCCGTGGGTGGCCCTGCGTACGCGAACGTGAGGTCTCGCACGGATAGGGCTCCCGGCCCGACCGCGTCGATGGCGTTGGGGGCATCGACGATCTCCGCGCGCACCGCCAACATCTCGTCGATTCTGCGGAGCGAGGCGCGGCCGCGCTGCATGAGCGACACCGCCCAGCCGAACCCGATCATCGGCCCGGACAGATAGGAGACGAGGAAAAGGAACGCGACGAAGGTGCCGATCCCGATTTCGCCTCGGACGACCTGGGCGCCACCGAAGATGACGACGAGCGCGGTCGCCGACCCGAACATCAGGTCGAGTGTCGGGATGAAAAGAGCGCGCACGCGGGCCAGCCTGAGATTCTTGGCGAGGTGCTCCGCGGAGAAGCGCCCGAAGCGGGCGCGATCGAAGTCCTCGCGGGCGTACGCCTGGAGAATTCGCAGCCCGGCGAAGCTCTCCCGGGCGCGCTCGGTGAGTCCGGCGAGGTCCTCCTGCACGTCTTCGAAGCGGTCGTACTCGGCGTGGGAGAGCCGGTTGGTGACGATGGCGATCATCGGCAACGGCACCATCGTGATCAGGGTCAGCTTCCACGAGAGGGTGAGCAGGACCCCGGTGACGAAGGTGACGATCATCACGGCGTCGGCGCCGACGAGGATGCCGGGTCCGAGCATCATCCGGGACGCGTGCACGTCGTTCGTTGCGAGGGACATGAGGTCGCCGGAGCGGGCGCGGTCGTAGTACGATTGGGAGAGGCGGAGGAACTGGCCGGTGAGGGCGTTGCGTATCCCCTGGCCGAGTCGATGCGACGGGACCACCACGTTCATCAGCATCGGGTAGCGGCAGACGTTGGCAGCCAGGTGGAGCACGAGGTAACCCGCCAGGGCGTCGACGACCGAGAAGCGAGCGGCGTCGAGCCCGACGAGCCCGAACAAGATCGGGGTGTCCGGCGTGGCCGAGGTCAGGGCGGCGGCGACCAGATCGACGGCGACGGCGAGGAAGAGCGGTGCGATGACGTCGGCGGCGTTGATGACGACGAGCGAGCCCAATCCGATCGCGTAGCGGGTGCGTTCGGGTCTGAGCAGCTCGGCTACGCGCCGGAAGTCGTGGGCCAGGGTCACGGGCGTGGGGTCGGGGCCGGAGGAGAGCGAACGGTTGCAAGGTCGGGCTGTCGGTGGTGTGTTCCGTGAGCCATCGGACGTCGTCGACGGAGAGGCCGGAATGCGAGATTCGACAGAAGTGGTGCCGGTCGAGACGACGCGGGTCGAGATGACCCAGATCGTCCTTCCCACGCACGCGAACAACCTCGGGACAGCGTTCGGCGGTCAGATCGCTGCGTGGGCGGACATCTGCGCGGCGGTCTCGGCACAGCGGTTGTGCCGTGCGCCAGCGGTCACGGCGTCGATGGATGGGCTGCACTTCAGGCGGCCCGTCCGGCAGGGGATGGTGGTCGTCCTTCAGTCGCAGGTCAATCGTTCCTGGCGGACCTCGATCGAGGTCGGCGTGCGGGTGGAAGCGGAGAACCCTGCGACCGGCAGTCGGGAACACTGCTGCACGGCGTACCTGACGTTTGTCGTGGTCGACGCAACCGGGCGCCCGGCTCCGGTGCCTGCGGTCGACCCGGGCGAGTCGCCGGCGTCGCTGCGGCGTTTCGCTCAGGCGGAGATCAGACGGTCGTCGAGGCTCGCTCTCCGGGCGATGCGTTCGGGGAAGGATGACGCGTGAACATCGGGGCGACGGCGTGTAGAGTGCACGGGCTCAATGCCTGGATAGCCCCACCTGGGGCTCGCTTTCGCGCGCTCGCGGACGACGCTGATGGACCAACAGATCATCCAGTTCCTGCTCCAGACGGAGCTCTTCAACCAGGTGCCGGCGGACCAGATCGCTCGCTACGCCAAGTCGGTGAAGGTCAAGAAGTTCTATCCGAACGTCACGGTCTTCGAGCAGGGTGACGCCGGCGAGTGGCTGTACCTGGTGTTCTCGGGATCCGTCGAGGTTCGACGCCGCGACACCCTGACGGGCATGGAGTTCCTGCTCGCGGTGTACGGGCCGGGGAAGAGCTTCGGCGAGGAGGGGGTGATCCCGGAATCCCCTTACCCGGTCGGCGCCGTGGCGCTCGAGGAGACGCACCTGATCGTCATCCACAAGAATGACATCCGCCACATCATGGCGCAGTTCGGTCCGGTGGCGCTGGCTGCGGCCAACATCATGGCTCGACGGACCAACCGGTTCATCGCAGAGAAGGGGGTTCGCTTCATCTCGTTGTCGAAGCTGCACGTCGACCCGGAGGTGATCGGGGCGCTGCCCCAGCGACTGATCGACGAGCATAAGCTGGTCCCGGTGGCGAAGAAGGGCCGCACGTTGACGGTCGCGATGGTCAACCCGCACAACCTCGTCGCGTACGACGAGGTGCAGCGGGCGGCGCGGGACAGCTACATCGAGCCGGTGGGCGTGGCCGAGTCGGACTTCGATCGATTCATGCGGCTGCACAAGTCGCAGGTCGCCGAGGCCGTCGGCGCCGACGAACATGTCCTGCCTCCGCTTCCGACGCGGAACCACAACCTGCGGTTCATGCAGGAAGGCGGGGAGAACGTGGCCGAGGGGGAGCGTCGGGGCGAGGTCCTGGGTGAGCAGGTCATCGCAATGCTCAACCAGATGATCGGCGACGCCCTGGTGCTGGACGCGAGCGACATCCACATGGAACCGGGCCAGGAGGAGATGTCGATCCGGTATCGAATCGACGGCAAGCTCATGCGGCGTCAGGACACGATCCCGATGCGGTACCACGGCGCGATGGTGAACCGGATCAAGGCACTGGCGTCGATGGACATCACCGAGCGCCGCAAGCCGCACGATGGTCGGTTGGGCCTGACGTTCAACCAGCGGGAGGTCGCGCTGCGTCTGTCGACGGTGCCGACGCGCTTCGGCGAGAAGGTCGTCATGCGTATCCTCGACAAGTCGAACGCATTGATGAGCCTCGACCGGATCGTGTTGGTGCCCGGGGTCCGCGAGATGATGCGGAACCTGATCTTCCAGCCGCACGGCATCGTGATGGTCACCGGTCCGACGGGGTCCGGCAAGACAACGACGATGTACAGCGCCATCCTCGAGCGGAAGGACGAGGGGGTGAACATCGTCACGGTGGAAGACCCGGTGGAGTACACGATCGCGGGCATCACGCAGGTGCAGTACAACGACGCGGTCGATCTGGACTACGCGCACGCGATCCGGGCGTTCCTGCGCCAGGACACCGACGTGATGCTGATCGGCGAGACCCGCGATGCGCGCACTGCGCACAACGCGATGCAGGCTGCCCTGTCGGGCCACCTGGTGGTGACGTCGATTCACACGAATTCGTCCCTCGGCACGATCTATCGTCTGCTGGAGATGGGGATCGAACCCTTCCTGATCGCGAACGCGTTGGCGGGGGTGATCGCGCAGCGCCTGGTGCGGACGATTTGCACGGACTGTCGCGAGTCGTTCCAGCACAGCCCGGCGCTGCTCGATCGAATCTACGCCAAGTCCGCCGACGTGCCGTCGCTCTACCGTGGCGCCGGATGCGCCCGGTGTAACAACACCGGCTACCGGGGCCGAACGGCGATCCTCGAGGTGTTGCAGTTCACCGAGGACCTGCGCACGGCGGTCGCCGAAGGGCGTCCGATGAACGAGCTGCGGCAGATCGCGGCGAAGGCCGGCATGGTCACGTTCAAGGACTACGCCAAGTACCTGCTGTCGCGCGGCATGACGACCCCGAACGAGGTCCTGCGCGTGCTCTATATCGAGGACGACAACGATTCTGCGGCGGCGCAGCGCGCGAAGTGCCCACAGTGCGGGCACGCGAACGAGCCCGAGAACAAGTTCTGCGAGGAGTGCGGCGGGGATATCGCGGCCCCCTGATCACCGACGGGCGTCACGAGAAACGAGCCACCCTCCCAGGGTCGCGGTCCCGGCGGCGAGCAGGAGCACCCCGAAGGACGCCGGCATGTCGTCGGCGAGCCCTTCGCCCACGGTGTAGGCCAGGACGACCGCCAGACCGTTGTTCACGGCGTGGAACACCACCGCGGGCCAGATGCTGCGTGTCCGCAGCACAATCCAGGCCATCGCCATTCCGAGAACGGCGGTGCCGAACATCCGGTAGACGCTCAGATGGAAGAGGCCGAACATCACGCCGGTCGCGACGATCACCTGCCAGTCGGGGACCCGGTCGCGCAACCCGGACAGGATGAACCCCCGGAACAGGGCCTCTTCGCAGATGGCTGGCGAGACGGCGACCAGGAGCAGCAGTAGGACCCAGTCCACCGCGCGCTCGGGCTCGGGGAAGAAGCGGGCCATTTCCTCCGCCAGCTCGGGCGGCGTCTCCAGGATGAATCGGTCGATCACACCGTTCGCGGCGTTCACCAGGAACATGGCGCCGACACCGAGGAGCAGCGCCCCGACGAGCGCGACGGCCGATGGACGACCGAGGTGGAACGTCTCGCGGAGTTCCAGCTTCAGGTAGACGGCCAACCCCACTGTCGGCGCCAGCAAGACCACCCAGAGGGTGAGCGCCAGGCCGAGCTGCGGGTGCCAGAGTTGCAGGTTGGAGCCCACGTAGAAAAGCAGCACGAACGCGACACAGTACCACGCGAGTACTTCGCCAGGGCCAGGCTGCGGGCGCGGCACGATCTCCGAGGGCGGCGTGATGATTCGGAAGCTCCCACGCTCCCCGATGATGACCTGCTCCTGGCCGAACAGCCGCGCCGCGACCACCAGGACGGCGAGGGTGTAGACGACCGTGCTCGCGCCGACGAGGAACATCGGCTCGGCAGCTACCCCGTCGAGGAGCAGGGACTTCATGAGCAGGATCGCACCGACGCCGGGCACGAGCCCCAGCCCCGGCGAGTACTCGAAGCCGGGGAGCTGCGCGATCATCGCCGGGACCAGGCAGATCAGATACACCGGTGTGATGTACGTCTGGGCCTCCTTGAAACTCCGCGCGAGCACTGCGACGGCGAGGAGCACGGCGGAGAAGAGCAGGGCCATCAGGAACATGTTGAGGAGCAACGCACCGAAGACCGGCACCGAGATCGTGAGGTCGAGCTCCTCGGCCAGCTCTTCGGAGAGGATCAGGTTCTGGCCGACCACGAGGGCCATGCTGATCAGGTTCGCCGAGCCTGAGATCGTGGCGATTCCGACCACGGCGACGTACTTCCCGCCGACGATCTCCAACGACGAGATCGGCGCCGTGAACAGGGTCTGGATGCTCCCGCGCTCCTTCTCGCCCGCCGTGAGGTCGATCGCCGGATAATATGCCCCCATCAGGACCGTGATGATCACGATGATCGGCAGCAGCGACCCGAGGACGTAGCCTCCCTGGGTCGAGGTGTCGCTGTGGTTCACGAGTTCGTGGTCCGATGGATTCGCGAACGCTGGCGCCAGGTCGTGCTCAGCGAGGCGTCGCTGCAGCTCGTCGTCGGCCCACGCTTCGAGCACCTCCTCGATGCGGTCGACGGCCAGCCTGGATTCCTCGACCACGCTCTCGAAGTGCACGACCGCGTCCTGGCTAAGCGCCGGGTCCGGCGGAGTTCGCCAGTTCGACAGGTCGACGTAGGCGTCGACATCGACCTCGGACGGCAGGCTCTCTGTCGGGGAGAGCGCGCGGAGCTCGATCCACGGGTGGGTGCCGAGGGCCGCGACCGCGGGGTTTTCGACGGTGGCGCCGAAGTAGCCGACACGCGATGTCTGCTCTTCCAGCTGCTCCGCCTGGACCATGGCGACCTGCGACACGAGCAGGAGGAGCGCCGGATAGAGCAGGATCGGCAGGAAGACCATCAGGAAGAGGGTCCGCCGGTCGCGGAGCGACTCGCGCAGCTCCTTGGCTGCGATCGTCCAGGCGACCCAGGGCCTCATGGTGTCCCGCCGGGCAGCGGCGCGTGGCTGCCGGTGTCAGTCCGCTCGATCAGCGCGAGGAACGCACGGGAGAGCTGGGCTTCGCCGGTGGCGGCGAGCAGGTCGGCGATGGTCCCCTGCGCGATGACGCAGCCGCGGTGAATCAGGACGATCCGGTCGCAGATCAGCTCGACTTCCCCGAGCACGTGGGTCGAGAAGAGCACGGCGCGACCGGCACCAGCCGCCGCACGCAAAGTCTGGAGGATGAAGCTGCTCGAGACGATGTCGAGGCCGCTGGTCGGTTCGTCGAGGGCAAGGACGGGTGGGTCGTGGACGAAGGTCCGCGCCAGGCTCACCCGCTGTTTCTGTCCGGTCGACAGGTTCCCGCAGAGCCGGTCGGCGAAATCGGCGATGCCGAAGTCCTCGACGACCCGCGTCACCCGATTCTCGAGAACGCTTGCGGCAATTCCATGTAGGCGCCCGAAATAGTGGATGAATTCCCGGGGTGTCAGTCGGTCGTAGAGCCCGGTGTCCCCTGTCTGATATCCGAGGCGCCGGCGCACGGCGGCCGGGTCCCCACACACGTCGACGCCATCGACCTCAATGGAGCCCTCGTCCGGCGCGATCAACGTCGCCAACATGCGGAGCGCGGTCGTCTTGCCCGCGCCGTTCGGTCCGAGGAGCCCGACGACCTCGCCGCGCCTGACGTCGAAGGTCACGTCGCGTGTGGCGACCACGGAGCCGTAACTCCGGGTGACTCCGCGGAAGCGGATGGCCGGTCGGTCTGGGTGGGACGCGGGGTCGGGCACGATCGACGACAGGGGAGCACGTCCGACAGAGGGCGCTTCGGGCTACCATAGCGCGCCGCGATTCGTTGCGCACGGCGCCCGTGTCG
>CAZFPM010000117.1:0-1432 GCA_964520965.1 uncultured Myxococcales bacterium
ACCCAACCTCCTGTACCTGGGACGAGTGGCCCGAGTGGGGTGAGTGTGCCACATCGGCCCAGTGCGCCCCCGACGACACGGACCCGGCCTCGCAATCCTGCGGCCTGTGCGGCGAGGGAACACAAACCCGGGCGAGGTCTTGCGACCCAACCTCCTGTACCTGGGACGAGTGGCCCGAGTGGGGTGAGTGTGCCACATCAGCCCAGTGCGCCCCCGACGACGTCGGCTGGGATTACGGTACGTGCGGCACGTGCGCCGAGGGCTCGACGAGCCGGTCTCGAACGTGCAACTCCTCGACGTGCCTGTGGAACGGTTGGGGCAGCTGGGCCACCTGTAGCACCGCGTCCGCCTGCTTCTTGCCGGACGACGGTGCCTGGCATTGCCGCATGTGGCGGTGGCCGGCGACGTTCTACCAGTATCACTGTCTGATGACCACGTCGGAGTGCGCCGGCACCACACCGATGATCACCTTCCACCTGCAGAAGACGTCGGATCCCGACGGGCTGGTCAGCCTGGGTGCCTTCGACAACGACCTGGCGGTGCTCCTGCGCAACGCGAGCACGGGCAGCACGATGAACTTCCCCCAGGTCAGCTGTGCCGGCCGCACCACCTGTTCCTTCGCAGTCGCCGTCACCACTCTGATCTCGAGCCTCGGGCTGTCGGGCACCGATTACTTCGAGGGGGACATCACCAGCCCCTATGTCGGCGGGATCTACGTGGGGACGACGGGTACCGCGAGCCTGAGCCCGTGCGACTGAGCATCGAGGTCGTGCTCTCCGACGCCGCCCGCGATCTGCCCGTGGCCGACTCGCCCGGCCACATCGCTCGCTCGGCGTCGCGACGACTCGATACGCGAGCCACGACGGAACGCGATCGCGATGGCCAATGAACTCGACGACATCCGGATCCACTCGCCGCTGAAGCCGGTCGTCGCCGGCCGGGCCGGGCTCTGCATCGCGGTCGTCGACGGTGCGCCGTGGGTGGCCGTCGCGAGTTTCGACAAGAGGCACCGAGGTCCGGTTTGACTCGACGGGGCCAACCCGATATCGAGCCGCTACGGAGTCGTCATCCCTCGCTCACCGTGCCTACGATGTCCGACAGGTCTCTGCGCATGCTCGTCATTGTCTCGATGGCGTCCCTGCTGTTCGCCTGCGCGGACTCCGGCGGACCGATCGTCATTCCCGCGGGCTCGGACACCGGCAGCACCGGGGACTCGGGGCGATCGGGCGACGATGCCGGCTCGTCTGACGACGGGGGCACCCGTGGCGATACCGAGACGACCGATACCGGCGGCACGGGCGGCGACACCGGGACGACCGATACCGGCGGCACGGGCAACGACACCGGGACGACCGACACCGGCGGCACGGGCAACGACACCGGGACGACCGACACCGGCGGCACGGGCGACACGACGCCTCCGCGCGACACG
>CAZFPM010000117.1:1532-10178 GCA_964520965.1 uncultured Myxococcales bacterium
CGACACGACGGACGACACGGCGCCCCCCTTCGTCTGCGGCGGGGACGTCTTCTTCACCGGCCAGGTCTTTACGCCCGACGGCGATCCCGACCCCCTGTCTCCGAACGGCGGCATCCCGACCTTCGAGCCCTATGGCGCCGGCTACGACGCCGGGCTCCAGGCCGTGCTCGATGCCGTGCCGTCGACCGATGGAGAGAGCGCCGTCGTCGAGCTGCACTTCGCCGACGCCACGGTCGTGGCCACGTCGTACAACAACGACACCGCCATGCGGGCCCAGACCCAGTTCTGGCTCGCCGACGGCAACGCGGCGCTGGCGGTGTTCTTCTTCACGGACGATGTCGAGAGCCACCCGCCCTTCCCGATCAAGGTCGGCCAGCGGATCTCCGGCACGGTGACCACGGTCGCGAACTTCCGCGGCATGCCGCAGATCCAGGGCATCGTCGATTGGGCCCTGGAGAGCGAGGAGAACGCGGTATACATCCGCGAGGTCGACGGCGTCGATCTCACGCCGGCCGACGCCAACCACCTGGTGCGCCTCACCGGGACGCTGAGCGGCATACGGAGCCCTGACTGCGGGGGCGCGACCTGTTTCGAGTTGGACTACGGGGCCAGGGCCCCGATCGTGTTCCGGACCTACAGCGATTTCGTCAACATCGGCACCTGCTTGACCTTTGTCGGCCCGGTGCGCCTCTTCGACGGCACCCCCCAGTTGGATACGATCAACTTCGACTGGCTCTGGACCTACATCGCGGACTGAAACGGGGCTCGAGACTACTCGAGGGCCCTCCTCCGCGATCTTCCGGATGTCAGGCGCGACGGCGCCGGCTGACGACGCGCTCCCATCCGGCCTGAAGGTCCTCCCGCAGCTGCCAACGGTGGCCGAGCACCCAGGGTCCGAGCGCCCGGGCGGCGGCGAGGCGTTCGCGCGGGTCGAGGGACACACGGGCGAGAGAGCGGGAGTACTCGCCGAGACAGCGCCAGTAGAGCATCGAGAAGCCGTCGCGAAGCCGGGCGTCGAACCACTCACCGCGCGTCCGCTTGTCGGTCCTCACCGAGCGCCCGGGGTGCTCGCGAGAGAGGAAGAGGACGTCGGGCAGGATGTGAAACCGCCCGAGGAGCCCGAGCTCGGCGAGGAGGGGCCGGTCGGAGCCGACGAAGCTGGCGGTCAGGGGCGTCTGCGCGAGCACGTCGCGGCGCATCAGCCCGAACACCTCCATGCACCAATGGTCGTTGAGGATCAGGTCTCGAAAACGCACCGAAGGGCGCGGAGAGCCGACGTTCGGGATCGGATCGGGGGTGTAGCCGTCTACGCGCTGCCCGTGCTCGTCGATGTAGGTCCCTGCCGCATGGCAGAGCACGATGCCGGGGTCGTCGTCGAGCACCTCGACACACTGCCGCAGGTAGTCGGGCTCGTGGAGATCGTCGCAGGCGGCCCACTTGAAGTACTCGGCGTCGCTCAGGTCGAACGTGCGGTTGAAGTTGGGCGCCGCGCCGAGGTTCGTATCGTTGCGGATGTAGCGCACCCGCGGGTCACGCGCAGCAAAGGAGCGGCCGATCTCCTCGGTGCCGTCGGTCGATGCGTTGTCGCAGATGATCAGGTCGAAGTCGTCGAAGGTCTGCGCGAGCAACGACTCGAGAGCCGGCCCAAGGAACTGCTCCCCGTTGTAGACCGGTACACCGATTCCGACGCGCGCCACGGCTCTCCTCCCTGCTCAGACTGTGTCGTGCAAGCGAGGCAACGACGCGATGACAGGGGCTCCCGCGATGTCGACGGCCTCGTTGGTTGTCCGCACCGAAGGCTCGAGGAACTCGAGCACGGCGATCAGTCCCGTGAGGAGCACGTAGGTGGCCACCAGGGCGCCGATGCCCACTTTGCGCCGGGAGCGGCGGTTCTTCTCCGGCGGAAGCGTCGGGGCCTCGATCACCCAGAGGCGGCTGGCTTCGGTCTGCAGGGTGACCTCGCGTGTCAGCCGTGCGTCCGCGAGGGCGGCGTCGAGGTTGACGTACATCTCCTGCCGGGCCTCGACATCGCGGGTGAGGGCGCCGAGCTGCTGCTCGTTGGCCGCGAAGGACCGAACGGTTTCGCGCAGGAGGTCCCGTTGCTCTCGGAGCCGCTCGATCCGGTAGCGGAGCGCGTCGACCTGGCTCAACGTCTGGCGGTAGGTCAGCAGCTCTCCGGTGACCATGTCGCCGGCGACGACCCGCGCCTGGCCGGATCCGGTCACCTCGATGCTGGTGGAGCCCTCTGGCAGCTCGTCGAACAGGCGTTGGCGCGCCCGCTCGAGGTCGCGCTGTAGGATGCGGACCCGATCACGCGCCGGGGGCACCTCGGGGTGCTCCTCGGTGTAGACCTCCAGCAGCCGGTCGAGGCGCAGACGCGCATCGTTCAGGTCCCGCTCGATGTCGCGAACACCGGGGTTGTACTGGGAGAGCTGCTCGCGCG
Source organism: uncultured Myxococcales bacterium (assembly GCA_964520965.1). GTDB lineage: Bacteria > Myxococcota_A > Bradymonadia > REDH01 > REDH01 > CAZFPM01. The sequence goes on from CAZFPM010000117.1 coordinate 3,976, forward strand.
ACAGGACCAGCTGGCCCTCGGCCACGCCCAGATCGGCCTCGGCGTCCTCCAACTCGTCCAGGGTCGCGAGATAGCGGTCGAGATTGCCCTCGTAGACCTCGGGCAGCTCGTCGGCATGTTCCTCCTTGAACTCCCGCAGGGAATCCTCGGCGACGGCGAGCTCCTGGCCTGACCGCACGACCTGCTCGGCCAGGAAATCCACGGATCCGGTCAGCGCCTCGCGCTGAGGGCGCAGCATCTCCTCGCGCATCGTGTCCATCGCCAATTGCAGGCGATCCAGGGCCTGCTCTGGTGTCTCTCCCGCCATCGTGATCCGGATCACGCCGCCGCCGGCGTGATCGATGGTGAGCCCCATCTGGTAGTCCTCGAGCATCCACTCGATATCGTCGGGGGAATCCGTGTCGGTGACCTCCCCGAGCTCCCGGAGCATCTGCTCCGCGACCGTGCGGCTCCGCAGCACGTTGTTCACCACCGGGAATCGATTGCTCCGCTGCAGATCGACCAACATGTCCCCCAGGAAAGGGTTCACGTTCCGGGTCTCCTGGACGATCAGGCGGGAGGTAGCGCGGTAGGGCCGATGGGCGAACTCGTTGGCCAGCAGGGCCGCCGTCGGCAGCAGGATCGTGATCCAGACGATCATCTTCCACCGGACGATGATGGCGTCGATGATGAGTCCGAGGTCGGGTGTGATCTCCCTCATGTCCCCTCCCCCGGTTTCGTCGACTCGTCCGCCTCGACCTCGGCGACGGCCGGCTTCGAGCGCCGGCCGCGCCCCGGCTTCCGGAGGCGCTCGGCCAGACGTTGCAGGCGGGCGCGCAGAGGCGGACACGTCCGCTCGTTCCAGATGAGTCCGATCAGCGGGATCTTGGCTGCGTGCAACAGCGCGACGGCTTCGGTCAGCTCGTCTCGACGGGTCTCGCGCCCGACCACGACGACGAGCGCCCCGTCGAACGCACTGATCCAGCCCCGCCGCAGCTCCGTGAACCCATGCTCGGCGAGCACGGGCGGGCCGTCGACCAGGAGCACGCGGTCGTCAGGTCGCGACCAGGGGTCCATCTCCGAGAGTTCGGCGACGCCGACGATGCGGAAACGGTTGGGGGCGATGCGCTCGAGCTCCGGCTCGATCATGCGGACGAGCAGGGACCTTCCCTCGCCGTGGGCGGGCGAGGTTACGAGTACGGCGGTCTTTCCGGACTTGTCGACGGCGTCGGCGATCAGCACCGCCAAGCGGCGTGCGACCAGCCGGTGCCCGGTCCTGTCGTTCTTCATTTGCGGCCCTCGGTTCACGTCCCGTTGGCGATCTGCACCCAGAGATAGACGGCACTGCTCACGATCGCCAGATCGCGGACGGCGCCGACGATGGTCTGCCAGACCGTGCTGTCCGGGAGGACGTCGATGAAGAGCACGTCGCCCGGATAGACCCAGACCGAGCCCAACGTCCCCCCCTCGTGCAGGTAGTCTTCGAGCTGGTAGTGCAACGCGACCGACGAGCGCCGACCCTCGCGAATGATGTGCACCTCGTCCAGGTCGGCGTCGCGCGCGAAACCGCCGGCGTCGCCGAGCAACTCGATCAGACGCACCGGCCCGCTCACGTTGATCGTCCCCTGGAACGCGGTCCGCCCGAGAAGGCGGATCTGCTGGCCGAACGGGCTCGACGACCCGTTCTCGGCCCGCTCGGGCACGAAGAGGATGACGCCGGCTCCCTCCGGGATGGCGGCGGGCTCCTGCTGGCCCAGGAGGATCGCTTCGAAATCGACCCGGACGCTCCCCTCGGCCGTGATCAGCCGAGCGTTCTCCAGGTCGGCCCGCGCGGTGGCGCCGCCGGCCAGCGCCAGTGCCGTCAGCGAATTGAGACTCGGCATCCGCTCGAAGACCCCGGGGGCTTCGACGGCGCCCAACACGAAGACGCGGCTCTGCAACGCCTCGTCCGTCAGGAAGGCGGTCGGGCTCCCCGTCACCGTCGGCATCCCCGCGTCGGCCGGCACGAATACCGTGTCGCCGGACAGAAGCTCCGGCATGGGCTCCGTCACCGTCCCGGTGAGGTAGCCATGCACGTCGACAGCGATCTCCTCGCCGTTCCTGAAGAGCTGGATCCGGCCGATGTCCGCCCCCGGAAGTGCCCCACCTGCCTGCTGTATCGCGATCCATACGTCGGGCTCTCCCTCGACCGACAGCAGGCCGGGCTCTTGGACCTGTCCCGTGACCAGCACATGACGAATCCGGCGGTGGATGACGAGATCGACGACGGCGGTATCGCGCACGTAGCGCGAGAGGTGAGTCACGAGGGCTTCGCGAGCCTCGGCCTCCGTCATCCCCTCGACACCGACGCGGCCGTAGTTGACGAGGTTGATCTCGCCATACCGGTCGACCACGATCACCCGCTCGTCGACGCGACGGGTGCCGGGGATGCGCACCTCGACCTCGTCGCTGGCACGGATGATCGGGTCCTGTTGGGCCCATGCCGGCGCGGCGCTCCACAACAAACAGAGAAGCGCGAGCATGCCGACCAGACGCGCAGCCCGCATCGTCCGCGCACTGTCACTTGACGGTGGTGATTGCACCCACCCCGTATATGGCGTTACGGGCAGCGTGTCCACCGAGCGGGGGACCTGGCCCGCACCCAAACGCCTTGCGCTGCCATTGTCCCCGACGTACACCATTGCGAGTATCATGAAGTCGTTGATATCGAGAATCGCCCTTCCGTTGCTGGCGCTCGCCCTGCTCATGGCAGCGTGCGGTCCGACGCTCAAGATTCGGCACCGGGACCCGACCCACAGCCGCGTGAACGTATACGTGGGCGACGAACAAGTCGGCCGCGTTCGATTCGGCAAGCAGCTCAGGGTCAGGCTGGAGCGGGGGGCGCACGTCGTTCGGGCGACCCCGGAAGATCGCGACGACAACCCATGGGCGGACGACGGCGACGGCTGGCACATCGTGTTGGACAAGGAGGCGATCATCACCCTGCTCCCGCCAACCGACGAGTGGCCGTAGCCCGGACAGGAAGCGGACCAGGAGCGGCTCCGATGATCGACACCCTCGCCTGAAGCCCCCCCGGGGGATCCGTGTCTCACCCCATGCCCGGTTCGGTTCCCGGTCGCGCGAAAGCAGGTCTCTGGTGACGTCACTCCTCGATTCGATAGCCCGCGTGTTCGGACTCCGACGCTCGGAAGAGAACTATCCGAGGCGTGTGGTCCGCCTGCTGAAGAATCAGGACCATCGAGGCGCCGCCAAGCTCCTCGCGTCGCTCGAGCGGAACGACGATGCGGTGTCGGTGCTGGAGCAGGGAGAGCAGTATGAGACCGCCGCCAAGTTCGCCGAACGCTTCGGTGACTTCGCGCGCGCGTCGCTGAACTACGAACGAGCCGGACAGTTACGCCTCGCCGTCGAGACGGCACTCCGCGGGAGCGATCAGGAACGTGCTGCGCTCCTGAACGAGCGCATGAACGCGAGCGCGGGCAGCGCGGCCCCGCCGAAGCAGCTCCAGGCGGTGGAGTCCGCGGAGCATTGGGAGAGCGCGGTCTCGGACATGGTCCCCAGCCGCGGCGAGGTCATGCGGGGCGCCGAGTTGCGAGCCCTGCGGACCTACGCCTACCGCGCCGCCGTCGCCCACGCCGCCGGAGGGTCGCTCGAGAAGGCCGTACACTTCTACGAGATCGCCGGGCATCAGACGGAAGCCGACATGCTCCGCCGGCGCGTCCCGCCCATCAACATGCGCCGCCTGGATGCGGCTCGTGATCGGATGTTGGCGCGAATCCAATGCGACGAGCCCGGAGACTGGCGCGCAGACGCGACAGCGCCGCCTGCCGCTACCGGCCCTGCTCTTCCCAAGACCGACACCCCATTGGGCGCGCCGGCGCTGGTCGAGCAGGCGCCGAAGCCCAAGGACGAGCAGACGTCGGAGTCGGAGTCGAAGTCGGAGTCGAAGTCGGAGTCGAAGTCGAAGCCTGAGTCGGAGCCGGACTCGGCCCCGGAGCCGGCCCCGGCCCCGGCCCCGGCCCCGGACTCGGCCCCGGAGCCGGCCCCGCAGCGACTCACGATGGAGGTCCCCGCACTGCGGCGATACGACGTCCTGGAGCCGCTGCCGGACATCCCCCTCGGGCAGCTCGCCCGCACGCGAAACAACACCACGGACACGGAGTTCGTGCTGCATTTCCTGCCGCCGGACGTGGTCGACGGCGACGAACGGAAGAGCCGATTCGAGAAGATCGCCCGGTCGCTGCGCGGGCTGCGGCACGAGAGCCTGGTCTCGGTGTTGGGGCACGGAATCGTGGCGGGAAGGCCGTGCCTGGCACTCGAGCTGATCGACGCCCCGACCTTGGAACAGCGCCTCGCCGCCGAGGAGCCGATGGCGCTGTCCGAGGTCTTGAAGACGACCGAGCACGTGCTCGAAGGGCTGCTCCACGCCCATTCGCAGGGCGTCATCCACGGGGCCCTCGATGCCTCGTCGGTGCGGCTGCCGACCGATGCGAAGCCCAAGCTGGGGCATCTCGCGGCCGGCCTCCTCTTCGATCGCGCGTCACTGGCTGAGGCCATCCCGTCGCTCGCGCCGGAGTTCATCGCCGGCGCGGGTCCCGACGAACGCGGCGACGTGTACGGGGTGGGTGCGATCCTGCAACGCATGCTGTCCGTCGCGTCGGTCGGCGACGGCGATGCGGCGCTCGAGAGCGTGTGGGAGGATCTCGTTCGCCTGGCGAGCGAGTGCTGCACCGACGATCCGGACCTCAGGCCCGAGCTGGTGGTGCTGCTGGCGCGCATCGAGGGGACGCAGTGGGAGCTCGGCGAGGACGCCGAGACGAAGGCCGACCAGGCCGCGAGCCCGGAAGCGGGAGCCGATGCCGAAGAGCAGCAGGCCGATGTCGAGCCCGCTGCGCAGTCGGGTGACGGCGCCGCCTCCGACACGGATCCAGGAACGGAGCTCGCAGAGGGGGCCGACACCGAACCCGAAGGAACGCCGGACGAGCCGACCGGACCCGCCGACCGGAACGCTGACGACGACGCCTCCGAGACAAGCGCCGAAGACGAGGCCGGAGACGTGGGGGCGCAAGAAGACCAGGAGTCCGACGGCGCGGAGTCCACTTCGGACGGCAGCGCGGACACGATCTCCCCAGCGGACGCCAACGCGGACACGATCCCGCCGGCCGATGCCGCCGCGGACACGATCCCGCCCACCGCCGGCGGACCGGAGGCGGCTGGCGAGCCAGACGCCGAAGACGGCGCCGCAGGCGAGCCGGAGCCAGACGGGGACAAGGCGGCCGCGGATCCCGAAGACGGCTCGGGTGCCAAGAAGAAGCCCGCGCCGCGCTCCTCGCGCAAGAAGCGCGGCCGGCGGCGGAAGCGCTGAGTCGAGGCTACTCCTCGACCGGCCGAACCGAGATGTCTCCGAAGACCGCGTCGGTGTTGTGCACGACGAAGAGCAACGAGCCGGTCTGCGGGTCGTCGACGTCCTCGGTGATCGTGGCGTCCCAATCCGCGGGCTCGGCGGTCGCCTGCTCCCACATCCGGACGCTGTAGGTCGAGCCACCCTCGGCCGGGCTCTCCACCCGTACGCGCAACGCGTAGGTCGTATCGTGCTGAAGGTCGCCGTTCACGTTGTCGACCTGCTCGTCGAAATTCCCGATGAGCTGCAGCTGCTCGACGGCGCCAGTCCAGCGGTACCAGGTGAACGCGCCTGCCGGCCAATACCCCGTCCTCGGCCTGGTGCTTCCCGTCGCCGTATGCCCCGGCCAGCGGAGCCCGACGCCGATCAGCTGCACGGACGCCTCGACCCTCTCGAACACCGTGATCGAGAACGTGACCTCGTAGTCCTGCCAGGACACGTCGCCGATCGCGAACAGCCGATCGTAGCCGATCACGGCCGGGCGGGCGCCTTCGTCATCCCACGTCCACAGGCCGTCGACGACCTGGACAACATCCTGGATGTTGGTGACTTCGCCCCAATCGACGTCGTAATTCAACGGCCAGACGTTGCCGTCGTCGTACTCGACCGTGATCGTCCGGCTCGACGTCTGTTGGCTCGTGTCGGTGGCCTCGAGCACGATCTCGTTCGTCCCCGGCGCCAGCTCGTCGAAGCCCAGCTCGATGTTGAAGTCACCGAACTCGAGAAGCCGGGCGTTGTCGGGCCCGACGTTCAGGGGCTGAACGGGCCCGCCGTTGAGCGTGTACGTGAGCGTTGCGCCGCCCGTGGCGAACACGTTGCCAAGCAC
>CAZFPM010000117.1:10204-17725 GCA_964520965.1 uncultured Myxococcales bacterium
ATCGATGACGGGCAGGCCGCGAACGGTCCAATCGAGCTCGGTGTCTTCCGATTCGGTGCGATTCCCCTCGCCGTCCTCGGCGACGACGCGGAAGTGGTGCGTGAGGGTGCCGTCCAGTCCGTCGATCGAGAATCGATGGAGGTAGCGTTCACCCTCGACGGCCACGGTGCCCAGCTCGTACTCGGTCGTGAGCCCGTACTCGATGATCGCGGTGGCGGGTTCGTCCGTCGCGACCTCGACGTGCATCGAGCGCGCGCTCATGCCGAAGGCGATGTCGTGCACGCTGGGCGCGAGCCCGTCGTCCGGCGTCGCCCCGTCCTCCTCGGCCACCGGAGCTGCGGTGTCCATGAAGTAGTCGACGAGGACGGTGTGCCCGGGAGCGCGGCGCCCCCCGCCAAGTGCGTTGCCACCGAACACGCCGACGGCGGTGACCGTCATCGGCTGTTGGAACGTGGTCATCAGGTCCCAGGTCTCCCCGTCACGCGACACGGATTGGGTCCACGTGTCACCCGTCCGGCTCACGCGCAGGTAGATCGGTCCGGGCCCGTCGGCGATCTCGGTGTTGCCGGAGGGCTCCGGCCTGCCGTTGAGCGTGCGCGACGCGAAGACGCTCAGCGCGCCGCCGTTGCGATGGAAGTCGAAGCGGAGCCAGCTATCGGGGTCCTCTTCGACGAGGATGCCCTGCATCTGGATGTTCTCGACCGGGGTCGACTCGAACTTCACTTCGAGCTCGAAGTCGATGTCTTGCACGGGTTGCATCACCCGTACCCCATCGTTGGTGGTCCAGACGTCATGGACCGGCCCGGGGGGGACGAAGAGTTCGAGCCGGGCGTCCGCCGTTCCCGTCCCGGTGATGGCGACCCGTCCCCGCCCGACCGGGTCGATGAAGCTCCACAGCCCAGGGTCGAGGTTGCTGGCGCTGAAGTCGTCGGACCGGGCCGCGGGCTCGGCCGCGCCCGGGTCGAGCGTAGTGACGACGTGTCCGTCGGAGACAGCGCTCAGCCCGTCCGCATTGGTCGAGACGATGCGCAGCTGGTACTCGGTCGACGGCTCGAGGCTCTCGATCGTGATCCGGTGCGCGGTCGACAGCGTCCGTCCGACCTCGGTGCCCAGCTCGTAGTTCGCCGTCAGGCCGTAGGCCACGACCGTGGTCGCCGGCTGGTCGGTCGCCCAGGAGACGGTGATCCGCGTCGTCTGAGCCTGGAGATCGAGCTCGGAGATCGCCGGACCGTCTCCCGGATCGACGTCCGGTGCGACACCGGCGTCGGCGTCAGCGCCGGCATCGGCAGACGGCGAGTCCGGGCTCGACTCGTCGCCGCAGGCAGCGAGCAACAGGGCCGCGGACAGGATGCACCACCACGGGGCTCGAATGGCTTCGCGGCGGTCGCCGGATCGCCGCTCGAGCGCGCCAGGGCGCGGGATGTCGGAGTGGGCGTGGTCAACCACGGGAACCTCGGTCGAGTAGGGTTGGTCGTCGAAGGCGCCCCACTCTATATGAGTCCTGGGGTCGTGCCGAATACTCGTACGACCAGCTCGCCGGGGCCGACGAAGCCGACCCGGCGGCGTCGCGCATAGACGACACGAAGCCGTGGCTCCGATTCCGCCGCCCGCGTTTCGCCGACGGGGAGCGGCATCGGCAGTTCGGGGATCGGAAGATACTTCGATGTCGGCAATTCCCGCGATACATTCCGTAATCGTTTCGCTGACCCTGAGCTCCGACCGACTGCCAGGGCCGTCGGATGTCGGCTTTTCCGGTACCGACGAGAGGCCGAGCAGACCCTTGACGAACTCCACTCAGCCGGACGCGCGGGACCCGAGCGCCGAGCGAGAGAAGGCGGACCAGAGGTTGGTCCAGAGCATCGCTTGGACGGGGGCGATGCGTTGGTTGAGCCAGGTACTGACCTGGGCGATCACGCTGATGGTCGCGCGGATCCTCACGCCGGAGGACTACGGCCTGGTGGGGATGGCGGCGGTCTTCTTCGGGCTCGTCAACCTGGTGAACGACTTCGGGCTCAGCACGGCGATCGTGGTGGTGCGCGACCTGGACGGCCAGCAGGTGGCGCACATCAACGGGCTCGCGGTGATCATCGGGGTCTTCTCGTGCGCCACGTTCTGCGCGCTGGCCGTTCCGATCGGCGCATTCTACGGCGTCGACGCGCTGCCGCCGATCGTCGTCGTCATGAGCCTGTCGTTCCTGATCACGGCGTTTCGCGGGATTCCCCAGGGGATGCTCGAGAAGAACCTGCGGTTCAAACGAATCGCGCTGATCAACGGCTTCACCGCGATCGCTACGGCCGTCTCGACCCTGGTGATGGCCGTGTCCGGATTCGGCTACTGGGCGCTCGTGTTGGCGAACCTGGTCACGGCGCTGTCCTCCACCGTCCTGATGTTCGCGTCGCGCCCGACGCGCATCGCCTGGCCGCGTTTCTCGGCCCTTCGCGCCGCGACTGCGATCAGCATCCACGTTACGTTCGGGCGTCTGGCGTGGTTCGTCTGGTCGAACGCCGACTACGTGGTCGCCGGCAAGGTCCTCGGCGAGACGGCGCTCGGCTTCTACAGTTTCGCGTTCATGCTGGCGAGCCTGCCAGTCGACAAGATCAGCTCGATCGTGACCAAGGTCAGCACGGCGTTCATGTCGGCGGTCCAGACCGAGCCCGCGGATCTGCGTCGCTATCTCCTGAGCCTGACCGAAGGGCTGGCGTTGGTCGCGTTCCCGCTGGCGTGGGGTCTGGCGCTCGTTGCCGAGGACTTCGTGCCCTTGTTGCTCGGCGACAAGTGGCTCGGGCTGATCCCGCCCCTGCAGATCCTCGCTTTCTACGCCTCGGTCCGCGCCGTCGACCCGGTGCTGGCCCCGGTGCTGAACGTGACGGGCCAGACCCGGTTCGGAATGCAGATGAGCATTCTGTTCGCGGTGATCCTGCCGATCGGCTTCATCGTCGGCAGCCGGTGGGGAGTCGTCGGAATCGCCGGCGCCTGGGTCGCGCTCCACCCGCTCTTCATGGGGAGCCTGCTCTGGCGCGTAACTCGCGTGATCGATCTGCGTTTCCGCACCTACTTCGGTGCAACGTGGCCGGCGTTCAGCAGCGCGTGCCTGATGGCGATCGCGGTCGTGTTGGTGGGGCGGATACCCTGGCCCGAGGGGCTGCTGGCCGTCGAGTTGGCGGCCAAGGTCGTGGCCGGCGCGGCCACCTACTGCGGATCGATGCTCCTCTTCTTCCGCTCGCGATTGAAGAGCGCGCTCGACACGCTCAGGCACGTCAAGCGTCGGTAGGGTCCCGAAGACGGCCTCGCCGTCTGAGCGTGGCGATCACTTCTTCGGCGTTGTGCTCCCAGGTGTAGCGCTCGATCACGTCCTGCCGCGCCCGAGCGCCGAGCGCCCGCCGTCGCTCCGGGTCGCCCACCAGGCGCTCGAACGCCGCGCCCATGCTCTCCGGTCCCGACGTGTCGAACAAGACGCCGTTGCAGCCGTCCTCGATCACCATCTCGATCGGCTCCGTGGCCGAGGCCGCCACCGCCAGCGATTGAGCCATGTACTCGAAGAGCTTGATCGGAGAGCGAAACGCGTTGCTGTGCGGGATCACCCCGATGTCCATGGCCGCCAGGTGCTCGGGGATCGCCGCCCGGTCGACCCGCCCGGTCCGCAGGATCTTCGCGTCGACCCCGAGCCGCCGCCCTACCTCTGCGAACGACTCGCTCGGCCCGTCCCCGACCATCATCAACGTGATGCCCCGTTCTGCAGGGCGGAGCGACGCGAACGCCTCGACCATCCAATCCAGGCGATGCCAGTCGAGGAAGAGCCCGACGAAGCCAATGACGATCTCGCCCTCCAGGCCGTAGCGGGCACGAACGGCCGCTCCACGAGTCCCGCCGGTTTCGGCCGCCGCGACCTCGGACGCGGGCACGCCGTTGGGCTGCACGAGGATCTTGTCCCCTTCGACGCCCATCTCGATCATGCGCCGCTTCAGGTGGGGGGACACGACCACGATCACGTCGGCGCGCGAGAACGTGACCCGGTCGGCGAGGCGAGCGAGGGGCGCGAGCGCGGGTTGCGCCCGGACGCGGTCGTCGCCGACCAGCTCGTTGACCTCGACGACCAGGGGGATGTCGAACGCTTTCGCCAGCCCCGCCGTCGAGCACAAGAAGAAGGCGTGCCGCTCGTAGATGAAGTCGATGCCGTGGGTCCGGATCTTCCGGGCATTGGCCGCGAGCGAGGCGGCATTGTAGCCGATCTCGGCGGCCTCGAACGCGACCCCGGGCGCGCGACTCGCGAAACGGCGCAGCAGGCCCGCCCGAGCCGAGCCCGTACTGGCGTCGTTCTCGACCGGCTTTCGGGGATCGCGACCCGAGGGGTTGGAGAACACGAGCTGATGCCCCATCGACTCGAAGGCGTTGGCGACGCCCGCGATGTGCACACCCTCTGCGCCGCGGCCCTGGGTTCGGAAGTGGTAGAGGACGTTCATCGGCGTCGGGGCTTTCCGTGGGTTGAGGACCGGGACCGGTCGGAGCGGCACTTCAACGATCGCAGCTTCACGACACGAGCGAGTCGTACAGGCGTTCGTACGCGCGGGCGGTCTCCGCGAGACTGTAACGTTCCGCGACGCGTTCGCGACCCGCTCGTCCCATTGCGGCGACCCGCGTCGGGTCGGCGCGGAGCTCGGCCAGAGCACCGGCGAGTGCCTCTTCGTCGCCGGGCGGGACGAGGGCGGCCGTCTCTTCGGGGACCACGACGCGCGGGATTCCACCCACCGCGGTCGAAGCGACGGCCAGACCGCTGGCCATGGCCTCGAGCAACACCAGCGGCAGCCCCTCGGAGTCGGAGGAGAGCGCGAACACGTCGAGGGCCGGTAGCAACGAAGGCACGTCGACCCGCTCGCCGGCGAAGTGGATCGAGGCGCGGCAGCCGAGCGTGTCCGCCAGGGATTCCAACGCCCCGCGTAGCGAGCCGTCACCGACCAGCACGAGGACAGCGCCCGTTCGGAGAAGCGGCGCCGCCGCGCGCAGCAGGAGTGCGTGGTTCTTCACCGGCTCGAGACGACCCACCGTTCCGACGACCCACGCGTCCGGTCGCAGTCCGAGGGTCGTGCGGGCCGCCGCGCGGCGCGTGGAATCGGTGCCGAAGCTCGCCAGGCGCACACCGTTCTCAATAACGCGCATGCGAGAGACCGGCGCCTCCCGGTGTTCGCGGGCGAAAGCGTCCGTCGCTTCGGAGACGGAGACGAAGACATGCGCCCATCGGCTCACCGCCCGCCGGAGCCACATGCGGCGGGCGCGCTCCAGCCGATTGCCGTGCTTGGTATGAACGACGGCGGCCCCAGCGAGCCGCGCGGCGGGCGCACCGTAGATCAGGGCCAGAGAGTTGTGGGTGTGAACGACGGCGGCCTCCGAACCCCGGATCTCGCGCGCCAGGCGCGAGTAGAGCGAGGGGTCGAGCCCCGAGCGTTTCTCGATGACGCGGAGCGGAACGGCGAGCTCTCCGCACGCGTCGGCCAGCGGCCCGCCCTCGAGCGCGAGGAGGCTGGCCTCCCGACCCGCCTCGCGCTGCTCGGCCGCCAGCCGCACGGCGAGGCTCTCGGCGCCGCCGACCCGCAGACTCGACACCACGTGGACTATCCTCAACGCTTAGCCCTTCGCGACGAAAACAAGCCGTCACTCTGGCGTCTGGTCCGGAGCTTGGCAAGGACAGCCGCCTCGTGAAACACTCCGCCGAGACGCAACGGCCCACCGGACCGTCGAAGACCACGGCTTCCGGCTGCCGGCTCCTCGACCGCGTTCTGGTCCGGGGTACGGCCCCGGGGTACGCTGCGGCCGGATTCCCCCCGCCCACAGCCTGCTGCCGTTGGAGGCGTTCGGCGGTCCGAAGAGTCGAGGCGACGACACCGACATGCTGCGCTACATCGAGGACAAGCACCTACGGGCGTGGCTGGCGCCATACCTGCGCGACCTGGCTCGGCGGCCGTTCCGGTCTCGTCCCGCGGGGCCGCTCCATCTGATGCTGGCAGTGTGCGACCACTTCGAGCCGCTCCGGCGGGACGCCTCGTTCGAACGCGGTGACGAGCTGGTCGCTGCCTGGGAGACGCGGTACCCGCGGTGGGCCGATGAGTTCCGCGACACCGACGGCAGGCCCCCACGGCACACCTTCTTCTATCCGATCGAACGATACGAACCCGCATTCCTCGAGCGGCTGGCAAAGCTCGCCGCGGGTGGTTTCGGCGAGGTGGAGGTGCACCTCCGCCACGATGGCGACAGTCGGCAAGACCTGGAGCGCGCGCTCCGCGACGGGGTGAGCGCGTTGGCCGATCAGGGGCACCTCGGGCGCGACGGCGACGGCCGACCGCGCTATGGGTTCATCCACGGGAACTGGGCCCTGGCCAATTCGCGCGCCGACGGGCGCTGGTGTGGCGTCGACGACGAGCTTCCGCTCCTCTTCGAGACGGGCTGTTACGCGGATTTCACCTTCCCGGCCCCGAACGAGTGCCAGCCGGGCATCGTGAACCAGATCTACTGGCCGGTCGGCGACCTCGACCGCCGACGGGCGTACGACGAGGGAGAGCGCGCCCGGGTCGGGCGGACCTACGACGACCGCGTCCTGATGATCACCGGGCCCAAGGCGCTCGTGCCGCGCCGGCATCGCATGCCCATCCGTATCGAGACCGCGAACCTCTACGGCGGCGACCCGCCCACGGCGTCGCGTCTACGGGTCTGGCTCCGCCAACACATCCACGTCGCCGGCCGGCCGGAGTGGGTGTTCGTGAAACTGCACACCCACGGCGCCGTTCCCGAGACCGCCGACGCGTTGCTCGGCGACGCGGGGCGCGCGTTCCATCGCGCGCTCTCCCGCATGGAACGGGAAGGAACCTGGCGCGTCCACTACGTAACCGCGCGGGAGATGTACAACGTCGCCCGCGCCGCGATGGACGGCTGCGACGGCGACCCCTCGGCCTTCCGGGACTACGCCATCGGACCTCCGCCCGCCGCGTCGGGCTGACCTCGGATGGCGCACGACCGGGGGCGGTGTTACGCTTTGCAGGTGTCAGCGACCTCCGGGTGTGGCGTTCCGATGAGACGAAGCCACCGGCAGCCGGGAAGGTCGCGGCTCCCGATCCGATGACTGCTCCCATCGGATGCCGGGCTGTGGCACCGGAGTGCGCGGCGGGACCCGGGTGGGCTAGGAGCATGGCTGAAGAGCGACATGAACACGATCGCACCGACCAGGTGGCCAATCCGAAGCCGGCGCGTCACGACCGGGATCGTCGCCTGCCTGATCTGCCTGGCGTGCTGTAGCTGCGGCGACGATCCCTCGCCGATGGACGGACAGTCCGACGGCGAGGTCGACGGGACGACGGGTTCGGACGCTCCGGATCTCGATGGCGACACGGCGCCCGGGCGCGATGGGGACGACCCTTCCGACGGCGACGATCCCTCCGACGGTGGCGACCCTACCGACGGTGGCGACCCTACCGACGGCAGCGACCCTACCGACGGCGGCGACCCTACCGACGGCGGCGACCCTACCGACGGCGG
>CAZFPM010000118.1:0-17685 GCA_964520965.1 uncultured Myxococcales bacterium
CGACTCCGACTCCGACTCCGACTCCGACTCCGACTCCGACTCCGACTCCGACTCGAACTCCGGCTCGAACTCCGGCTCGTCAGCGCCCACCACGCTGAGTCGGTCCGACGTCCAATCGACGATCCGTCGCTATCGAAGCCGGATCGCCCGCTGCGCGCAGGAAGGGGAGAGCGGGACGTACCGGATGCGCTTCGTCATCCAGCCCGGCGGGAATGTGACCAACGTTTCCCCCGAGGAGTCGGGGGACACGTCTCAGTGCATTGCCGGCGTCGTACGGGACATGTCGTTCCCGAGCTTCCAGGGCTCCGCCATCCCGATCACGTTCCCGTTCCGCCTCTAGCAGGTTGCAGTGGAACGCGGACCGAGCAGTCCGATCGAGAGAGCGCTCCGGTCAAGGGACTGCGACGAGCAGCCGCGGGTCCCCCGCCTCGGATGCGTGACGCAGAAAGAGGCGTCGACCACTTGCGAGCGTAGCGTCGTGGGGGTGACGACGGGAGCGTTCCTGGGAGTTTACGGCTGGACTTCGACCGCTGCCGCGACCACCTGCGAGCGCAACGTCGTGTGGCTGACGACCGACTCGCTGGTGCGGAATCCGTTGCTCTCGGTCGCGGTGAACACGACGCCGTTGTCGAGATGCACCTCGGCCGCCCGTCCCGCCCGGTGGTCGAAGATGATGTAGCCCTCGCCCCGCCCGCGTCCGACGACGCGCAGGGAGCGGACCCCCTGGGCGCCAGCGTTGAGCTGACCATCAATGGTCGTCGTGTACTCGGCGTCGATCACCGCGTGCTCGACCCCGTTGACGAGGGCGAACCCAGCCATGGTGTAACGCACCGACACGTTGGCCATCAGGGCTGTCTCGCTGTCGTTCATCTGCATGGGGACGATCTGAAGCCATGAGTCGCCGATGGCGACCGACTCCTGCGGGAAGTCGACCCAGGCGAGCGCGAGCGTGTCGGTGAGGAACGAGCTGGCGTCGGCCGCCGTGTCGTCCGGCTCGATCTCCCCGGACCGCTCCACGAGTGTGCCATCGGCAGCGATCTGGTGCGTCAGGCGGGCCGCTCGGATCACCTCGGAGATGCCCCGAACTCCCTCGCTCTCGCCGCCGACGGTGAGCGACATCACGGGGGCGCGCAAGCTCGTGGCGACAGTGGCGACGCCCGCGTCGTCCACGGTCTGGACTTCGTAGGTCACCGGCATGGAGATCGTGAACTCGGTGACGGTCCCTCGCGTACCCTCCAAACCCTCGGAGACGGTCGACGCATCGAGCGCGAAGGCCTGAGAGGCGCCACGCTCGAACGAGTAGCGGAGCGAGACGTGGTCGGACCGGGATGTGTCGATCTCCGCGGGCCTCTCGGCCGCCGCCTCGGTGGCGATGACCAGGAGGGCGGCGACGACGAGGAGCGAGGACCTGGTTGGCATGGGAGCCTCTGAGCCGTGGGCGAGAGCCCGGGAGCGATGTCTATGTGGCGGGAGATGGCCGCGTGGCTGAACTCGCCGTCTTGGCAGCGTAGCACCGCCGACGGGAGCGCATGTGCGACGGTCGTAGAAGAAGGGAGACCGTTCACCGACTTCGTGCGGTCGAGACGTACTGTTCTCCAAGTCGCGACAATAGGGTATGAGGCCCGCCTCGCGGCGTCAATTTGGGTGTTCGGGCCCACAGGCTGCGATTTGCGGCAACTTGCAGGCACTGCTACCGTGACGAGCCGCGACCAACGGTGTCGATGACCAGAACTCCAGCCATATCGATCGCGCTACTGCTCGCTGCGTGCACGCCGGATCTCGCGGGGCTCGCGTCACCGGACGATGTGTCGTCCGGCGACGTCGGAGTCGAAGACGCGGCGATCGGGCGGACGGACACCGAGCCCACAGAGACGTGCACGGCACCGGCTTCGGGAGTCGACACCGATGGCGACGGGCTCTTCGACCTGATCGAGGACGCCGACCGGGACTGCCGGTTGGATGAACAGGAGACCGACCCCGCGGTCGCCGATACCGATGGCGACGGGCTCGACGATGGAGAAGAGGATCTCGACCGCAACGGCGTTTGGGACCGGGAACGAGGGGAGTTCGACCCGCGGAATCCGGACACCGACGGTGACGGCGTCCTCGACGGGAGCGAGCCCTTGGCGTCCGTGTGTCGCGCTGGCGAAGTTGGTCTGATGTCCGATTGGCTCTTCGCGGTCGCCGGAGGCCGGCTCGCGGTGCCCCCGCCGTTCGAGGTGTTCGCCGAGGGGGCCGACACCGGGGCCTGGATACTCGGCCCCGACGACGACGCAGCGGCGTTGCTCGCATCGGTCGACGAGCCGGTCCCGTGGGACGGATTGCGCGCCGCGATCGTCTCGGGCTTCTCGGCCCACGGCGTGGCAAGCGGCGGTGGGTGGGAGCACCGGGATCACCGCGGCTACGTCACGGAGATCGATATCGACTCCGACGACCCGATCCCTGTCATTGCGGTCGTGGCGGGGGTCGGGAGTGCCCTCGGCGCGTTCGCCGCCCCGCCCGAGCGCGATGCGCCCGGATTCGAACACTTCGTCGTCCGTGTGGACGTTCGCCCCGACGGCCCTGGTGCTCGCCTCTCGATCGCTGTCGTCGCCCACGGGGAAGATGGGAGCGTGGCCTCGGCAGAGCAGGCCCACTTCTTTGCCCGCGTCGGCGCAGATGCGGTCGCGCCCCGCGACACGGCCCGGACTCGGGCGATGTGCGAGTCGCTCGAGCCCGTGCCGCCGGCCCCAGTCGTGGATGTCGTGCTCGTCCTGGATACCGCGGCGCCGATGGTGCCCCTCGACTTTGCCCTCGTCGAGCGCGCCGCCGAGTTGATCGCCACGCGTGCGGAGATCGGGTTCGAAACGCGCGTCTGGCTCGTCGTCGGCGACGCCCACGAGACCGGACAAGCAGTTCCCGGCGAGCCGATCACACGGCCGGAGGATCTACGTGCCAGGGTGTCCGGCATGGAACTCGGCGAGGCCGACCAACGCCTCTGGGCGCACGCACGCGTCGCGCTCGAGCACGTGCGGTCGCGCCAGACAGAGGAGACCCCGCTTTGGCTCGTGCTCGCGGCGATGCGGGAGGACTCCGGATTCCGGGAGGGCGAGTACAACGGCCTCGACGGACACCCGTTCGCCGAAGCGTTGCCGGACGGCGGCGCGCGTGACGCACTGACCGAGTTCTATGCGGACATCGTCGGTTCGAGCGGCGCCCGTCTCGTGACCGTCGCCGTCGGCTCGACCGACGGCCCTCGAGATGACTGCGCTTTCGGAGATGACACTTCGGTCGAGTCCGAGTTCGGTCAGTCCTACCGCGATGTCGCGCTCCTGGCCGGTGGCCGGTGGATCGACGCGTGTGGACGATCGCCGGCGGAGACGGTTCAGTCCGCGTTCGTCGGGGTCGATGGGGCATCGCCGACCGTGCGGCTCGCGCACCCGCCCATCGCCGCGACGCTGCGCCTCGCGGCGGGCGCGATCGAGGAGCCCGGTGACACTCCTGCTGCAAGCGCCATTCGGGGTGACGCGGTGTCGCTCGGTCCGGGTGGGTGGCTGGACCTCGGGGTCGCGTACCTGTATTGGGAGACCATCGATCCGGCGGCACCCCGTTTCTGACGGCTCGGCTCGGGTGGCTCGACCGACCGCGGGTGTCGTCGGCGGACCGCTACTCCCCTCGGGTTCGCATTGGCGCAGCCACTTCTCCACCCCTGCTGGTCGGTCGTCTCTCGGTGCGTCGGTGCCTTCGTGCTCGCCGGGGCGCTGGTGGTGGCGCTTCCCGCCGCGTCCGAGGTGCTGCCGATGATCGTCGACCAGGCAGGCGGATGTTGGTGGGAGAGCGAGGCGTCGGACCCCGCCGGGGCCTTGGACGAGGCTCTGTTCGAGCGAGCCCGTCGTCCCGGCTCTTCGCTGATCTCCCCCCGGGCGGTCGGGCCCGATGGCACGGTGAGCCGGGTCTTTCGCCGGCCGGACATCACCGAGAACAACGCGCGCAGCTTCGCCGGGCTCTACGGCGCGCGCACCGTCGTCGTGGGACGCGTCGAGCGCGCCGGCCCGTTCGAGAACGCCTGGCTTGGTCGCCGTCGTGTGGCCCTCGTGCTCACCGCAGTCGCCCTCGATGTCGGCTCGGGGGCGGTCGTTCGCGAAATGCAGCTATCGAGCGTCGCATTCGCCGACGAGGACGCCGCCGCCGTCGCCGAGGCAGCGCTTCTGCTCGCCCGCTACCTCGACGAGGCCATGCAGGGCGCAGCGCCGGCCGGTTTCGCCGGCGTCCCAGATGGCGAACGGCTGGTCATCGTCTACTCCTCGGGAACCGCGTTGCCCTTCGTCGCGCTCCGCGGGGCGCTCCGAGACGTGCACCCCGGTGTGGTCGACGTCGCCGAACGGTGGGCGACGGAAGGGGCCGTCGCGTTGGAGCTCGCCTTGGATGAGACCGTGTCCTTCGAAGAGGTCGCAGCGGCCGTTGTCTCCCTGGCCGGCACGACCGTCGGAGATGCCCTCGTAGCTGATGTGACTGCCGACGGAGGGTGGGTCCACGTGACGGTGGTCGACGCGCCGGCACCCGACGCGATCGAAGTCCCGTGATGGGGGGCGGTCGGCGGCGGTCCGCGCTGGCAACCGCAGTGGTCTCGGCGTCGGTCGCGGTGGCCCTGGTCGGCACGCTCGCTCCTCCGTCCGTGAGCGCCTCCGGCGCCGAACCCGACCGATTCGCGGCTGGGATTGCGCTCGGCCTGCATTTCGAGGAGGCGGGGCGGTCGTATGAAGGTTACCTCTGGGAGGTCGCGCGCACCGGGGCCGACACGGTCAACCTGGTGTTTGCGTGGTACCAGGCGGACATTGCGGCGACGACCATCCGGGCACGAGACGGGCAAAGTCCCACGGACGCCGATCTGGTCCGTACGATCCGGAGCGCCCATGCCCTTGGCCTCGACGTGATGTTGATGCCGATCCTGCGCCTCGACCACCGGGGACCTGGAGAGTGGCGCGGCCGTCTCGCGCCCGAAGACCCGGATGCGTGGTTCGCGGCATACCGCACCTTCATCCTGCACTACGCGGCCATTGCGGCGGACGAGGGTGTGGCGTGGTTGAGCGTGGGGTCCGAGCTCGGGAGCCTGGAGGAACGCGAGGACGCATGGCGTGGCCTCATCGACGACGTCCGGGCGACCTTCTCCGGGCAGCTCACCTACTCGGCGAACTGGGACCGATTCGAGCGCACGCCGTTCTGGGAGGCGCTCGACGCGATCGGCGTGAGCGCCTACTTCGAGCTCGCCGAGTCGGCCGAGGAGCGGCCCGACGTGGCGGCACTCGAGGCAGCCTGGGCCCCGGCCGTGGCGGCACTCGGCGAGGTCTCGGCTTCGGTGGGGCGCCCGGTGTTGATCACCGAGGTCGGATACGTCAGCCAGGCTGCGGCCGCCTGGCACCCGTGGGACTACACCCAGACCGGCGCCGTGGACCTGCAGGTCCAACGTGATCTCTATCGGGCGTTGGCCGCGAGCTTCTCCGATGCCGAGTTCCTGGGCGGCGTCTTCTTGTGGAACTGGTTCGGAGACGGTGGTTCGGGCGATGATGGGTACACCCCCCGCCACAAACCGGCGGAGCAGGTCATCCGGGCGTGGTACGCGCGGGGAGCGAGCGGCCTATGAAAGCAGTCGTCATCAGAAAGACAGCGAAGATCGACGTCCTCCGGCGCACGTCGCCGGGTCGCCTCGAGCAACTGGAGCGGAAGGACCCGTACGCCTTCGCGCAGATGCAGCACGCGGCGGACCACCAACACGAGGCCAACGACCGCGTCGCCGAGATGCTGGAGTCGCTCGGCGTCGAGGCAAGCCACGTCGACCGAGACGCATTCCGGGGCGTGCCCGCCGGTACCGCACTTGCCGTCGCCGTTGGTGGCGACGGAACCGTGCTCGACGTGTCCCACCGGGTCATCGGCGTTCCGCTTCTCGGGATCAACTCCGACCCGGAGCGGTCGACGGGGTACTTCTGTGCCGGCGATGCGGCCGGTGTCCAGGAGATCCTGCGCGACTTCGTCGACGGCCGATACGATGCCAGCGTGCTGCGACGGATCGCGATCCGCGTCGATGGGCAGCTGCATCCGTTCCCCTGCATGAACGACCTGCTCGTCACGAGCCGGAATCCCGCGATGATGAGTCGCTACGTCGTCACTGCCGGCAATCGCTCCGAGCGGCATGCATCGAGTGGCATGTGGATCAGCACTCCGGCAGGATCCACGGCCGGCATTCGCTCGGCCGGCGGAACCGTCATGCCGCTCGAAGGCGCGCTGGTGCAGTACCTCGTGCGGGAGCCCTACCTGACCGGCGGGGTGCGCTACGAGCTGATCCGCGCCGTTCGGCATATCGGAGAGCGACTCGTTCTGCAGAGCCTGATGGACGATGGTGTCGTGTACGTCGACGGCCCGTACATCGACATCCCGTTCCACCTCGGCGCCGTGCTCGATCTGACCGAAGGTCCGCCGCTGGAGATCGTTGCGCTCGACCCGGCTCGCCGCGAGCGATGAATCCGACGCTCGAAGTTTGACCGTTTCGGTGGGGGTCGTAAGCTGATGTCCGACGACTGCGGCACCCCACGGTGGGGGTCGTACCTTCGAGGAGCTGATGGCGCGTCGCACCCGAAAGAAGAGTTCGAGGCGCTTCTACGTCGCTGTTGCCGTGGCCGCCGGGCTGGCGACCACGTTCGCGGTGGGATTCCGCATCGGTCAGCAGATGCCGGCGCCCATCGCCTCGTACTTCGAGGCCGAGCATTCCGACGGCAGTGACCACCGGCAGCCGATCGTCGCTCCGGAGCAGCGGATTCCGCTCGACACGTTCACCTTCTACGACTCCGTCGAGGGGCAGTCCGCAGCGCCCGCGACTCGGTCGCGCGACGAGCGCGTGCTCGACCGACAGGAGGTCGCCGTCGACCCCGCGGCGGATCTCTCACGAACGTTGCCGCGCGAGCCATCCGAGCCGTCCGCCGAAAACGAGCCACCTCGGTCTCCGCAGCTCGAGCGAGCCGTTCGACCCCCGCCGTCGGCTGTGGCCGACGTGGTGGAGCAGGCCGAGGTGGTGGAAGAGGTCGAGGTACCGGTGCCGGATGCAGAAGAAGCGCCCTTCGACCCCTCCTCGGTACGCCGGGTCGCCGTCGTGGTCCGTCCGGAGTAGCGGCTACTCCTCGGCCGTCGTCTCGCCTTCCGAGGGCTCCGCGTCGGGCGTCGCGTCCGGTGTCGTCGGACGGGCCGCCGTGGTGGGAGTCGCGATCGGCGCGGGGCGCCGGTTCCAGGTGTCGATGTCCCCATCGCCGGTCGTGTCCGACCCGATTCGCTGCAGCTGGCCCCCATCGTAGTAGGTCCACTGGTCGACGATGCCGTTCCCGTTGGTGTCCCGCTCGATGCGGTGTAGGTCGACCCCCCGGTAGTACCGGGTCTCGTCGACGCGCCCGTCGCCGTCGTGGTCGGATTCGCTCATCGCCCGGATCCCCGCCTCGAACGTGTCGGTGCGGTCGAGGACTCCGTCGAAGTCGCTGTCGACCTCTTCGCTCGCCAGGTCCTCCTGACTCGAGTAGTTGCAGACCACGTCGATGGCGCCGTCCTGGTTCACGTCGAGTTGTTTGCGGACAAGGCGACGATGCTGGAGGGCCTCGTACGACAACGCGCGAGGATCGACGACCGGCTCATCGTTGTCGTCGAGCACCTGGAAGAACTTCCAGATGTCGGCGGCCCCGTCGAGGTTGGTGTCCACGCGCTCTACGAGGAGCCCCTCTTCGGTGAACATGGCGCTCATGAATGCGCTGGGCATTTCGCCCACTGCGGTGTCTTCATCGGTGATCTGGCCCCCGGAACCACACCCGCCGGCGAGCGCGGCGAGCGCGACGACGAGAGGGAGCAGGCGGCGGCGAAGGTGCGGTTCGTTGAACATCGTTGTCGTCCTGGAACGTCCCCGGTGGTTTCGGTCGGGGATGGGATCCTAGCGCGCTCGCGCTATTGGGGACAAGCGGTCCGCGATTGCGGTCGCCACACGGCGTCGCGTTCCTGAGGGGCGACGCGGCCCGCGCCCGCACGAACGGCGCGCGGACCGAAGGCCGACCGTTGACACGAACCGGGGGCAAACGTAGGTTCCGCCGAACCTCGCCTCGGGCCGAAGGGCCCCGGCCCGACCCGCCGGCCGTGTCTCGCGCGCCCGAATTCATGAGTCAGGAACTCGTCCGCAACTTCTCGATCATCGCTCACATCGATCACGGGAAGTCCACGCTCGCCGACCGTCTGCTCGAGTTCACCAAAACGGTGGCGGACCGCGATCGACGCGCGCAGTTCCTCGACAACATGGAGCTCGAGCGGGAGCGCGGGATCACGATCAAGGCACAGGCCGTGCGACTGTCGTACACCGCCTCCGACGGGCTGACGTACGAGTTGAACCTGATCGACACACCGGGCCACGTCGACTTCAACTACGAGGTCAGCCGCAGCCTCGCGGCGTGTGAGGGAGCGATCCTCGTCGTCGACGCGAGCCAGGGTGTCGAGGCTCAGACCGTTGCGAACGTCTACCTCGCCGTAGAGGCCGACCTCGAGGTTCTCCCCGTTCTGAACAAGATCGACCTCCCGAGCGCCGAACCGGAGCGCGTGCGCGAGGAGATCGAAGAGGTGATCGGCATCGACGCGAGCGAGGCCGCCGAGTGCTCCGCGAAGATGGGAACCGGCATCGGCGAGGTGCTCGAGGCGGTGTGCGCGCGCGTCCCGCCTCCCACCGGCGACCCCGCCGCGCCCTTGCGGGTGCTCGTCTTCGACAGCTGGTTCGACGCCTACCGCGGCGTCATCACGATGGTGCGGGTGGTCGATGGGACGGTGCGTAAATCCGACGTGATCCGGTTGATGCGAACCGGCGCCGAGAGCGAGGTGCTCGACGTCGGCGTGTACTCCCCCTTCGCGATGCCGGTGTCCGATCTGGCGGCCGGCGACGTCGGCTTCATCGTCACGGGGATCAAGGACGTGAAGCTGACCAAGATCGGCGACACCATCACCCATGCGAGTCGTCCGGCCCCCGAGGCACTGTCCGGATTCAAGGACGTCAAGCCAAACGTGTTCTGCGGCGTCTTCCCGATCGATACGAAAGACTACGACGAGCTCCGGGAGTCGCTGGAGAAGCTCCAGCTGAACGACGCCGCCCTGTCGTTCGAGCCGGAGACATCACAGGCACTCGGTTTCGGCTTCCGGTGCGGGTTCCTCGGGCTGCTGCACATGGAGATCATCCAGGAGCGGCTCGAACGCGAGTACGAACTCGACCTGATCTCGACGGCGCCGACGGTCGTCTACCGGGTGACGGACAGCGACGGAGCCGTGCAGTTGGTCGAAAACCCGAGCCGCCTGCCGGAGGCCCAGGACATCGAACTCTTCGAAGAGCCCTGGATCACGGCTCACGTCCACGTATCACCGGACTACGTGGGGGCGGTCATCGCGCTGTGCGAGGAACGCCGCGGGAATCAGGTCGAGATCGGCTACCTGACCCCAGCTCGTATGAACGTCACGTACGAGCTTCCGCTGGCCGAGGTCGTGTTCGACTTCTTCGACCGGCTCAAGTCGGTGTCTCGTGGCTATGCGTCGTTCGACTACGAGATGGCCGGCCATCGCCCGGGGAATCTCGTGAAGCTCGACGTACTGGTCGGCGGCGAGAAGGTCGACGCGCTGAGCATCATCAATCACCGCGACACCGCGTATCTCCGCGGTCGCGCCCTGTGCAAGAAGCTCAAAGAGCTGATCCCGCGCCAGCAGTTCGAGGTTCCCATTCAGGCGGCGATCGGCAACAAGGTCATCTCACGGGAGACTATCCGCGCCTTCAGGAAGAACGTCACGGCGAAGTGCTATGGGGGCGACATCAGTCGAAAGCGCAAGCTGCTCGAGAAACAAAAGGCCGGCAAGAAGCGTATGAAGCAGGTGGGTAACGTCGAGATACCACAGGAAGCGTTCCTTGCCGTGCTGAAGGTGGAGTGAGATGGCCGAGGAGCCGACAGAGCTGCCCCGCATCGGGAAGCGCCGCGCGCGGCAGCTCCTCGGCGAGTCGCGCTATCTCCTCAGGCGCGCCCGGGAGCTGAGCGTCGAGCAAACCGAGGAGGTGCGGGCCGCCCAGGACGCACTCGCCGCCGCCCTCCGCTCCGGCGACGCGAGGCGGCTCGCCGAGGCCGCTGCAGAGCTCGATGTCGTCAACGCCGCGCGCCTCGCCCACGTGAGGAAGGGCAAGCTCCAGGAATATGCCGAGTCCATCGGCATCGCGATCCTCTTCGCTCTCGTCCTGCGCGCCTTCGTCATCGAGGCCTTCCAGATCCCGACCGGGTCGATGGAGCCGACACTGCTCGTCGGCGACCACCTCTTCGTCTCCAAGTTCGCCTACGGTGTCCGCGTCCCGTTCACGACCCGCTACCTATGGCAGTGGGGCGACGTCGACCGGGGGGACATCGTGGTCTTCGTGTTCCCGGTCGAAGAGGTGCAGACGCAGGTCGACATCGGCATCGTGACCGCTCACCTCGAGCGATACGCTCGCGACAACGGCGGGTACCCGGCCAGCCTCGACGACGTCCCCTCGTTGCGCGCCGACGCCCGCGACGACGCCTGGGGACGGCCGTTCGAATACGAGGCGACCGGTCAGTCCTACGAACTGCGGAGCGCGGGCCCGGACGGCGAGCTCCGAAACGCAGACGACCTGACCAACCGGAATTCGGCCTTCGTCAACGGCGTCGATATCTGCCTCGACCGCGACAGCCTCGCGGTCGGCAAGGACTACATCAAGCGCGTGATCGGGCTCCCCGGCGATCGGATCCGGCTGGAGGACAACACCGTCCACGTCAACGACGTTCCGATCGCGCGTACCGGTGCGCACGCCCTCGACGCGACAGTCCGAGGGCGGCCGGTGATCGAGGCGACGGAACGGATGGACAACGACGCGGAGTACACGACGTGGTCGTTCGGGGACGCGCCCCAATTCGAAGAGATAGTGGTCCGTGACGACCACGTCTTCGTGATGGGGGACAACCGCGACAACAGCTCCGACGGCCGATGCTGGGGACAGGTACCGATAGAGAACGTCAAGGGCTCGGCGATGTTCATCTTCTTCAGTCGGGACCGGGTCCGCGGCGGGATCCGCTGGAGCCGGATCTTCGATGGGGTCCACTGAGCAGAGGTAGCGATGCGGAAGACGAAGGCGGTCGTGGTGTTGTCGAACGGCGAACACTTCGTTGGCGAGGCATTCGGGGCGTCGGGTCGAGCGATCGGCGAAGTCGTCTTCAACACTTCGATGTCCGGGTACCAGGAGATTCTGACCGACCCGTCGTACCGCGGTCAGCTCGTGACGATGACCGCTCCGCACATCGGCAACTACGGCGTCAACCCCGTCGACGTCGAGTCGGATCGGGTGCAGGTCGCGGGTTTCATCGTCCGTGAGGCGTCTCGGGTCTGCTCGAACTTTCGGGCGACGGCGACGCTTCAGGACTACCTCGCCGAGCAGGGGGTCGTAGGGATCACGGGCGTGGACACACGGGCGTTGACCCGGCGGATCCGCGATGCCGGAGCCGTCATGGGGGCGGTCGTGCACGACGCGGGCCCCGCGGACGTCCCAGGCATCGTCGAAGAGATTCTCGCGGCGCCGGAATACGGCACCGTCGACTACGTCGGCGAGGTGAGCGTCGACGCGCCACGGCGGGCGAGCCTCGTCGCGACCAACGACCCCTTCGTCCCCCGCCAGGTCGCGCTGAGCGACGACGACGGACCGTGGCCGGCGGAAGACACTGACAAACCGTGGGTGGCCGTGCTCGACTTCGGCGTCAAGCACAGCATCCTCAGACATCTGCTCGAGCAGGGGATGCGAGTCACGCTATTCCCGCACGACACGGACCCAGACCGGCTCCTGGCCCTCCGCCCGGCGGGTGTGCTGCTGTCGAACGGCCCCGGTGACCCGGGACAGATGGACGCCGACGTCGGGCGCGTGTCCGCGATCGTCGGACGGGTGCCGATCTTCGGCATCTGCCTCGGCCACCAGCTCCTTTCCCGTGCGCTCGGTGCCCGGACGTTCAAGCTGAAGTTCGGACACCGGGGCCCGAACCAGCCCGTGCTGGAGAAGGCGACGGGCCGTGTCCAGATCACGTCCCAGAACCACGGGTACGCGGTCTCGCTTGACGGTCTGGCCGAGGACATTCAAGTTACCTACGTCAACCTGAACGACCAGACGATCGAAGGGCTCGCGGTCCCGCACAAGCGAGCGTTCAGCGTGCAGCATCACCCCGAAGCAGGACCGGGACCCCACGACGCGGCGGTGATGTTCGAGCGATTCCGCGAAGCGATCGCAGACTGAGCGCCGATGAACGACGGAGAGACGACGGAGAAGGGGAAGCGCGGGGTTCGTCGCCTCCTGATCCCGGCGGTGCTCTTCCTGCTGGCCGCGTCCTTCGTCGTCGCGTTCTTCGAGATCGCCGCCGCGCTCTTCGTCGCCGTGCTGCTCGTCTACCTGATCGAACCCATCGTCGCACGGTTGAGCGGTCTGCACGTCCGCGGCCGCTCCGTGCCCCGGTGGGGAGCCGTCATCGTGGTCTACAGCGTGCTGCTCGGCGGCACACTGACGTTCGTCGCCGTGTTCGCGCCGCGGCTCGCAGTCGAAGCGGGTGGTATGGCGGCCGAGGTGCCGCGCTTCGTCCGTACCCTGCGCGACGACTTCGTTCCGCAGGTCAACGATCGGGTCAACGACCTCAGTCGGATCCTGGCGTCGACCCCGGTCACTGAGGCCGGTCCGACCGGCGCCGCCGAAGAGGTCGGCGAAGCGCTGCGTCGTGCCCGGGCCGAGGCCGCCTTCGTCGCCGCACTGACGGCGGAGGAGAGGGACCTGTATCGCAGCGGATTGCTGACCGTGGACGTCGCGGACGAGATCAACACCGGGGCCCCGGTGTTGATGCGACTCCGGACCAACGGGGCCGGCGAGGTCGAAGTGATCCCGGGCGACGAAGACCTGGTCGTCGTCCCGTTCGGGGAGGGCGCCTGGCGGATCCTGTCCGCGGACCGGGCCGGCGAGGCCGATCCGCGCAGCGGCTTGGACCTGGAGCGCGCGTTTGCCGACTCGCTCACCCGAACGCTGGAGGCGTCGGGCGAGGAGGTCTCCGAGATCCTGCAATTCAGCCAGCGGATCGTGATCCGCCTGGTGAGCGCCATCGTCTCGATCTTCGTGACGTTGATGATCGCGGCGTTCATCTCGATCGATGTCCCGAGGCTGGTCGTCTTCTTCACGGGACTCTTCCCGGAAGCCGACCGCCCGGCGGTCCGCGACCTCCTCGGCAAGTTGGACCGCGGCCTCGCCGGGGTGATCCGCGGGCAGGTGGCGATCTGCGGGATAAACGCGGTGCTCACCGGCATCGGCCTGGCGATCTTCAACGTGAAGTTCGCGTTCCTCCTGGCCTGCGTGGCCGGGGTGTTCAGCCTGATACCGATATTCGGGACGATCCTGTCGTCCGTTCCGATCGTTCTCGTCGCCCTCAGTCAAGGGCTTTCGACGGTGGCGCTCGTCATCGCGTGGATCATCGGTATACACTTCATCGAAGCGAACATCCTGAATCCGAAAATCGTGGGTTCGGCGGCCCGGATCCATCCGGTGATCGTCATCCTCGCGCTCCTGGCCGGCGAACACGCGTACGGAATCGTCGGTGCCTTGCTGGCAGTCCCGACCGCGTCGGTCATACAAAGCCTCTTCATCTTCGCCCGCGAGCAATACGCGGCCGAAAGCCCCAGACCCGACGGAGACCCGGAATGAACTTCCAGGTAAGCGCGCTGACCGATGTCGGACGGCGCCGCCCTCATAACGAGGACGCGTTCGCGTCACTGCCGGAACTGGGCCTGCACGTCGTGTGCGATGGCATGGGCGGGCACGCCGCAGGCGAGGTCGCCTCGCGGCTCGCCATCGATACCATCGTCGAGTTCGTGACCGAGCACCACGCCGAGTTTGAACGGCTCGTCACCGGGACACGGGCCGACCGGAAAGGGGCGCTCCAACTGATGGCGACCGCCATTCAGGAAGGGAATCGGCGGGTCAAGGAGAGCGCTGAGGAGAACGAGGAGCAACGCGGTATGGGGACGACCGCAACCGCGCTCCTGCTCTTCGGCGAGCGCGGCATCGTCGGCCATGTCGGCGACAGCCGCCTCTACCTGCGGCGCGGGGACCGCGTCCACCAGGTGACCACCGACCACACCATCCTGACCGAGATGATCCGCGCCGGGCGCGTCAAGCCGGACGACGAGGCGAAGGTCCGGCACCTCAATGCGTTGACTCGCGCCGTCGGTG
This sequence comes from uncultured Myxococcales bacterium, assembly GCA_964520965.1. Classification (GTDB taxonomy): domain Bacteria; phylum Myxococcota_A; class Bradymonadia; order REDH01; family REDH01; genus CAZFPM01. Next base: position 14,279 of record CAZFPM010000118.1, read on the forward strand.
TGCACCCGTCCGTCGAGGTCGATACGCTCGAGATCGATGTGCTTCCCGGCGACGTCTTCCTGTGCTGTTCCGACGGGCTGCACGGATTCCTCGACGCCCTCGACCTCGGGACGTTCCTCGAGCACAGTCTGCCGGAGAGCGCCGCGCGCGACCTCGTGGAGTTCGCGAACAAGAGCGGGGGCCACGACAACATCACCGCCATTGCCGTCTACGCCGGCGCCGGTGGGGAGACCGAGAAGACACTCCGAATCCGGCTGACGCTCGACACGCTCCGTCGCATTCCGCTCTTCCACTACCTGACCTTCGGCGAGCTCCTGCAGGTGATCCCGGTGTGTCAGGCACGCTTCGTCGGGGAAGGGGACCGGCTCATCGAGGTCGGAGGCAGCGGAGACGAGTTCTACATCGTCGTCGAGGGGCGCGTGGGCGTGCACAGCGCGGACACGGAGATCGCGCAGCTCGGACCCGGCCAGTACTTCGGCGAGATGTCGCTCGTCGACAACCGGCCCCGTTCGGCGTCGGTCACAGCGCTCGACACGAGCCACCTGATCGCGATTACGCGGGACGACTTCTACGAGATCCTCCGCGCCGATTCGGTGATGGCAGTGAAGCTCCTGTGGAACTTCATCCAGACGTTGTCGTCGCTCGTGCGTACCCAGAACACCGAGCTGGCCGAGCTCTCCGAGAATCACGTATCCCATCACCCCTACTCGCCGCCCAAGGTCGACCACGCCGACTTTTCCGCGTCGAGCGCCAGCGTTCGTGTTCGCGCTGCTTCAGAAGAACCCGGCGGAGGCGCTTCGAACTCGAGCGGCGAAGAGGGCGAGGGGCTCGCTTCGGCCTCCAGCGATGAGGACGACGCCGGTTCCGGGGACGACGCCGGTTCCGAGGACGACGAGCCCCTGCAGGACGGGCCGACGGAGGACGACGGTGCGTAGGTCTCGGTCGCGCGGCGACGCGCGTCCGCGGCCGATGCAACCCGCGGTCGTCGGCTACGTGCTCGCGACGGTGTTCGTCGCGGCGGGCGGGGGCTGTCGGGGGGGGGGGACGGAGCCGCCGCCGACGTCCCCGGAGCCCGCCGCGGAGCCGGTTCCGGTCTTCTCGGACGACTTCGACGGCTCGGAACTTTCCGAGCACTGGTCGACCACCAGCGATGCCTGGCGCATCGAAGATGGCTGGGTGACCGTCGCTGGAGCACGCAACGAGGGTCTCTGGCTCGACGTCCCATTGCCAGACGCCGTGCGGATAACCTTCCTCGCCCGAGGCGACTCGCCCGAGGGCGACATCAAGTTCGAGGTGTTCACAGACGGACGGACCCACCAGACCGGCTACATCGGGATCTTCGGTGGCTGGGACAACCGCCTGAACATCATCGCGCGTCTCGACGAACACGGCGACGACCGCCTGGTCGGTGCGCACGGCCGACAGGTCGAGCCCGGGCGCACCTACCGCATGGCCGTCGAGCGCAACGACGCCCGTGTCCGCTGGTACGTCGATGACGAGTTGTTCATCGAGTTCGACGATCCCGACCCGCTCCGAGGATCGGATCACGCGCACTTCGGCTTCAACGACTGGGAGTCGCCGGTGCGGTTCGACGACGTGCGGGTCTACGATCTTGGACGGTGACGGCGTGAAGGATCCCGGCCGGCTGCGGCTGGCGGTCGCCCAGATGAACTCGCACCGCCCGGTCGCCGACAATCTCGCCTCGATGGTGTCCACGGTTGCCGAGTGTGCCGCCGCCGGGGTCGAGATGGTCGTCTTCCCGGAGAACGCGACGTTGCTCGCGCCGGACGACGAACGCATCGCGGCGGCGGAGACACTGTCGGGCCTCCAGGTCTCCACCGTTCGCGAAGCGGCGGCCCGTCATGGGGTGGGGATCGTGCTCGGAAGCATCTCGGAAGTGGGCCCCGACCCGGGCCGGACGTACAACACCTGTGTCGCGATCGCGCCAGATGGCGAGATCGTCGGCGTGTACCGGAAGATGCACCTGTTCGACGTCGACGTGTCCGAGGACACGCGCTTCCGCGAGAGCGAAACCGTCGCCGCGGGTCCGCCAGCGCCGGTGTGCGTCGAATTGCTCGGTTGGCGCGTCGGGTTGTCGATCTGTTACGACCTGCGCTTTCCGGAGCTCTACCGCGCTCTCGCGGCGAACGGTGCGGAGATCCTGGCTGTCCCGGCGGCGTTCACGTTGCGTACAGGGCTCGCCCATTGGCATCCGCTGTTGCGCGCACGGGCCATCGAGAACACCTGCTACGTCGCAGCGGCGGCTCAGGTAGGGCCGCACTACGGGCGCCGCGAGTCGTTCGGCCACGCCCTGGTCGCGTCCCCGTGGGGGACCGTGTTGGCGGAGGTCGACTCCGGCGAGGGGTGGGTCGCCGGGGAGTTGGATCGTGCTCGACTCCAAGAGGTGCGTGCCGCCATCCCGAGCCTCCGCCATCGCCGCATGTAGGAGCGCGGTCGATTGAGGTTGCGTCGGGGACGGGTTCGCGATAGAAGCGCCGACGGTTTCGCTCGCTCCGTCTTCGGACGGACGCCGGTCACCCTCCTGGGTGGCCAACCGACGGCCCGTTACGGGCATCCGGCACCGCGAGCGAACGGCCGCTCCCCCGCGCACCACAGGACGGAGGAACCGGCTCGAGCCGGTCCCTTTGCTCTTTTTGCGTCCCATGTCCAAGTCGAAGCGTAAGAACCAGGAACTGGCCGACCGCATCGAGGCGCTCGCGGCGCCCATCGTGGCGGAAGCCGGTGCCGTGGTCTACGACATCGAGGTCGGACAGCACGGTCGCTCCGGACTCGTTCGGGTGGTGATCGACCGCGATGAGACCTCGGGGGACGGCGAACGGATCACGATCGACGAGATCACGCGGGTCGCGAAAGAGGTAGGGTACCTGCTCGACGTCGAGGATGTCGTCGGCTTCAGCTACCGATTCGAGGTGTCGAGCCCCGGGATCGAGCGAACGCTGAAGACGGAGCGCCAGTTCGCGCTCAACGTGGGGCGAGAGGTCCGGCTCGTCCTGACCGAGTCGGCGGGGCAGGGCTCGGTCGTACTCGAGGGACGCTTGGAACGGGTAGACGGTGGAAAGGCGGCCGTTCGAACGGCCGATGGGGAGTTGACGGAAATCGAAATCGAATGGGTGCGCCGCGGTCGGACTGTGTACGACTTCGACGCGCCGACTGAAGAGAGACGACGCAGCAGGACGCCTGACGAGAGCGCAGGCGATCCGAACGAGAAGGAGACTGGATGGACCTGAACATGACGATCGAGCAGGTCGGCCGCGAGCGCGGAATCGACCGTAGCGTTCTGGTCGAGACCCTCGAGGCCGCGCTGAAGACCGCAGCCAAGAAGGTCTTCGGCGAGGAACGCGACATCGAGGCTCAGTTCAACGAAGACAGCGGCGACATCGAACTCT